>NZ_FOIN01000001.1:0-39748 GCF_900102365.1 Thomasclavelia cocleata | reverse complement strand
AGTTTAACGATGTACTTTCTTAACATTCTAGATTCAGCAGTATCTCTGGAAAGAAGATATTTAAAGAAAAGATCATTATTAAATTTAACTAAATCATTTTGGTGATTAATTACTTCACTCATATAATTTTCCTCCTATTATTTTATACAAAATAATCAGGAGGATTACTTTTGAAATCAAATTTTTATAATCAAATATTACTGTTAATAGTCAAAAAATATTACAAACTTATTTACTAATAACATAACAAAACAAGATTAAGATAATTGAAACCAAAATAAAAGAGCATGGTGAATTCATCTCTATCAAGATTAATAATAATACATTCATATGTATCATCAGTTATTTTAAATCTTTCAACTTTGCAGTGAAATTCATACCATAGATTGGTCCTATGTAGTTTTCTCATCATATATCGTATTATCAATTGGTAATTCACTACCACCTATTGCCAGTAATCTATGACTATAACTCTTAAATAATTTATCCCTATGAGTTTTTTTATCGGAACTATTAAATAGTGTTAGCCTACACAGATACTGAAGCAGTAGGAGTTTTTAAAGAGAAATCATTGAGTTTGAGAAGTTCATCTTTTAAAGAACCTATTTCTATACAAATGACATTTTTCAAAGTCGTTTCGAGAGTAAGTATTCTGTTGCGTGTGAAATCAGCAGCAAGATTTTCACAAAAGAATGAGAGAACTTCAGCTATTTTCTTAATGCAGTAATTCAATACATTTTTAAAGAAACTCAAATAATTTTATCATAAAAAAAGAGAGGTACATTATTATGTACTCCTCAACTGTCATTAAATTCTTAACTTAATGATATTGCTGTCTTCGGTTTCAAATTAAGAATATACTATTTATTCATTAGTTTCTTAGCAAAATTATAAACAGCTTTACCATCCATCATTCCATAATCTTTCATTTCAATTACATCAAAAGGAATATTTTTACCAGTTTCTTTAATAGCTTTTTCAACTTCTGGTTTAGCATATCTAACTTGTGGTCCAAGTAATATACAGTCAACTGTACTAATAATTTTCTCACCTTCACTGAAAGGTAAAGCAAAGATTTCTACTTCTTCTCCTAATTCCTGTGCTGCCTTAATCATTTTTGTTACTAATAAACTAGTAGACATACCAGCTGCACATATTAACATAATTCTTGTTTTCATTCTATTTTTCTCCTTTATTAAATACGTATAAAAAGGGCATTATAAAAAACGCCCGCTTTCCCACTTTTAACTTAATCCAGCTTTATTAACCAATCATTTTCATTGCAGTATCAAATACAGCTTTACCATTCATTGTCCCATAATCTCTCATATCAATAACATCTACAGGAATAGCTCCTGCTTTACGTCCTGCAGCTAATTTTTCAATAGCAGCTTTTTGAAATCTAACTTGTGGTCCAAGTAATATACAATCAACTTCTTCCAATACCCTTGGAGCATCAGAGAAAGGTAAAGCGAAAATTTTACAATCAACACCAGCTTCTTTAGCAGCGCTTTCCATTTTTGTTACTAACAAGCTAGTAGACATACCAGCTGAACACACTAATAAAATAGTTTTCATATTATAATTCACTCCTTTTTTCTACTTATTATAATTCTACAACGAATATTGTAAGATGTAAACACTTTCTTAAATCTTTTTTTTCGTATCTAATTGATTTTAGATCATTTTTCCACTATAATTTATAACAATATAATTTACTAATTTAGATATTATTTTTTATAAAAAAGTAATATATTTAGCTAATATAGTAAAATTATTAACAAAGGAAGTGAAATATATGCAACTTTTGATTATAAGTGACACTCACCTACAAAATGATCTTTTAAAAAAAATAACCGATCACTATCCTAATATGGATTACTATATTCATTGTGGAGATTCATCATTAGAGAAAAATGATCCTCTTTTAAATAAATATCTTGTTGTTAAAGGAAATCATGATAAACCAGGTGTTTTTGATACAAATATAGTTTTTAAAGTTGAAAATTATAATTGCTTAATTACTCATGGTAATAATTTTAATATTTATCATGGAAATGAAGAATTAATATCATATATGAAAAAAAATAATCTTGATATTGCTTTTCATGGACATACTCATGTACCAGCATATAATATAGTTGATAATAAATTAATTATCAATCCTGGTAGTGTAATGATAAATCGAAATAGTTATGGGTTTGGAACATATGCAATTGTTAAAATTGTTAATAATTATGTTGATGTTAAATTTTATCATAGCATTACTTTTGAGGAATGTAGTAAAAAAGTTTTAGAAGAAGGCATACTGGTGTTAGAAGAATTTAAAAAAAATACTAAAATAAGGTGAAATTTCACCTTATTTTTCTCTTTCTTCATTACGTTTACGTTTATATTCAATAATAAACATTACTTCTTTTAAATCTTCATCAGGTAATTCCGTTAAAAGTCGAGCGATATTAGCAATATTATAATAATCATACTTTTTACCACTCATAATTTCTTCAACACTACGACCATACAAATTAGAAAAAATCCTAAGTTCTCCAACTGTTATATCTCTTTTTCCATTTTCAATGTCAGATATAGCAGAATGTGGTACCTTTAAATACTTAGCTACTTCTTTTTGTGTAAGGTGTTTGAAATTTCGATACGACTTTAATCTGGCTGCTAAATCTTTATCTATCATCTCCATACCTCCAATAAATAAATTTTAGCATTTCCCTTACTATTCTTCAATAAAATTTTGAATTTTTATAATTATTTTCGACAAAGCATAATAAAAATTTATAAAATTTGATAATTAATCATTATAATATCCGCTCGTATGCTTGATAAAAGCAGGTATTTGTCGATTTTCATCAGATAAGATATGTTTAAATTCTTCAAAAATAAATTTTACTGTTTTAGCATCTTCGTTTAAAAAAGATAGAAGAATGTAATCTACTTTTAAAGTATCAAGATTCTTAATATATATACAATGATTATTATAAATTAAATTATTACATAACTCATCAGTTTGAATTTCAAATTTTTCCCCTTTACGATCAACTAATTTATAATTTCCTTCTTTGCACTTATTACATCCTATTTTTTTTCTTTTGAAATAATGCTCACTAATTAAACAATGTTTTATATGCATATTAATAGTTTTACCATAAGCTATCATAGTAATGTTTTGTGAGATATTAGTTAAATTATTAATTTGCTTTTTACTCATTTCTAAAGATAGAATAGCATTATAATCTTTGAAGTGTTCTAAAGCATAACTATTATAAAGATTAAATGTTGCATCTAAAATACATTTTTTATCATTAAATATTTTTAAAGCACCATAATCACCAACTAAAATCTCATCTATTTCTTGATAACTATTACTATTCTTAAAGTTCATTAACTGTTTTTCATTATTTAAAAAATTAATAAAAGGAATGACTTTTTTTTGATGCTTTTTAGCTAATTGAATAGCTTCATCCAGATGTTTTGATAAAGGAAAATAATATCCTTTAATATCTTGATCAATTAAGGCATTTAATTGTATTAATGAATGCACACGAACATAAATACCTTTAATTGTTTTATTAGTAAGAATTCTGTTGTTTTCTACGATATTGATATTATGTTTTTTAGTAGATGTTAATAAAACAATTAATTTATCAATTGCCCGTCGTCGCATTTCATTAATTTCTTTGAGACTTAAAAAAGCATTTTCAGGAAATTCTATATTAATCTTTTCAGCAACAAAAATGGTATTTCCAAGTTTTGCTAACTGATTTTTAATACGTTCCTTTGATAAAGGGGCACTAGTGGCAGCTTCAATAACTTGATTTGATTTAATTTCAATTATAGTGTCTCGATAATATATTTTAAGTGTTGCATAATTATTTATATGACCACTAAAGTGCATTGTAATTGGATTTTTAATCTGCTCTTTTTGATAGCTTGTTTTTGCTTTTTCAATTAATTCAATATCAATTATTTTATAGACTGATTCTCCCTTTTTTACTGCTGTGTTTAATTCAATTTCAACAATACTATTTTTATTAGCCTGGTTTACTAATTTTTGATTTAAAAATAGTTTAGTAATTGTTCTTACAAAATCAGTACTTTTAAAACTGATTCGATCTCCTTGCTTAACTCTATTTAATAGTTTTATTTTGACTACTTTTCTTTTTTTGTCATAATCTACTACAGTTCCTAAATCAATTCCTCGATTACCAGGATATTCTTTAGCCATAAAATTATTATCATGTAACAAATATCCCTTAGTAAAACCACGATTAAACATTTGTTTCATTTCAATTATTCGATTATTAACATCATTTAACTCTTGTTTTTTTAAATAGACATCAATTGCTTCACGATATTGTTTAACAATAACTGCGACATATTCTGGACGTTTCATTCTTCCTTCTATTTTAAAAGAAGTAATTCCTGCTTCAATTAGGATACCAATATTATCTAGTGTACATAGATCTCTTGGTGATAACAAATAACTTGGAACACTATCAAGATTTTTTCCATCTTTCTCTAATTTATAAGCTAATCTACATGGCTGCCCACATGCTCCTTTATTACCGCTTCGTTTAGCAATCATACTAGACATTAAACATTGTCCAGAATATGACATACAAAGTGCCCCATGAACAAATACTTCAATATCTAAATCAGTATTATTACAAATATTTTTTATCTCTTCAATACTATTTTCACGTGCTAAAACAATTCTATCAACTCCAAGCCCTTCAAAATATTTTACAGCTGAAAGATTGTAAATGCTTGTTTGAGTTGACATATGTATTTCAAAATCAGGAAAATATTTTTTTACAAAATGCATTAAACCAATATCTTGAATAATTAAGGCATCAACATCTATTGCCGCTAAAAACAAAAGATAATCTTTTAAATTTTCGAATTGATTATCTTCATATAATGTATTAACTGTCACATATATTTTAACATTTCTTAAATGTGCATAAATAACAGCTTTTTTTAATTCCTCACGACTAAAATTAGTAGCAAAAGCTCGGGCACTAAATGCATTTCCACCTAAATAAATTGCATTAGCACCATTTTGAACAGCTGCAACCAAAGCCTCATAACTACCAGCTGGAGCTAATAATTCTATTTTTTTCATTTATCTAATCCTTAATTAGAGCCACACACATCTTAGCAGAAGCTTTTGCGGCTTTTTTTAAATATTCATCAAATTGAACTGCTGAATCACCTTTACCAAAAATATCACTTAATGAACGAGCAATAATAAATTTCGTTTTAAACTTATAACATGTTTGTCCAATAGCAGCAGCTTCCATTTCACAGCATTTAGCATCCTTAAAATTATTTTTTATATATTCAGCAGTTTTATTATCAGCAACAAATTTATCCCCAGAAACAATTAAACCGATTTCATAATTAAGATCTAATTTTTCTAAAAATATTTTAGCTTTATTTATTAAATCTTCATCAGCTTTAATTCGAGGTGGTAAACCAGGTACTTCTCCTAATATACGGTTAGGAAATGCAGTGATATCAAAATCATATTGACACACCTCATTAGAAATAACAATATCACCAACCTCCTGCTTTAAACAAAGCCCTCCAGCAGAACCAATATTTATGACCATATCAATTTGATAATTAGTTAACAATAAAGTAGTACATATAGCAGCATTGACTTTTCCAACTCCGCCTTGTAATAACACTACTTCTTTATTTTCAATCATTCCTTGATAAAAGATACAATCAAGAATATTTTTTGTATCTATAATATGCATATACTCTTTAATAGCGGCAACTTCTTCTTCCATTGCACCAATTATTCCAATCATTTATTTACTATCCCTTCTTTTATGGCAAATAAAAATAATTCTTTGTGATTCATCATGATATTTTTCAAATTCACCATAATATTCAATATCATTAAATCCAGCTTTTTTAAGCATTGTTAAATATTCTTCAATGCTATAAGTTTGTTGAAGATGAATCTCTTTTATGTGCTCATTATTTTCTTTGTCAATTATTTCTACAAAATGTTCTACTTTTCCTAAAGCAACTTTTTTAACTGACCATTTAAAATAAAAGTCTTCTGCATCTTCTTCTTCAAAATAACCATCAAGAATATAATCCATTTTATAAAGACTATCAACATCAAAAATAAAAGTGCCATTATATTTTAAAGATTCATAAACATTTTTAAAAGTTTGAAATACTTTTTTCTTACTTAAAACATAATTAATTGAATCACATAAACACAGAATTAAATCTACTGCTTTATCTGTTTTAAAATCAGTCATATCAACACGCCCAAGCATTAAATTAACATTTGCATCTAAAGCTTTTAATCGTGCTACTTCTAACATGTCTTTTGATAGATCAGTAGCATATATTTCTTTATTATCCTTAGCAAGACGAATGGCAATTTCTCCAGTACCACACCCAAGTTCTAAAATACTCTTGAAATCAGCATGTTCATTTATAAAATTGTAATAATCAAGATAAAACTGTTCGTCCATTAAACTATCATAATAATAAGCAAAATTTTCATATGACATTATTTTAAATACTCAGAAACATCAATTCTTGGCATATCAGACCATAGTTTCTCTAAATTATAGCTTTCTCTTTCATTTTCATCAAAGATATGGACAATTATATCTCCATAATCCATTAATAACCATTTACTATTACGACGTCCTTCTATTTTTTTAACTACAAAACCATTTTTATCCATGCTTTCTTCAACACTGTCTCTAAGAGCGCTCATTAAACGTTCACTAGTAGCTGAACATATTATAAATGTATCAAAAATCGGACTAGCCATCTGCATATCAATAGCTACAATATCCTTTGCTAATTTATCATCTAAAGCTTTTATAATAATTTCTAACTTATTCATTAATATCTCCTTCTACATATTTATTATAAATTTCAAAAAAACAATTATCTATTTCACGATTTTTTTTCATTGAAAAATCATAAAAATCTTTTAAACATAATTTAAATCCAGCTATAACATCCTTTTTACATAAAGCTATTTCTTTAGAAGAATCAAAATCACGACTTGGATCATATTTATCAGCTTCATATATACACATATCTAATTTTGACATATTAATTGAAGCAGTTGTATGATGTCTAATTGCTTGTAAAATTTCTGGATCATCAACTAAATATTCTGTTTTAGCTAAATATGCTGATAGCCATTGATGCCAAATTGCCTCAGGCTTATCAATATAATCAGGAAAATACTTCTTCATTAAAGATAAAGCTTGATCATGTGGCATTTCTTTAGCAATATCATGTAACATTCCAGCAACATATGCTTTTGTTTCATTTAATCCATTACTTTTAGCAATTTCCTTAGCTAATTTTGCCATACTTATAGTATGTAAATATCTTTTGTTTGACATTTTAGTTTTAACGATTGTTTCCAAATAAATTCCATTAATCACAATATATTTTAAAACTTCAGGTAATAAAGCATGAAGCTTTCCATTTCTTATATCACTACTTGCATCGTCACTTGCAATTAATTCTAATTTAATAAAATTATATTTATTTAAATTTTTGTTTGTTTGATAACCAATTCGTTCAAATACTACTAATGATACTAATTCACTTATTATCTTTGCATCTTTCCATTTATGAAATAGACTAGCCTGATCCATTCCCATAATAAAATAAAGCTGTTCTTTAGGGTAGATTGTTTTTAAATGATTAATTGTATCAATAGTATAATTTTTATCATTTCCATCTTGATCAATTTCATAACGACAAATTTCTACATTACGATATCGTTGTAATGCAATCTCCAACATCTGTAAACGTTGTTTTTTAGTAGCGCCAACTGAGTCCTTCCAAGGATTATTTGCCGTTGGAATAACTAATATTTTATCTAGTTGTAACTGTCTTAAGGCTTCTTCAATTACACGAATATGAGAGCGATGGATTGGATCAAAACTTCCTCCAAAAATCCCAATTTTTATCATGGCAATTTATATATTCCTTTTTCACTTGGACGATATAATAAAATCGTTCTTCCCAATATCTGAACAACATCAGCTTTTGTTTTCATACTAATTTCAATTGCAACCTCATTTTTTGATTCACTGCAAGATTCTAAAATCTTTATTTTAATTAATTCATGAGCTTCTAATGCATCATCAATTCCTTCAATTTGATTTTGATGAACACCATCTTTTCCAATTTGAAAAATAGCATTAAGATTATGTCCTAATCCTCTTAAATATCTTTTTTGTTTACCTGTTAACATCACTATATTCCTTTCTAAATTAACGCTTCTCTAATAAATACCCCAACACCTTTAGGTACATAAACCCTCACATTTCCATCAGGACAGTTTACACTGATAAATCCTAAACCAGAAATTACCAAATCAACTTTATAATCAGGTAGTTTAAAATTGTAAGTATTCATTTCGCTAATATTTTTAATTGTTTCTATCTCTGGCTTTAAAGTTAAGTGACGATTATAAAGATCATCACTTTTTTCTAGTTTAGTACGATGAATTTTCAATAATTTAGGAAAATAACATGTAAAAGAACAATGTTTTCCTTTTATAAAATCCATTCTTGCTAGACCTCCAAAATACAAAGTTTGTTTATCATTCAATTGATAATTAATAGGTCTTAGTTCATTCTTTGGTATAATTGTTTTTAAATCTTCAGTTTTAACTAAATGCGCCATCTGATGAGGATTAATTATACCAGGTGAATCATACAAATAACTTTGATTATCTAATGGTATTTCAATTAGATCTAGTGTTGTGCCAGGAAATTCACTAGTTGTAATTAAAGTATCATCACCAGTTCCATAATGTTTTAACAAGGCATTTATTAATGAAGACTTTCCAACATTTGTAACACCAACGATATAGACATTACGACCATGTCGATATTCATTGATTTTATTAATCAATAGATCTAAATTATAATTTTTTACTCCACTCGATAATAATACATCAATTGGTTTAATTCCAATTTCTTTTAATTGTCTTCGTAACCAATGAATTATTTTAATATCTTTTAAAGATTTTGGTAAAACATCACGTTTATTTCCTACTACTAAAATATCATTATTGTTTAAGTGACGTGGTAAACCACTTATCAAACTTCCATTAAAATCAAAAAGATCAATTAAATAAACAACTAAACAGTCATGATTTCCAATTTCTTGAAGAATATTTAAAAAATCATCACTTGTAAGATTGGTTTTTTGTAGTTCATGATAATTCTTTAAACGAAAACATCGCTTGCATAAAACCTTATCATTATTCAAAGCATTTTTAGGAACAAAACCAATCTTTTTTTCATCATCACTTTGAATTATGGCCCCACAGCCAAAACATCTTATTTCTTCACTCATATATTCTCCTTTTCAAACTATACCCATTGTACCCTATTTTGTATTACTTTTAAAGTAAATAAAATGAACAATTTATAAATATTTTGTCCTAAAATAAAAGATTTACAATATATATGTATCAGGGGTGAAATTCATGTTTTCAATATTGTTCTCATTATTAACCAATGGTTTTTTTCTATCATATATAAAATCAAAATCTTTTGAAATCCCTTTAACTGCAAAGGAAGAAGAAAAATATCTAGAATTGTTTTTTAATGGCGATAAAGAAGCACGAAATATTTTAATAGAAAGAAATCTACGTTTAGTTGCTCATATCGCTAAAAAATATGAAAATAGCAAAGATTTACAAGAAGATTTAATTTCGATTGGAACAATAGGTTTAATTAAAGCTGTAGATAGTTATAAACAGAATCATAAAACAAAACTAGCTACTTATGCATCAAGATGTATCGAAAATGAAATTTTAATGCATTTAAGAACAAATAAAAAAACAAATCTAGATGTTTCATTAAATGAAACAATTGGAATTGATAAAGATGGTAGTGAAATTGTACTTGGTGATATTATTGCAGATCAACAAGAAGAATTTATAGATATCGTTGATAAAAAGGATACTTTAGATAAATTTACTACTTATTTCAAAATTTTAGAGCCACGAGAAAAAGAAACTTTAATTATGCGTTATGGCTTAAATAACACAAAAAAATATACCCAAAAAGAAATTGCTAAAAAATTAAATATTTCTCGTTCCTATGTATCACGTCTTGAAAAAAGAGCCCTAATAAAGTTACTAAAAGAACATATGAAAGAAAAACCGTAAAATTATTTTTACGGTTTAAACTGTTAAGATATTTTAAAATTCTTCTTCTTTTAAAATATCTTCAAGACTAATTTTTTCATACTTAACAGGTTTGGTTTTTTTCATAGAAGAAGTAATCTTTTTAGATGGTTTACTTTCAACTATAGATTCATCAACTTCATCTAACAGTGTTTTTTCTTTAGGTTGTTCAAAAAAACTTGGCGAAATATCTTTTGCCACATGTAAATTATAAAGATCAGTTGAAATTGCTTCATTTAGATAAATATCTTCAATAAATTCACCATCAGTAAGTTTTGTAAAAGCTGTAGGTTTTTGGTCTAAAGAAGCATAATTGTAATCTGTAGCTTTAAATTCAAATGTCGATTGATCATTTAGAGTTATAACTATTTTTTGTTGATTATCAACAACTATAGCTTTTTTTGTATAGATAATTTTAGATTTAGGATTTTTATATAACAATGAACCTTTTGTAGCACGATTACATGGTATAATGTCTCCCACTTTAATTCGTTTGATTCCTGCATTTTCACTAACTATCATTAAAGAACAATTAGTCATTGGATCAAAAATATTTAAACTTACTAGTTCATCATTTCTAAGATTAATAGCTTTAACCCCTGAAGCCTTAACTCCTGTTATAGATATTTCTTGTTCTGAATACATTGCTCCATAACCAGCCTTAGTAGTTAAAATGATACCTTGATTATTATCAGTTAATTTGACTCCAATTACTTTATCATCATTTTTTAATCCCATACATTTTAGTGGTTTAGAGTAACGAGAAACTTCAAAATCTTTTAATAAAGTTCGTTTGATTTGACCATTTTTAGTAGCTAACATTACATATAAAGGAAGATTAAAATCTTTTACTAAAATACTGCCAATAATTTTTTCATTTGAACTGACTTTAACTAAATAACTAATATGTTTACCAGCATCTTTCCATTTAAACTCTTCAATTTTATGTACTGGTACAAATAAATAATTACCAGCATCAGTAAATAATAATAAATGATCTAATGTGTTAGCTTGATACATTGATATTAAATAATCATTCTCTTTTTTACCAAAAGGTGTTCCTTCACTTGCTTTTATAGAACGATTACTAATTCTTTTAATATAACCATCACGTGTAATAGAAATGTTAATATCTTCAGATAAGATCATGGCCTTTTCATCTATTTTAATTTCTTGAATTTCATCACGAATTTTTGATAATCTAGGCATTGGATATTTTTTCTTAATTGATTTTAGTTGATCAATGATTACTTTTCTTAAAACATCGTCACTTTCTAAAATGTTATTTAAATATGTAATCTTTTCATCTAATTCAGTATTTTCATTTTCTAATGTTACAATATCAGTATTGGTTAATCGATATAATTGTAACATAACAATTGCTTCAGCTTGTTTTTCACTAAAATCAAATTTAATAATTAAATTATTTTTTGCATCACTTTTATCTTTAGATTGACGAATAGTTTTTACAACATCATCTAAAATAGATATAGCTTTAATTAATCCTTCAACAATATGTTTACGATCTCTTGCTTTATTTAAATCATAAATCGAGCTTCTTGTAACTACATCTATTTGATGATCAATATAACCATCTAAGATATCAATGATTCCCATTAATACAGGTCGTTTATCTTTAATAGCAACCATATTATAATTATAATTTTTTTGTAAATCGGTATTTTTATATAAATAGTTTAATGTATTTTGCACAGAAATATCTTTTTTTAAATCAACTACGATTCTAAGTCCATTACGATCAGATTCATCACGAACCTCTATTATTCCATCAATGCTTCGATTAAAACGAATTTCATCAATTTTTCTAACTAATTCAGCCTTATTTACTTCATACGGAATTTCAGTAACAATGATCTTGTTCATTGCTTTTTCTTCTAAAATCTCAGTTTTACTTCGAACAATTACTTTTCCTCGTCCTGTTTTAAAGGCATTTAATATTCCTTGTTTTCCTTCAACTATTGCACCTGTTGGAAAATCAGGACCTTTTATAAATTCCATAATTTTTTCTAGTGTACAGTTAGAATGTTTGATTCGATATATAGTTGCCTCAATTACTTCTTCTAAATTATGAGGTGGAATATCTGTTGCATATCCTGCTGAAATACCAGTTGCTCCATTAATCAACAAATTTGGATAAGCAGCTGGTAAAACCGTTGGTTCATATTCAGTATCATCAAAGTTCAGTGACATTAAAACAGTTTCTTTATCTAAATCTTTTAATAATTCAACTGCGATTGCTGAAAGACGGGCTTCTGTATAACGCATTGCTGCAGCTGGATCATTATCAATAGAACCATTATTACCTTGCATATCAACTAATGGAGCACGCATTTTCCAATCTTGTGATAAACGCACCATAGCATCATAAACAGAGGTATCTCCATGAGGATGGTAATTACCAATTACATTACCAACTGTTTTAGCTGATTTACGATATGGTTTAGTATACAAATTACCTTCTTTATACATCGAGTAAAGAATTCTTCGCTGTACAGGTTTTAAACCATCACGAACATCTGGCAAAGCTCGGTCTTGAATAATATATTTAGAATATTTAGCAAAACGATCGCCCATGATGGTTTCTAATGACATAATTATTTTTTTATCCACGCTTTATTTCTCCTTAATCAATTGCAAAATTATCTTCTAAAGTGAATTGAACATTTTGCTCAATCCATTCTCGTCGCGGTTCAACTTTGTCTCCCATCAATACAGAAACTCGTCTTTCAACAATTGCTGCATCATCTATAGATACTTGAATTAAAGTTCGAGTTTCGGGATTCATAGTAGTCTCCCAAAGCTGATTAGCATTCATTTCTCCTAGTCCTTTATAACGCTGAATATTATATCCCCGACCTATTTTCTTTTTTGCTTCTTCTAACTCGTCGTCTTCCCAGGCATAGATAGCATCTTCTTTTTTACCATTTTTCTTAGAGATTTTATATAAAGGTGGTAAAGCAATATAGACTTTTCCAGCAATAATTAGTTCTCTCATATAACGATAGAAAAAAGTTAATAAAAGTATTTGTATATGAGCCCCATCAGTATCAGCATCTGTCATAATGATAACTTTACTATAATTGCTATCTTTTTCATTAAAATCAGCTCCAACCCCAGCTCCAATTGTATTAATGATAGTTGCAATTTCTTCATTTTTTAAAATGTCACTCATCGCTGCTTTTTCAGTATTAACAACTTTACCTCGTAAAGGTAAAATTGCCTGATATTTACGATCACGTCCTTGTTTTGCACTTCCACCAGCCGAATCCCCTTCGACTAAGTAAAGCTCTTTACGCTTTTTATCCTTTGATTGAGCAGGAGCTAATTTACCACTTAAAATACGTTCTTGTTTAGAACCTTTACCTTTTCTTGCAGCTTCACGAGCTTTTCTAGCCGCATCACGAACTTGAGCAGCTTTAATCATCTTTTTAACTAAAGTATCGGCAGTTTCTTTATTTTCTTCAAGATAAAAAGATAATTTTTCATATACAACATTATCAACTACATTACGGGCTTCAGGAGTACCTAATTTAGATTTAGTTTGTCCTTCAAATTGCAGAAAATGTTCAGGTACTTTTATTGATATAATAGCTGAAAGCCCCTCACGAACATCATTTCCTTCTAAATTTTTATCTTTTTCCTTTAATAATCCATATTTACGTGCATATTCATTAAAAGTTCTTGTTAATGCAACTCTAAACCCAGTTTCATGTGTTCCACCGTCACCTGTTCTAACTAAATTAACAAAAGATAATGTATTCTCTTGATAACCAGCTGTAAATTGCATTGCCACATCTACTTCGATTCCATTATTAGTACCTTCAATATTAATAATTGGATTTAATATTTCTTTTTCATAATTTAAATATTCAACAAAAGCAGTTAAACCATTATCATATTGATAAGATACTTCTTTATTATTTCGTTCATCCTTTAAATCAATTTTAATCCCCTTTAATAAAAAAGCACTTTCCATTAATCTTTCACTAATTGTAGAAAAATTATATTCATGAACTGAAAAAATATTAGTATCAGGTAAAAAATGAATTGTTGTTCCTGTCTTATTTGTTTTACCAATTACTTTAAGTTTACCAATTTTGCTTCCACCATTTTCAAATCTTTGTGACCATATCTTACCTTCACGATAAATTGTTACCTCTAACCATGAAGATAAAGCATTGACAACAGATGCTCCTACACCATGAAGACCACCTGATGTTTTATAACCACCATCTTCATTAAATTTCCCTCCAGCATGCAGGATTGTTAAAATAACTTCTGTAGCAGGTCTTCCTGAAGCATGCATTCCTGTTGGCATTCCACGTCCATGATCACTAACTTCAATACTATTATCTTTACAGATTACTACCTGGATATTATCACCGAATCCTGAAAGAGCTTCATCAATTGCATTATCAACAATTTCCCATACTAAATGATGTAATCCCCTAGCATCAGTTGAACCAATATACATTCCAGGTCTTTTTCTAACTGCTTCAAGCCCTTCTAGAATTTGGATATTTGATTCATTATAATTACTTTTAGCTGCCATATAATAAATTGCCTCCTTTAATCACTTTTGTCATTATAACTAAATTGTTGCTTTTTTTCAAAGGTTATTGTATTTTTAACAGTTTATTAAAAAATAATCATTTATAATTCTATCATATTAATCTTTCATTAACACAAGAAAGGGATAAAAAGATTGCTTTTTTGGTCTAATAATATATAATAAGTGTCAGGTGATAATTATGATTTCAATATTTTTAATAATTCTTGCATATCTTTATGGATCAATTCCTTTTGCATTAGTAATTGGAAGACTTTTTTATAAAACAGATGTTAGAAACTACGGATCAGGGAATTTAGGAGGAACTAATACTGGAAGAGTTTTAGGAAAAAAAGCGGGTGTTTTAGTTATTATTCTTGATGCTTCAAAGGCATTGCTAGTAATGTTTTTAACTAGATATTTTTGTTCTTTATTATCATTAAATGAAGATACACCTTACATATGTGCCTTATTCTGTGTTATTGGTCACTGTTATCCAGTTTTTGCTAACTTCAAAGGTGGAAAGGCTGTTTCTACTGCTATTGGTTATTTTATAGCAGTGAACCCTTTAGGTGCTATACTTGCTTTAGTAGTTTTCTTTATAGTATTGAAGATTAGTAAATATGTATCACTATCATCAGTATTAGCTTCTTTATCTGTTTTAGTAGCCACTCCATTTTTAGATATATCATTAATTGGTAAATTAGCTACAGCAGGAATAATCTTATTACTAGTTTACCGCCATTGCGAGAATTTAAAGCGAGTTAAACAAGGAACTGAAAGTAAAATAAGCTGGATGTAAATAAAATAGTCATATCAATTTGATATGACTATTTTATTTACAATAATTTTTCAATTATTTATAGCTAATAATTTCTTTGGTTGCTAAATGAGAATCATCTCCAATATATTTAATAGTAAACTTTTCTCCATCATATTCAACTTCACTTAAAGAACAGCCACGAACAACATGTTGATTGATTTTAATTAGATCACATGTTTTATATCCTAACATCAAGCCATGTAAAATAATAAATAACATTCCATGTATAGTAATAAAAATAGTTTTATCACTATATTTTTTATATATTTCATCAATAAAATCTAACAATCTTTTTTGAACCTCTTTATATGATTCCCCGCCAGGTAATCTTGTATCATCATCAGGATGGTTCCATAAATCATCATACTGTTTATCATTTAATAATTCTGCTATATTTTTACCTTCATATATACCAAAATTCATTTCTTTTAAACGATCATCTAAGATAACATGATCAAATAATATTTCACTTGTTTGTTTAGCACGATTAATTGGGCTACTATAACAATAATCGATTGATATATCTTTAATTCTCTTTTTTAGTAATAAAGCATCATTGATTCCTTCTTTTGTTAATGGCGAATCTTTCCATCCTTGAAGTTTCTTTTCTTGATTCCACAATGTTTTTGAATGTCTAGTAATAAATATTTTCATAAAGTAAAAATAAGGGTCTCTTCCCCTTATTTGTATTGTGACATGACTGATGCCATAATTTTTCTAATTTGCGTTTCACTAGGTTTACGACCCATTTCCATATACATTGCACGAATCATTTTTTCATTAATTGGTGGATTTTTTCGTAATTGTTTTTTAAACATATAACGAGCTCCAAAGAAACCGATAATTGCCCCAATAATTACACCTATAATTATATTTAAGACCATAGTTATACCTCCAAATTTTTTACTTGCTCACTCATTATAACATAACTTTTGGAAATTTGATACAAAATATCTAAGAATATATTGGATTTTTTGGTTGCTTCAATAATTATATAATAATCAAAAACAGTACATGTGATTTTTTCTTTTGTTAATTGATTTTTTATAATATGAGTATTTCTTTCTCGCAAATAATCATAGCGTTCATTTAGTTTGTATTCAATAAAGTCACTAACACCATCATTATTATTAAAAAGACATTCCATTTGTTTAGTAAAAAAGATATTTTTAGGTTCTAATTCAATAATTTTTTCTTTAATTTCTGGATATTGATTTAATAAATCTTTAACATTTGGATTTATTTTATATATTTTATATGTATTCATTTTTATCACCCCTATCATTTTATCAAGATTAAATGATAGAAATTGTCATATTATGTTTAAAAATAAATAAAAAGTGATGAAAAATCATCACTTTATAAAATTTCTTTAATATTTTTTACAACATTATTAACTGTAAAACCATAATTTTCAATTACAACATCAGCTGGGGCACTTGCTCCAAATGTATTTACTGACATTGTTTTACCATCTAAACCAACATATTTATGCCAACCAAAATCACTAGCCATTTCAATTGCTAAACGTGCTCTAGTATTTTTAGGAAGAATCATTTCTTTATATGAATCATCTTGTTTTTCAAATAATTCCATTGATGGCATAGAAACTACACGAACATCAATATTTTCATTTAACAAAATTGTTTTAGCTTCCATTGCTAAACTAACTTCACTACCTGAAGCAATAATAATTGCATCAAGTTTATTAACTTCTTTACCAACAATGTAAGCGCCTTTACTCACACCATCACATGAAGTTTGTTCCATAGTTGCGACATTTTGTCTTGTTAAAATAATTGCAGTTGGATTCTTGCTTGATTCCATTGCAATCTTCCAAGATGCAGCAGTTTCAATAGCATCAGCTGGTCTTAAAACTTGAACATTTGGAATTGAGCGAAGCATTACTAATTGTTCAACTGGCTGATGGGTTGGTCCATCTTCACCTACTGCAATCGAATCATGTGAAAGTGGAATAATAATTGGTAATTCCATTAATCCAGCCATTCTTAGAGCTGCTTTAAAATAATCAGAGAATACTAAGAATCCTCCTGCTGATACTTTTATACCAGTATGTAAAGTTATACCATTCATCATGGCAACCATTGCAAATTCACGAATTCCAAAAACCAAATTACGGCCATCATAATTTTCAACACTAAATGAATTTTCACCAATAATCTCCGTTTTTGTTGAACAAGCCAAATCTGCTGTCCCTGACATAAAAGTAGGATTTTGCTTAGCAGCTTCTTGAATCAGCTCAAGAGAAGTATTTCTAGTAGCGTCATTAAATCCAGGTACGTATTTTTTAGTGATTTCTTCAATATCTAAAGAATATTCACCATTAATAGCTCTTTGCAGTTCTTTAGCTAATTCAGGATATGCTTTTTCATATTCTTTTAATAAACGACTCCATTTATTAAAACGATTTTTTCCTCTTTTAATACATGTATTAGCAAAATCATCATAGACTTCTTCTGGCACATAAAATTCTTCATGATCGAAGCCATAAGATAATTTAGCATTTTTTCCATCTTCTTTACCTAATGGATTACCATGGACTTTATTTGTACCCTGATTACTTGAACCATAACCAATTACAGTATTAACAATAATTAAAGTAGGTTTATACAATTCTTTTTTTCCTTTACGAATAGCTTTTTGAATTTCGTTAATATCATTACCATCTTTAACATTGATTACTTGCCATCCAATTGCTTCATAGCGTTTTTTTACATCTTCACTAAATGACATTGATAAAGGCCCATCAAGAGTAATTTGATTAGCATCGTATAAAACAATTAACTTTCCAAGTGAAAGATGTCCAGCTAATGATGCAGCTTCATAAGTTACCCCTTCTTGCATATCTCCATCACCACATAAAGCAAATGTATAGTGATCTACTATTTCATAACCTTCACGATTATATTTAGCAGCTAAAAATTTTTCTGCTAATGCCATCCCTGCAGCCATAGGAATTCCTTGGCCAAGAGGTCCAGATGAAGCATCTACTCCATCAGTAATATTGCACTCTGGATGACCTGGAGTTATTGAATTCCACTGTCTAAAGTTTTTTAGATCATCCATTGAAATTTGATAACCTGATAAATGCAGCGTTGTATATAACAAAGCTGAAGCATGTCCAGAAGCCAAAACAAAACGATCTCGATTAAACCATTTTGACTGCTTATGGTAAAAATTCATTTCCTTAGTAAATAGTGTATATACAGCAGGTGCTGAACCTAAAACCATACCTGGATGTCCAGAATTGGCTTTATTAATAGTATCGATACCTAATGCACGTATAGCTGCGATTGATAAAGTCGATGTTTCCATTTATTTCTAATTCTCCTTTTGCACATAAAAAACTTATTCTTATTATACACAAAAATGTCTAAATTTGAATAAGTTTCTATAAATATCTTTAATTTTTTGATTTTTCATCTTTTAATTTTTGAGGAGTTATATCATTTCCCTTAGTATCAACTACTTTAATTCCCATCAATTGTTGTTTAAAACCACTTCTAAATGCTTTTAAATATTCTTGACGTAACTTTTCTTGTTCTTTTAATTCTAAAGATGTAATTGTACCCTCTTTTTTCTTTTTTGCTAATTCATTGATTCTTGCAATCAATTTAGGATCTATACCACTCATTTTATTCTTCTCCTTATATGAAAAAAGGTAGAGAGCTTTAGATATTTCCCTGTTAATTACAGGTGGGTACCTTTAAATTCACTTTAGGATCCCTATTCTATGATAGGTTTTCAACACCGTGATTTAAATCAGGTTCCCTTATCTATGATGTGGAAATTTATTTACTCTCTAACCAAAATTATTATAACACAAGCATAGCAAGTGTCAACAATTATTCATGCTTGTTATTTGACATAATTTCACTTTTTCTTAACTATACATGTACTTGTATATTCTAAATCAAAATATTTAAACATCTCATAAATATCATCAAGAGTAATCTTGGCAATTTCATCTACTAAATTCAATGCATTAGTACCTTCAAAATAATAACGACTAAATAAATTAGCAATACTCTCTGGACCATTAAATAAATTAATAAATAAACCTATATTTTTCTTTTTAATTCGTTCAAAATCATCTTTAGAAATTTCTATATCTTTAAAATTTTCAATCAAATTAAATAAATGATCTTTTAGAATTTGATAATCATCACAATCACAGCCAATTTGGATAAAAGCATAATCACGTTCTTGAGTAAAGTTAGCACTAAAAGAATCATTAATTATTCCTTTGTTAAGCCATTCATTGTATAATTTAGCGCTTTTTGAAAATAATAAATCAAATAATAAATTAATTGCTAATTCACGTCTTATTTTTTGTTTAGGATCATTTAAAATTTCATTTATTTTAATTGAAACAATGATCTTATTCATCTCTACATCCATTGTCAATATTTCTTCTTTTGTCTTGATATTACAAGGCTCAATATTTTTTTGACAAACAATTTCTTTAGCTGCTTCAAAGTCTTTTTTAGCCTGGTTTTCCTTAATAACAGAAATTGCTTTATCAGCTTCAATATTTCCAACTACAAAAAGCATCATATTACTAGGATGATAGAAAGTATTATAACAGAGTTCTAACATTTCTTTAGTAGTATTGTTTACTGTTTCTACAGTTCCAGCAATATCTACAGCTACAGGATGATTACAGTATAAATTTTGAATTGAACCAAAATAAACACGCCAATCAGGATCATCATCATACATTTTAATTTCTTGACCAATAATACCTTTTTCTTTTTCAACACTATCAGGTGTGATTTCTAATTTTTGAACAAAGTCTAACAATAATTCAATACATGGATATTCATTTGTAGTAGTGCTAAATAAATAAGCAGTACGACTTGATGAAGTGAAAGCATTTGTACTTGCACCAAGTTTAGCAAACTCATCTGAAGCATCACTACCATTCATATCAAACATTTTATGTTCAAGAAAATGAGCGATTCCATCTTCGACCTTGATCATCTCATCTTGATTAATTGGGACAAAGGTTGTATCAATAGCACCAAATTTTGTTGTAAATAAACCATAAGTTTTTTCAAAATCAGGTTTTGGAAGTAAGAATACTTCTAAACCATTATCCATTGTTTCATGATACAAAGTTTCTTTTAGTGTTTTAAAATATAATTTTTCCATTATTTATCACTCCCTGTAAGCAAGAAGATAGTATCTAAATGCACCTTTTTACTTGCTGCAATTATTTCTTCCCTAGTAACCTTTAATATCTTGTCAAGATATTCTTCATTTGATTCTTGTTTGCCTGTTAAATCACGATTATAAGCTAATGTAATTAAACTCATTGGCTCATCTTTAGTTTTAGTAAGTGAACTTTTCAACATTAATTTAGCTAAATTTATTTCATCATCACTAAAATCACCATTTTGAATATTCTTTAATTCCTCATCAATTAACTGTTTTGCTTTTTGATAATCACTACCTTCAATTCCAGCATTAACTGTCATGATACCACTAAATGCACCATAACTAGATGATATATAATAACAAAGACTGTGCTTTTCTCTAACGACTTTAAATAATCTAGATTGTGAAAAACCACCAAAAATTGCATTAAAAACAGTCATTGCATAAGTTGTCTCATCCAAAAAATTACAATCTACTACGTATCCTAAGTTTAATTTAGATTGAGTTATATCTTGTCTTTCAATTATCTCAAGCACTTTAGTTTTAGTAGAATTAAAATTAGTTACAACTGGAATTAATGATGGATTTGTTGAAAAACTTAAATTTTCTTTAAATACATCAACAATACTTTCATCCACATCACCAACAACATATAAATTTTTCACATCTTCTTTAATTGATTGTAATAAATATTGATATAATTCTTCATTAGTAATTTTATCTAATTCCTCAATATATCCATTATTACTAATTGATAAAAATCCCCCCTCACCCATGTTTTTAAATAATTGATTTAAACCATACATAAATTTATCATCATTTTGAACAATTAATCGTTCTCTTAATTCCTTTTTCTTTATATTAAAAGTTTGTTCATCAAATTTACCATTTTGAACATTAGGATGATAAAGAACATCACTAAATAATTTAATTTGCTGTTTTAATAGATCCTCTTGATATGGCAAAAAAGCTTCATTAATACATACACTTGAAATATTTAATACTTGTCCTAATCCCTTTGTTGCTAAATTAGTTCCAAAGTTCATTCCATATAAATCTTCTAAATGACTAGATAAAGCTTGTGTAGAAGGATATTTTTCAGTCCCCCCTGTTAGCATAAATGCTAATAATGACCTTTTAGTTACATTTTCCTTAGTTAATATATTCTCTAATTTTAATGACATTGTTATATTTTTGAACTTCTTACTTGGAATTACATGTAATGTATATCCTGATAACTGATAACTTTTTTTCATATGACACTCCTTTTATAAATCTAATGTATATATTATACACTAAAAAATAGAAAATAAAATTAAAACACCAATTTATTAAAATAAAAAGCTAAATATTACTTTGCTTTTTATCGCTTTGATTTATCAAATGGTTCACCAGCTGCCTTTGGAGCAGCAGAATTTTTTGATGTAAAAGCTAATAGTATCAATGTTGCAAGATAGGGAAAAATTCTAAAAACAATTCCAGGAATTCCAGAATTTAATAAAAATGGAATTGAAGCATATGTTACTGCTAAAGTTTTAGCAACAGCAAAGAATATCGCTGAAAATGCAATTTGCCAAGGATTCCAATTTCCAAATATTAAAACAGCTAACGCTAAAAAACCATATCCTGCTACTGTACTTGAATATTCGCTTGTAATAGGAATAACATAGATCAATCCACCAATTCCAGCTAAAACGCCTGATAAAACAACTCCTAAATAACGTATCCTGTAAACATTGATTCCAGCTGCATCAGCAGCATGAGGATTCTCACCACAAGTTCTAATTCTTAAACCCGTTTTAGTTTTATATAAAAAAACATATGTAAAAATCAAAATGATGATTCCAATAAAAGTAGATATATAAAAATCATTAAAAAACATTTCGCCTATTATTGGAATATTTGATAAAATTGGGATTTTTTTTATTAAAAACTCATTTGTAAAAGGAATACTTTTAACACCACCAAACATTGTTTTAGCTATAAAAATACCTAGTGCTGGTGCAAATAAGTTTAAAGCAGTTCCAGAAATGGTTTGATCTGCTTTCATATTAATTGATGCAAAAGCATGTAATAAAGCAAATAGTCCTCCAATAATTCCAGAAATTATCAAAGATATCCAAAATAACAATTGTCCCTGCATCCAATTATTATTTTGTGCTGTATATATAAACAAAATCCCAAAAAAAGCTCCAAAGATCATAATTCCCTCTAATGCAATATTAATAACACCAGAGCGTTCGCTAAATAATCCTCCTAATGCTACAACTAATAAAGGAATTGAAAACATCAAGCTTTGTCTAAATAAAAAATAAAATAAATCCATTATTTTCCTCCTCGTTTATAACGTCGCTTTTTTTCTAAAAATAAACGAATAAATAAAGTAAAAGAGCTAAAATAGATAATTGCAGCAACTATAATATCAATTATTTCAACTGCAATATTAACTGCTTGAACATAATTTCCTCCTAAATTAATATAAGCAATAAATAATGCTGCAAAAATTACTCCTAAAGGATTATTAAAACCTAATAAAGCTACTGAAATTCCATTAAATCCTTCAGCTGCTAATACCTCGGCTGTACTAATTGTTCTACCAGTTCCTGCTAAATAAACTAATGCACCACCTAGACCAGCAAAAAAACCAGCTATTATCATTGATAAGATTATACTTTTCTTTTCATTCATTCCAGCATACTTACTTGCATTTGAATTATAACCAGCAGCTTTTAATTCATAACCATATGTTGTTTTATTCATTATAACATAAGCAATTATACATACACCAATTGCAATAAATGTTCCAATATTAATACTAGAACCTCTAAAAATTTTGTCTAACCCTAAATTAGGAACAGCTAAACTTTTAGAGATTGAATATGATTCTGCCCCTGTAGAATTATACATATATTGCTTAACACCCTCAATCACTATTAGCATCCCAATATAATTCATCATGATTCCTGAAATAACTTCATTTACATTCCGATATGCTTTGAGTATTCCTGGTACACTAGCCCACAAGGCTCCAGCTACTCCTCCTGCTAAAGTTGCAAAAAGCCAACGAATTGAATCTGGAATAAAAGTTAGATTAAAAGCTGCAAACATTGAAACAAAAGCACCAATTATATATTGTCCTGGTGTTCCAATATTAAATAAGCCGCATTTAAACGCAAAGGCAACTGAAAGTCCTGTCATCATGATAGGAACTGATAGATATAATACTTCGCCAATACTTTTTATTCCACGATAGATTCCCCCTCTAAGTAAAATAGAAAAACCTTCCAAAGCATTACTAGGAACAACTAAAAACATGATTAATAATCCAAAAATCAAACCACAACTAATAGCAATCAATGATGAGATAAATGATTTAAACCATTCTTTATTTTTCATCATTTACACCTCGCTTAGAACCTGACATATATAACCCTAATTCTTCAGCATTAACTTTTTTAGGATCTAAATTTCCTACTATTTGACCTTCATGCATAACTAAAATACGATCACTAATACTCATAACTTCATCCAGCTCTAAACTTACTAATAAAACAGCATGTCTATTATTACGGTATTGAATGAGCTGCTCATGAATAAATTCAATTGCTCCAATATCCAAACCTCGCGTTGGCTGCACAGCAATTAATAAATCACAATTACTATTAATTTCACGAGCAATAATAGCTTTTTGCTGATTACCCCCAGATAACTCATGTACTTTTGAATACACTCCCTGCCCTGAACGAACATCATAGTTTTTAATCAAAATTTGTGCCTGCTTATATATATAGTCAAAACGCAAAAAACCCCATTTTTGATTATCCCTAGTAAAATAATTTTTTAAAATCATATTTTCTGCTAAATTATAATCAAGAACTAATCCATATTTGTGACGATCTTCAGGAATATGTGCTATGCCTTCTAAATTTCGCTGACGTATTGAGCTATTTGTAATATCTTTATTATTTAAAGTGATTTTACCTCTATATCCATTCAGCATTCCAGTAATAGCATATATTAATTCGCTTTGCCCATTTCCTTCTATCCCTGCTAAACAAACTATTTCATTTTGTTTAACTTCAAAATTAATATTTGATAAAATCTTCTTGCTAACTCCTCTTTTTGAATAATTAAGATTTTCTACTTTTAATACTATTTCACCAGGTTCACAGATTTCTTTTTCAACAACAAGATTCACATCACGACCAACCATCTTTCTTGATAATTGTTCTTTAGAAACATTTTGAACATTAACAGTATCAATATACTTTCCTTTACGAATAATAGTACATCGATCAGCTGCCATTTTAATTTCATTTAATTTATGAGTAATAAATATAATTGATTTCCCTTCCCTCGCTAAACTTTTCATAATTTTTAAAAGTTCATCAATTTCTTGAGGGGTTAACATGGCAGTTGGTTCATCAAAAATTAGTATCTCATTATCTCGAAATAGCATTTTTAAAATCTCAACTCTTTGTTGCATTCCAACTGTAATATCTTTAACTATGGCATCTGGATCAATATTTAAATTATACTGCTTTGATAAAATCATAATTTGCTTACGTGCATTTTCCTTGACTAAAAAACCGTTTTTACACTCTTCAGTTCCTAAAATAATATTATCTAATACACTAAAAGTTTCCACTAATTTAAAATGCTGATGGACCATTCCAATCTTGAACCGATTAGCATCATTTGGATTATTGATTTTTACTAATTGACCTTTTATTTTAATACATCCAGAATCCGGCTGATACAAACCAAATAAAATAGACATCAAAGTAGATTTTCCAGCTCCATTTTCACCTAATAAAGCATGTATTTCCCCTTTTTTCAACTGTAAAGTTATATTGTCATTTGCTTTGATTCCTGGAAATTCTTTAGTAATATTTAACATCTCTATTACATATTCCATAAATCTACTCCTTTTATTTTTCTATTTTTTAAATAAAAAGCGGGTAACCCGCTTTTACTTATCATATGTAATATTAACATTAGAAAGGTTTAACTTAGCAGGATTTCCATTATCTTTATTATCATTATCAACTTCTGCTCTTGTTTTAATTTTTACACTACCATTAGCTATTTTAGTAAAAATTTCATTATATGCATCCTCGTTAAAGTTGCCTAAATGTTCAAAATCTTTCGGTAATCCAATATATCCACCTGTTGCATCAAGAGTTTCAATTCCACCCTTAAACTTATCGTTTTTGTAATCAACTAATTTATCATAAACTGTTTTATTAACATCCTTTAGAGCAGAAGTAATTACTACTCCTGTACTATCATCATTTTGATTACTATCTACTCCTATCGCAAACTTTTCTGCCTCTTTAGCAGCCGGAAAGATAGAATTACAAATTCCGCCTCCACAAGAAAAAATAACTTCTAATCCACTATCATACCATTTAGCTGCTTTAGTTTTAACTGCTGGATCTTCATTAAAAGTTCCTGTATAAGTATACATCATATCAATCTTAATACCTGATTGCATTGCAGCATCATTTGCACCTTGAAGATATCCATATCCATAATTAATTACAGCAGGCAAAGCAATTCCACCCATGAATCCAAGTTTAGTAAAACCACCTTTTATGGCAGCATAGCCAGCTAGATATCCTGCCTGTAGTTCATTATATAATGCACAATAAACATTATCTTTTGGTTTAATTTCTGTAGATTTTGTACTATCTTTTTTATCAGGAATTGTAGGAACAGCATCAATTAAAATAAATTTAACTTCATCATATTCATCTTGTAATTCACCAATTGCATTGCAAAACTTATAACCTGGACAAACAATTACTTTTGCTCCATTTAAAACAGCCTCATCAATTTGTGCTTTATAACCTGCATCATCAAAACTGGCTGGTTTATAATATTTATAAGTGACATTCTTATCTTTGCCAAACCTTTCAACTGCCTGCCAGGCAGATTGATTAAACGATTTATCATTTATATCACCAGCATCAGTAACTAGTGCAATTTCAAATTCTTCACCACTATTACCACATCCAACTAATAAAAATGAAAAAATAAGAAGCAATATTAATAATTTTCTCATCTTAAATTTTCCTCCTTGTAAACTTAGAATAATCATTTATCAAAATTATATCCATTTATCCTTTTAAATATACAATCTAAAAATAAAGAAGATATCTATTCGATATCTTCTTCCTGATAACCACGTATATATACTTCTCGAGGCTTAGAACCAATTTGTGGTCCAATTACTCCATCTGCTTCTAATTGATCAATTATTCGAGCTGCTTTATTATATCCAATTCTAAACTGTCTTTGCAATAATGAAGTACTAGCTTTTTGGGCATTAATTACAAAACTGCGACACATTTCATATTCTTCATCTTCCTCTTCTTCTTTTGAAGCTGCATTAGATGTGGTCGTATTTAATTTAACATTTATATATTTTTCATCATAATTAGCCTCCTGCTGATTAGCAGTATGATGAGAAATAGCACTAACTTCTTCATCAGATACAAAAGCCCCTTGAACCCTAATTGGTGAACTTGAGCCCATTGGAGAAAATAGCATGTCTCCTTTACCAAGTAATTTTTCAGCTCCTGATGTATCTAAAATTGTCCTAGAATCAATTCCTGAAGAAACTGCAAAAGCAATTCTTGAAGGAATATTGGCTTTAATAACACCTGTGATAATATCTGTAGATGGTCTTTGTGTTGCAACAATCAAGTGAATTCCTGCAGCTCTTGCCATTTGGGCAATTCTCATAATGCAATCTTCTACTTGTTTACTAGCAACCATCATTAAATCAGCAACTTCATCTAAAATAATGATATGAAAAGGTAAGACTTCAAGTTGTTTATCTAATGGCAAATCACCATTTTTTTTATGTACATAATTGTTATATCCTTCAATATTTCTAACATTAGCCCCTGCAAATAAATCATAACGACGTTCCATTTCTGCTACAACTTCTTGTAAAACAGCAGCAGCTTTTTTAGGATCAGTTACTACTGGAGCTAATAAATGAGGAATACCATTATAATTAGTAAGTTCAACTTTTTTAGGATCAACTAAAATAAATTTAACTTCATCGGGTCTAGCACGCATTAAAATACTACAAATAATAGTATTTACGCACACTGATTTTCCACTTCCTGTTGCTCCAGCAATTAATAAATGTGGCATCTTGTTTAATTCAGCATATATGGTTTTGCCACTAACATCTTTACCTAATGGCACTAACAATTTATTTGATTGTAATTCTTTAGGAATATCTTTAATAACTTCTTTAAATGTAACCATTGTAGCCACACTATTAGGAATTTCAACTCCAACAGCGGGTTTGCCAGGAATTGGTGCTTCAATTCGAATATCTTTTGCTGCTAAAGCTAATTTAATATCATCTTGTAATTGTATAATTTTATTAACTCTTATTCCTGTTTCAAGTTTTAATTCATATTTGGTTACAGAAGGTCCAATAAAAATATCACTGATTGAAGCATTGACTCCAAATTCATGGAGAACATTAGTTAATGCATCAGCTTTTTCTAAAGCATTTCCTTTATTATCACCAGACTTTTTAGAAACAGGATTTTTTAATAGTGATAAAGCTGGTAAACGATAATTTTTATTTACTTTTTGTTTTGGTTTTAAATTATCGTTTTCATGTATTTTAGGTTCTTTGTCTTTTATTTCAAGAGTCATTGATTTTTCATCAAATTCTAAAGCTGAAGAAAGACTATCGTCTTCTTCTAAATGAGCTGTATGTATTCTAGCAGATGTTTTCTTTTCAGATTTTTTTTCATCCATTTCAAATATATCATCTGGAAAAAAGGCAATATCTCTTTTTTTTGTAAAAAAATCAATAAACTTACTAGTATTTTGTTGTTTTCCTTTCTTCTTTTTTAATTTATTTTTTTCTTTTTTATTATGTTTTACATAAAATTTACTCCCTAATAAAGCTATACTGATAAAAAGAGTAAATCCTCCTGCTATAATAGCCCCTGTTTTATCAAATAAATAACTAAACATACCATATAATATCGCACCAATAAATCCCCCACGATTACATGGAGCAGTAGCAATATATTGGTTAACTACTTTCATTCCAGTTATATTATCTTCACTTAAAGATGACATAAAAATTAATATAGATCCAGTCAATAAATATAGCCCAATTGCATTAGGACCATTAAACCGTGGCAATTTGGCATAATAAACTACATAAAAGCTAATTATGATCAAAGCAATATATCCAATTCCTACAAAATTTCCAAGTATGTATGTACATAAAAAATTTAACTGTTCTCCTATTGGACCCAGTTTCATTGCTGCTACAACAATTAAGAATAAACCCGTAACAGCAATAATTCTAATTTTCAAATCTTCACTTAGCTGCTCTTGTTTTGATTTTTTTGACCGACTTGTCTTAGCCATGACTCACACTCCCTACTCTAACTCAATTATTATATCATAACAAATTAAGATATCAAAAGAAAAAGCAAGCCCAAACTTGCTTAAACTTCGATAATTATTGGCAAAATAACAGGTCGTTTTCCAGTTTCTTTATTAATAAATTTACTAGATTTATCTTTAATTTCCTGACGTACTTCAACTGCTTCTAAAGTTGGATCATTTTTCATCTGTTCAGTACACTTTTCAGCAATATCAATTATTCCTTTGATAATATGTTCAGAATCTCTTAAATAAACAAAACCACGAGATTGAACATCGGTATTTGCAATGATTTCATGAGTTTTACTATCAATTGTTATACCAATAATAACTACACCATCGTTTGATAACTGAATTCGATCATCAATGACTTTATCACCAACATCACCAACACCAATTCCATCAATCATTACATCTTCGACTTCAATAGTATCACGATAATCTTCTAGTTTTCCATTTTTAAATGTTAAAAATTCACCATTATCAATAATAGCAATATTTTCTGAAGGAATATCCATATTTCTAGCCACATCCATATTAGAAATAAAATGTTGATATTCTCCTTTAATTGGAACAAAGTAGGTTGGATTAAAAATCTGAATAATAACTTTAATATCCTCTTGAGATGCATGCATTGAATATAATTCTTTATTTTTTAAAACATGAATTTTTGAATCAGTTTTATACAATTCATTAATAGCTTTATTAGCAATTTTTTCAGTTCCAGGAATTACTGGTGAAGCAACAATAAAAGTATCATTTTTATTAAGTTTTAAATACTCATCACCACCATCAATAATATCACTAATATCATGATAAATTCGCTGAGGGGTACCACTTAATAATACTACTAAATTATTATCTACAGATTTTTTCCCAATATCAGTTGAAAAAGCAATTAATTCTTTAGGAACCTGAATTATAGCTTTTTTCAGACGTTGCCCAATTCTTACGATACTATTAGTACTATCATATTTATCACGACCATAAAAAACAATTTTTCGCTTATATTTTTTTGTTAATTCTACAATTTCTTTTGTTCTAAAAATATTTTGGGCATATGATGAAATAATAATTCGCCCCTCACTATCTTCAAAAATATTATCAATTTTTTCTGTCAACTTATGTTTTGGAGATGTATATCCTGAATTTCTAGAATATGATGATTCACACAATAATGCTAAGACACCTTTTTTTCCAATTTCCATCATTTTTTGAATATCACATCTAAATCCTTCTGGAGCTCCAAAATCAACAATAAATTCACCACTATAGACAATATAACCATCTTTTGTCCATAAAGCTACTCCAACACTTCCAGGTATCGAATGAGTAACTGGGAAAAACTCTATAGGAACACCAGCTATATCAATTGAATCATTTCGTTTAACTCTTATAAGTTGATAATGTGCTTTAAAATTATTATGTTTTTTATGCCGTCTCATCATTTGATCGATTAAATCAGCAGTTAATGCTGGAGCATATATTGGTGCATTTACAGCTTCTAATAAATATGGTAATGCAGCCATTACATCATCATGTCCATGAGTAATAATTATCGCTACGACCTTTTGGGCATTTTCTTTTAAATAATCAAAACTAGGAATAATTATATCCACTCCTAATTTACTTATTTCTGGAAATCTAAACCCTGCATCTAAAATAAAAATCTGTTCTTTTATTTCAATGCAGTACATACTTTTACCCATCTCAGCTTGTCCACCAAGCGGTAAAATCTTTACAACATCTTTTCTCATTTTTTCCTCCAATTTATTATTTATAATATGTATAAAAACAATCCTTAATATATTAACACATCAAAGTATGGTTGGCTAATACTTTCTAAAAACATTGTAACAAAAATTAAATAAAAAGAGAAATAAATTAATATTTCTTTTTATGATGGATACAGCTTTAGTTATAGTATGCGCAATATAATTAGATTTTAGCCACTATATGTCTACTTAAAAAAACAGTATTAATGGAGAAATAAATTAATATTTCTCCATTAATTTATTCAACTGTTTCTCTAATTTATCATCTATTTTAACTAGTGGCAAACGTAATCTATAATTAATATAACCTTTTTTAGATAAAATATATTTTAAACTGCTAGATATATTATCACGATAAAAATATTTAACTAACAAATTAAAATAATCACTGTTTACTTCACTATCATTTAATAGACTAACAGACTGATAATCAATATTGCTTAAATCACTAATGATACCATCATAACTATGATGAATTTTTAAAACATTTTTGTCATGAATGTATTTTTTTGTTATTATTGAACTATCAAAATCCTGTTCAGTAATTAATCCACAGATATTGGTATGCTTTTGCAATAAAATTTTAACATCCTCATTTTCTAAAATATTTCGATGATAAAAATCAATAATAATTTTTTTATCTGTAATTACTGAAATCAAATCAATGTGTTTATAAATACTTGTATTTGAATACCTAGCCATACTAGGTACTTTAACAATATATCCAGTTAACCCCTTAATATCATTAAGCTCATTAATTTGTTCTATTGCTTTTTTAGTACTTTCTTGCAAAATATAAACATATATCTCTAAATCATAATGATAACAAATATACTTAATTAAATGTTTGAGTTCAATTGGATTCAAAAGCATTCCTTCACCAGTAAAACTTCCAATAATAAAACAATGATTCTTTTGAAATGCTAAACGTTTGATTAAAACATCTACAGCTTGATAATCAATAATTCCATCTTCTTTAAAAGGTGTGATCAAATTAGTGAAAATTTTCATTTTTAATCACTTCTAACAATTAAATCGTGTAGTAAATTAATATCTTGCTTTTGCATCTTTACTTTTACATAATAACTATCAGCTTCTTTATTTGAGGTAAGAGCAAACTTTTCTAAAAAATCACGATAAATATCATCATTTTCAAGTTCACACCCTACAAAATGCACTTTTGTATAAGCGTCTATTTTCGTATATTTAGTTTTTAATTTATGAAGATTTTCTTCTAAAACAAGATAATCATTTTCATATTTATCAAATAAATAATTAAAATCTTTTTTTACTATTTCTTCATCAAAACGTATTAGCCAGTAATTAAAATCAATCGACATCGTCTTGATTTTTGTATCATCATGATTGATTAAAGTACCAATACTATCATTATAAATAGACCGTAAATTGATCTTAAATCCATCTTTGTGATAACCTTCAAGAAGTGCTTTATAACAAATTATTCGAGCTTTATGCTTAGCTAAATCAAGAGCTTGACGATATCCCACATGCTTGATCAAACGAGCATCACTAATATATTTTGGATCTCCAGTATAAATCCCACAAACATCACTATAAATATATACTTCATCTAAATCCATTCTTCTAGCAATATAAACAGCACTATAATCACTGTCACCTTGTTGTAATATTCGTACATTTTTATATTTATCAACCCCCTGGAATCCAGGAAGGATAATTACATCATATTTCTTGAAATATTCAATTACCTTTTCCTTATCAAAATCTACTAGTCGATTACCTCTGACTTTCAAACCAGCCTGTAAACTAGAAAGAGAAATTGCTTTAATATTTTTTTTCCTTAACTCACTTGATAAAACCACACTGCTGATAGTTTCACCACAACTAACAATTCGGCTGTATTCATCATATGATAATTGCCAAGATACTAATTCTTTTAATGTATCAGTTGCATAAGGTTCAGGATAACGTCCCATAGCACTAACAATTACGATTAATTTATGATTTAAGTTTTTTTTAATAATTCTACTTACTGCACTTATTGAATCATTATCACGTAAAGACGTACCACCAAATTTTAATACTTTATACATCTTTAATCCCCTCAAACACTGGCTGAATCTGTTTATTATTTAAAGAATTAATTAATGTTTGAATAACCAGGTTTTCATCAAACAGCATACTATTAGGTTTTTTTACACAATCATCTTGATACATTGGTACTAAATAAAAATGTTTTGTATTTAAAATCTGCATAATATTTTTCCCTGAATTACTTAAAGCATCGTTTGTTGCAATTGCTAAAACAACATTATTCTCATTTCTTAATGTTGATTTACATGCCATTGTTACAGCATTATCATTGATTCCATAAGTAAGTTTTGCAAGTGTATTTCCACTACAAGGCATAACAAGCATTAAATCTAATGGTATTTTAGGTCCGAAAATTTCAGCATTAACTACATCACTGATAACTTTACGTTTAACTATTTTCTCTATTTCCTCAATCAATTCATCAGCTTGGTCAAAACGAGTATCACAAGTTAATATTTTTTCACTGACAAAAATATACAAATCACATTCTTGTTTAACTAATTCCTTAATAACAACCATTGATTTTTTTAAAGAACAAAAAGAACCTGTGATCCCAATCCCAATTTTTTTATTTTTTAACATTTGTATCAACTGCCCTTTTAATTGCCTTATATAAAGCAAAAGCACTACTTTGATAAGCATATTTAGTTGGTAATTGTTTTAATAAGTGATAATTAGTATCCCTTTTACTATTTTCTAAACCATATGGTTTAGATGCAACATCATAAATTTGACACTTTTCATCTTTAGTCGATAACATCTTATCTGTAATAATATTGCTTGGAATCGTATTTATAATAAAATCATAACCCTCTAAAGTTAATTCATTCAAACGAATATAACGATATCCTCTAGCAACTACTTCTTCATGATAATGATCATTGCGATTTGAAACTGTAATCTTTGCATTAAAACGTTCAAATTTACCAGCTAGATCTTTTCCGCAATGCCCATAACCTAAAATTAAGATATTTGAATTTGATAAACTAATATTATTATCAATTATCATATACGCAATTAATGCTTCATCACAAATATAAGTGTTTTCATTAACAAATTGTTCATCATGATATAAATAATCATATTTAAATCCTTTTAATTTACTTAAATAACATAATCTTTGATTTTTTAATAAAGTTAATACAACAGAATCACAAGCAAAATCTACTTGTTCAAATCCTTTACCATCTTTACCCAGATATACAATCTGACAAGATGATATAAACCTGCTATCATCTTCTATCTGATAACCATCTTTAACCATCAGCTTGGCTAAATATTTACAGCGATTATCAGTACCATTAATATAAACTAACATATTTCACCTCTACTATAAAATATGATAATTATCTAAGTTTGTTACAAGGTTGGTGAATTTCATCAACCTTGTAAATTAAAGCCCATTTCTTCAGTAATTAAGCCTAAAATTATTTCAATCCGTTCTTGCAGCATATCAACCGCTTGATCAAGAATTACTTTTTCTTTTATTTCATGATCATAATCTTCTATTTCAAATACACATTTAACTACAAAAAAATTTTTTTCATTCTCACCTACTTTAATCTGGTAATTAAGTACCAGGTTCTCTTTTTGACTATGACTGTACCCTACTTCAATACGTGCTTTTACATTTTTAGGCACATAATCTTCCTTATCATTGATTACATTAGCATGAATACTTTTTAACTTAACTTCCATTTTAATTTCCTCCTTATTATTTTCTACATTAAAAAAAGTGATTTTTCTTTTATTATTTACATTTTTTTAGGATTTTATTAAAATAACCTCAATGGAGGTTGAAAAATGTACTACTTAATGCTTATCTATACTTTTTTATTATCATTAAAAACTTCCTGGACATATAATAATTTTACTTTTTTATCTTACCAAAAAGATCTACGAATTCATTATCTTATTTGGATTACAATCATGTCATGTTTTTTATTATATAAAATATATAAACTGATAAAAAAAATCACCTATATAACTTTCCATAATCAAGTAATGATATGTTTCAGTTTTTTATCTATGTTAATAGGTTCATATTTGCCTTATGATCCTAATCATGAAAATATAATTTCTATTTTGCATATAATACTATCTTCTTTAGGAGCTTTATCACTATTAATAATTATTCAAATACTTATATATCGAATTATTCTAGTTGATCTAATTTTTTATAAAAAAATGACTATGATATATCGTAGTCTAATCCTGATGTTAGGAATGTTTATTATTATGTTTGGTTCTATTAATAGTATTGTTGAGCTGTTTTTTACTTTTACAGTATTAATTTCTTTAAATGAAATAGAAAAATATTTTAAATAAAACATCTTGTAACAAAAAAAGTTACAAGATGTTTTTTTCTAAGTATTTGTACTGCATACTTTCTTTAATTTCTTCACTATTACCACCAAGAGCATCTAATAATGCATAAGCAAAAGCTAATGCAGCAGCAGGACCTTTTCCTGTTATAATATTATTATCTATTATAACTAAAGCTTCTTGATAATTTGCACTAGATAACTGAGTATCAAACCCAGGAAAACAAGTAACTGTTTTTCCTTCAATAATCCCTGCTTTTTCTAATACAATTGGTCCTGCACAAATTGCTCCAATAATTTTATTAGCTTCATTAAATTTTTGAATGATTTTAATGACTCTTGAATCATCTCTTAAATTAGTAGCACCAGGTAATCCTCCAGGGATAACTATAGCATCATATGTTTCAATCGTATCATCAAATATACGATCCATTGCTATTTTTATTTGATGAGAACTAATAACTTCTAATTTATTCATTCCAACCATTGTACATTCAATTTTTGCTCTTCGCATTACATCTACTACTGATAATGCTTCTAATTCTTCAAAACCATCATGAAATAATACTGCTATTTTTTTCATCATAAAACCTCCTTGGATAATATTTTACCACTATAGAAATTAAATTGCATTATCTTAATGATTGAATTATCAGTTATATCGTACTATAATGGCCTTGTTGTTAAATAAATATTTAGTAATGACAAAGCATTAACTATCTAATTATTTATGTAAAAAATATCGTAAACACCGTATCTTAATGAACGGTAGTGGAGGAAAGAATGAAAAATAAAAAAACTAAAGATCTTGTTTTGTATGCAATGTTTATTGCAATTGAAATGCTGCTTGTATTTATTCCTTTTTTAGGATATATCCCAATTGGTCCATTGCGTGCAACAACATTACATATTCCAGTAATTATTGCTGGAATTATTTTAGGTAAAAAAGGCGGTAGCCTCATTGGACTTATTTTTGGTTTAAGCAGTTTGTTCTATAATACAATTAACCCAACTGTGACTTCCTTTGTTTTTTCACCATTTCTTAGTGGGAACATTTTAAGTGCAGTTATTGCAATTTTACCTAGAGTACTGATTGGGTTTATTGCTGGATTAATTTTCGAACAAGTATTAAAATATAATTGGAACAAATATTTAGGTATGATCATATCTAGTTTAACTGGTGCCTTAACTAACACTATCTTAGTATTAAGTGGAATTTATTTAATCTTTGGTCATAGTTATGCTCAGGCAATCGGTCAGGATTTTAATATACTAATGGCTTATTTAATTGGCGTTGTTACTAGTAGCGGGATACTAGAAGCTATTGTTGGAGCTGTTATTACACTTCTTGTCTGTCAGCCTTTATTAATACTTACAAAGAAAGGAAATTAGAATGAAAACAATAATTGTAGGAGTTAGTGGCAGCATTGCTGCATATAAAGTTTGTGAATTAGTAAGAACTCTAAAGAAAAATAATTATGATGTTGAAATAATTATGACACATAATGCAACTAAATTTATTAGTCCGCTTACTTTGGGAGCATTAATAAATAAGCCTGTATTAATTGATGATTTTGATAAAGAAGGATATAAGATAAAACATATCAGTTATGCAAAAAAAGCAGACTGTTTTGTTATTGTTCCAGCGACTGCTAATATTATTGGTAAGATTGCAAATGGAATTTGTGATGATGTTTTAACATCAACATTTATTGCAGCTACTTGTCCAAAATTGATTGCACCTGCTATGAATGTCAATATGTATGATAATTTAGCGACCCAGCGTAATATTGAAAGATGTAAAACTTATGGTATTAAATTCGTTGAACCAGGTTATGGTTTATTAGCTTGTGGTGATACTGGGCGTGGAAAACTGGCTGATTTAAATCAGATTATGGCAATGATTGAGTATTGTTTATGTAATAAGCCCTTAAAAAACAAACGTGTCTTAATAACAGCAGGACCAACTCAAGAAGCAATTGACCCAGTAAGATATATTACTAATCATTCTAGTGGTAAAATGGGTTATGCATTAGCTAAAAGAGCATTTGAATTAGGTGCTAAAGTAACTTTAATAACTGGTCCTACTAACCTTGATTTTCCTTATGGGGTAAAAGTTATTCAAATAAAATCCGCTTCAGAAATGTTTGAAACAGTTAAATCAAAATATCAAAAACAAGATTATATAATTAAGGCTGCCGCAGTTGGTGATTATCGAGTTAAAGAAATCGCTCAAGATAAAATTAAGAAGAAAGATGATATTTTACAATTAGAATTAATAAAAAATGATGATATTCTTGCATATTTAGGTCAGCACAAAACAGACCAGATTATCTGTGGTTTTGCTATGGAAACAAAAAATCTTATTGATCACGCAAAAGAAAAATTCATTAAAAAGAATTGTGATTTATTAGTAGCTAATAATTTAAATGAACCTGGAGCTGGTTTTAAAAATGATACTAATAAAGTTACTTTTATTGCAAAAGATAAAATCCAACAAATTGAATTAATGACAAAAAATAATTTAAGTGATCTGATTTTAAAAGAACTAATCAAAATTAAGGAGGAAAAACATGTTAATAGTAATTGATATAGGTAATACAAATATTACAATGGGTTTAGTTGATAAAAATCAAATAATTGACAATTATCGTTTAACAACAAAATTAGAACGTACTTCTGATGAATATGGATTTATGTTATTAAGTTTCTTAAACGCTTCAAATATTCTTATTGATGAAATTGAAGATATTATTATTGCTTCTGTAGTACCTAAAATTATGTATTCATTTACAAATTCTATTAAAAAATATTTTAATCAAGAACCAATTATTGTTGGACCAGGAATTAAAACAGGAATTAGAATAAAAATTGATAATCCCAAAGAATTAGGTGCAGATCGCCTTGTTGATGCAGCTGGAGCCTATTATATTCATGGAGGGCCATGTTTAGTAATTGATTTTGGAACTGCCACTACATTTGATGTTGTTAATGAAAATGGTGATTTTCTTGGTGGAGCAACTGCTCCAGGAATTGGAATAAGTATTAATGCTTTATCAAGTCAAGCAGCAAAATTACCAGAAATTGAAATAAAAAAACCTAAATCTATTATTGCTAAAAACACTGTCACTAGTATGCAAGCTGGAATTATTCATGGATATGTAGGTTTAACCGAAAATATTATTACTGAAATAAAAAAAGAATACGGACAAAATTTAACTGTTATTTCAACTGGTGGTTTAGGTCGAATAATTTATAATGAGACTGATTTAATAGATATTTATGATCCTGATCTAACATTTAAAGGATTAAAAATAATTTATGATAAATACAAAAAAAGTTTGCAGATATAATTAAAAGTGGTGTTAGAATTAACCAATACCACTTTTTTTGTACACTAACTAAACATCTTCGTAAACTGGAATTTTGTTATTTCATTTTTTCTTGACACTCGCTACATTCTTTATCGTGAATAGAAATAATGCCACCGCATTTAAGACAAGTGTATTTTATTTTCTGCTGTTCCATGAAATGTTCCAAACCATGCCATGTCCTTGAACAAAACGGCTATTTTCTATAAGACTTGCTTGATACCTTTTGTTATAGCTTTTTTCAAGATTTTTAAGCAACTTACATGGATATTCAGCACATTCAAAACAATAGGATAACGATTTTTCTTTGATACACTCCTTTATTTTGCATTTACGACAATGTTCTGGTTTCCCTTTATCACTATTCAAGCACCCAGCACAAGACTTTTTATGGTAACAGTGCTTATAACAAACTTTGCAATTCATTCCACATGGAGCAAACATACTTATATCAATTTTTTCTTTTGGCATTTTCATAGTTGTCTGCCCCTTTCAATAAATTTCAATTTTCCAATTTAACAAACTGAAATTTAGTATAACTAAAGCTATTCAATATTATTTTTGTTTCATAACCTTTTTCACGATAATCTACATAGCTAACAACATTTTCTATAAATGCATATAGTTTAATTATTTCAATGTTTACTTTATCTTAAACCAACTATACCTTTGTAATATAACATTGTTTTTTGAAAAATGAGATACCATATCCTAATATTTTTTGATACCCACACTCTTCAAAATCTCTTATATATTTTTTATCCTCAATTTGATTAGCAGCCATATTACTATCCCTTACCAGTTGCTGGATACTTTGACTATGCTTACATTCTAATATAATAACTGCACCTGTTAATTTATCTGGAATCAGCGCTATATCAAATCTCCCTTTTCCACTTTCTCTATTTGATTTAACTTCATATCCATCTGCTTTTAAGAATCCTATCATGAATCCATGATAAAA
>NZ_FOIN01000055.1 GCF_900102365.1 Thomasclavelia cocleata | reverse complement strand
TTTCCTTGTTCTAAAAAGTCTTTTATCATTAATGTCTTATCTACAACATAATAGTTTTCACTCTTTAGTTTTTCATAATCCTTTAATCCAACAGGAATTCTTTTTCTCATATATTTCACCCTTTCGTTTGGTTTCATTATAACATAGATATGCAATCCTTTCAGCAAGTTTAAATTAGTTAAAAATAGTCAATAAAATTATTAATCTTATCATGACTTTTAACATCTAAAAAACAACAGAAATATATTGTATCATGTGATATTTTAACTGAACATTATCCTGAAAAATTAAGAACCGTTATATAAATATGATTATACACTATTGTTTAAAGAACATACTTTTTTCATACTGCAGAAACCATGTATTTATAACTAAGTATCTATATGAGTAAAAATACCTTATATATAAACTGATTACATTACTTGATCATTATAAATTTTTCAGTTTTCATTTCTCTAGATTCAAAAATACTTTCTTCATTAAATATTGTTATAATATCAATTATTTAGATTTTCTATTTCAGTATATTCTAGTACATTAACTAGATAAATAAATACAATGTAAAATTATCTTTTTATATCTATTAATCACTCTTGATAATATTTTTTTTAATCTCTAATATGTTCTTTTTTTATTGTACTGTAATTATCTTTTAGTATGTATGGAAACCATTGGGTTAATGCATTTCAGTGTAAAAAACAGGGGTATTTGTTGGATATTAAAATTAATTAATATTTAAAAACGTATAGTATATATGAACATAGAAAGCTATTTAGAAAAGAAATTTCAATTCTACTGTATATGTCAACGACAGATTCTTTGACTAAAAAAGGAGAAAGAAAAATAAAATTTGTATTATTATACTATTTTTAATCCTATGTTCTGCATTTAGTGAACCTTATGAATTAAATACTAAAATTAGATAAACTTTCAATCACTATGGATAATACGAAGTGAAAATCAATAATAAAGGGATTGATATATTTTGCGCTAATATATTTGCAATATTAACAGATCTATTTACTAATTACAGAATGATTAATACTACAAATACTTTTGAATATGGCATCTATAAAGTTAATGTAGAATATTATTTATATAAAGATATACTAATAAAAAACCAGAAGTAAATAAGTATCATCTTATTTTACTCCTGGTAATTTTCATCTTAACTTAATAATACGCTATATTTTATTTAATTGTCTTTTATAATACTTTTACTACATAAATAAGTAATAATAAAATATCCACCATAAATAATTACTAGAAAGATACTTGTTGTAATAATTACCTCAAAAGTATTAGATTGATTAAATGTTTGCAGCATCAGATTACAAACCTGAATCCCAAATATAGAATGAATAATTGCTAAAATTAAAGGGTACAAAAAATAAATTGCTATTTGCTTAAATAAAGAATGATTAATCATTTTCTCATTAACCCCTAATTTTCTTAATACCTGATATTTTTCTTTATCATCAATACTTTGTGATAACTCTTTAAGTGCTAAAATAGCGGCACAAGAAATCAAAAATACAATTCCTATATATAATCCAATAAAAATAACCATAGCCCCCATACCAATACTATTGGCGTAAATCTGTATTTTGGTATTAACCAATAAAATATCAGACCTATAACTTTGCATCTTTTCATCTAATACATTTCTATTTTCTTTATCTATACTATTATAATTTGACATCAAATAACTATTAAATAGTGAGAAATCATTAACTGCTTCATCAGGAACAATATAAACCCCCATTGTCATATGGCTCGACTGCATTGATAAAAAACCGTTTTGACATTTATCAAATTTACTATGATATACTTTTCCATTTAATTCAATATCTGGTTTATCTTTAAGAAATTGATTACGAGCATTTATAATATTCTCATAATTTGCCATTACTACATATTCATCTTTTAAATTATAAATTGGCAGGTTATACATTTTTGCTAATTTATTATAATCACTAAGTTTAATTATTTCTTCACTAGTATTTAAAAACTCTTCACTTGTATCTTTATAAGCATCACCATAAGTATGTCTAATGGTTAATTGAGGACTTTGATACGTAGTAAAAGTATAAGTATCTTTTAGTTTATCAAGTGAAATTTGATTTTTAATTAAATATTCATCAATTGTTAAATTATCTTTACTAGCATCCTTTTGCATTTGAATATCTATAGGAGCTAATTCATTCAATTGAGCAGTTGAAGCTTTATTTAAAGCAAAAGCACTTGAAAAAATACAAATAGTTAAAAAAAGCATTAAACAAATAATAGTTGTTGAAAACACTGTAGTATTTATTTTACTGCTAATTTGTTTAACTGTAAAACTATTTAGATTTTTAAAATAATGATTTTTTGAAACCATTACTAATTTCAAAACTAAACCTGAAATAGACCAATAAATAAGAAATGTTGCAACTGCTCCATAAACCATTTGTAAAAATACTGAAAATTCTTCAGTTAAATTATCAGCTCCAGCAGTAACATTATAGTATGCATAACTCAACAAAACTGCTGCCCCAATAAAAATTAGTATACAAACAAATGAATTTTTTAATTTAATCTCTTCATTTTGTTTATTGACTATTAATAATTTAATTAACTGTTGACGATTAACTTGAATAGTATTAAAAACTAAGACTAATAAATACATGATTCCAAAATAAATGATTGTCTTTATCGTCGTACTAATGGAAAAAACAAATGTAAACTTACTCATATCAGCTTCAAACATATTAGCAACAATAATTGACATTACTTGTGATAAAGCAATTCCCAAGATTAAACCAACTATTAATGAAATAAGACCTATCACTATTGTTTCAACTAATAAAATCTTTGATATTTGTTTTTTTGACATACCTAAAGTCATATATATACCAAATTCTTTTTTTCTTCGTTTCATTAAAAACTGATTTGCATATACAATTAAAAAACCTAATATAAATGAAACAAATACACTTACCCCTGATAAAATATTATTTATTAATTGAATAATATCTTTAGTTGAATTACTCAACTTTAACATGACTGTTTGACTTTCAATTGAATTAAAAATATAAAAGATTGCAACTCCCAAAATAAGAGTAAAGAAATAAATAGCATAATTCTTCAAACTTTTTTTAATATTCTTTAATGATAAATTAAACAACATCACTTACATCGCCCCCAAGCAAAGAAACAACATCAATAATTTTATCAAAAAATTGTTTACGATCACCACCACCACGATCAAATTCATTAAATATTCTACCATCTTTAATAAAGATAACTTTTGAAGCATAACTAGCACTAAAAGCATCATGTGTAACCATTAAAATTGTTGTTTGATAATCTTGATTTAATTTTTGAAGTCTTTCTAATAACATTTTTGAACTTCTTGAATCTAATGCACCAGTTGGCTCATCAGCTAAAACTAACTTTGGATTAGTAATGATTGCTCGAGCACTAGATACTCGTTGCTTTTGTCCTCCAGATATTTCACAAGGATACTTATTTAAAATATCACTAATACCTAATTTGTCTGCGACTTCCTGAACCCGCTGGTCAATTATTTTAGCTTTAATATTTTGAATTTGTAAAGCTAAAGCAATATTTTCATAAGCTGTTAAAGTATCTAATAAATTAAAATCCTGAAAAATAAAACCTAATTCTTCACGTCTAAATTTATTTAAATTATTTCCTTTTAATTTTGTAATATCCAAACCTTCAACATAAATATGTCCACTTGTTACTTTATCAATTGTTGAAATAACATTCAATAATGTTGTTTTACCAGAACCACTAGCTCCCATAATGGCAACAAAATCACCTTTATTGATATTCAGTGAAATATTGCTGATAGCTTTAGTAAGATTACTCTTATTTCCATAATATTTACTAATATTTTCAATTGTTAGAATATTTTCCATATATTATTCTCCTTTACAACTTAATTATAGAAAAAACATAATCTTAATAACATCGAACTATCTTACATCATCTTACAACGTTGTAATATTGATCATCATTGAAATAGAGTGTTACTTTAGTGTATTTATTATATTGTGATTCAACAATAATCTTATGTCCTAATTTATCACATAATCTTTTAACAATATACAATCCCATTCCTGTTGAACTAGAAACTAGTCGCCCATTTTCACCAGTAAATGACTTATTGAATACTTTACTTAAATCACTCTTTTTAATTCCAATTCCATTATCAATTATTTCCAAGGCAATATTATTAGTCTTAATTACCTTAAAAATTATTTTACAATTATCCTGACAATGATATTTAATACTATTACTTACAATTTGATTAATAATAAATTCTAACCATTTAGTATCACTTAAAACAGTATAATTAATTTGTTCAATTTCAATATTAATTTTTTGATACAATAAACTATCTTGATTACGCTTTATTACATTTCTGATAATCATTCCTAAATCACAAGATTTAATTAAGTAATCTTTTTCACTGTTATCTTTTCTAGCATAATATAAAACCTGTTCAACATAATTTTCAATCCGATTGACCTGATCTTTTAACTTCCTTTCATTTTGCTCATGATTATGAATCATTAATTTTGCACTTGATATTGGCAGCTTGACCTCATGAATCCATAATTCTATATACTCTTTAAAATCTTTTAGATTATTCTCATATATTTCTATTTCTTCATACATTGATTTATCAATCTCATAAAGAGCATCATATAAAATCTTTCCTTCTAAAAAATTCGGAGGACTAATTAATTCTGTTATTAAGCACTTTTTATCTAATTGTTCTAATTTATTAAGAAAACTTTTATAAAAACTATGTTTTTGGTAAAAATCATAACCTATCAACAAAACTCCAAATAAAGCCATTACTAATATGACCGACCAAATCAATGCATTTGATACTTTAAACACTAATAAAAAAAATAACACCATTAACATCATTAATATTAATAAAACTAGATAGGTAATTCTATCTAGTAAATAATCTTTTAATTTCATATTAATATATAACCTTGATCCCTTCTAGTTTCAATCACATTATACAAACCAATCTTTTCTAATCTTTTTCTTAACCTTGTCATATTAACTGTTAATGTATTATCATCAATAAATTTATCTGTACCCCATAAATAATTCATAATATCATCACGAGTAACAATCTTTCCCTGATTCATCAACAGGAAATAAAATATTCCCATTTCATTTTTAGATAAAATTAATTCTTGATTTTCATTTTTTAAAGTACTTTTCATTAAATCCACTTTAATATCATGATAAAGTAGCTTTGTTTCATTTTTATGTAGACGTTTAAAAACAGCCTCAATATGCAATAGTAAAATAGTTGGATTATATGGTTTAGTTATATAATCATCTGCACCATAACTCAATGCCAATATTTCATCAATTTCACTATCTTTACTAGTAACCATAATTACAGGAATAGTAGAAACTTCTCGTAATTTTTTTAATAGCTGCTGACCATTAAGATAAGGTATTTTAATATCTAATAAGATTAAATCTGGTTCAATTTCAAGTATTTCTTCTAAAGTATCTTTAAAGTTTTGTAAAATAATTCCTTGATAACCATTATAATCTAACAATACTTTTAATTCTTTTCGTAATTCTAAATCATCTTCAATAATTAATATCTTCATGATGGTCACCCCTTTATATTATACACAATTAATTATATTGCTACCTTACAGAAGTGTAAGATAGCAATATTTTAATACCTATTTTATCCACTAAAATGCTTTTCTAAGACCTTATATTAATTATCTTATTTACCTTTATTCATTACTTTATTAAATAATTTTTCAGTTTCTTCAAACTGTTTTAAAATAGCATCATTACTTGGGCTCTTTATTTTTGTCTCATTTTTTTCATCAATTAATATCTGTAAATTTTTATCAATATTTTTTAATAATAATATTATTTCATCTAATTTTTTCTCCATTTTTCCTATTATGAAGTAACGTTTATTAAGACATAATAAAATTTATCAATTTCATAAGAAATCTTTTATATCCTATTTGTCTTTTTTGAGTCACTCCGTCCCCTTTCTTTTTAAAATATTTTGTTATAATATCTTTTATTCAATTGGTGTTTGATAAAAATACCCAAAGAAATTCTCAGTTTTTAACACATTAATAATAACATTAGAATCAACATCTTTCATCAAACTTACAATATCTTGTACTTCATAACTTGAAACAACAGTATGTAATAAATTCATTGGCTTTTTACTATATCCCCCAATTGCTTCAACACATGAAATACCATGATGATACTGTAAAATATACGCTTCAATAATCTCTTGTGCTTTTGTAGTTGTTATTTGCAAAGTTACTCGTTCATAACGTTTATAAAATGAATCAATTGTTTTAGTTGAAATAAACTGTAATAAAATTGAATATCCCGCATATTCCCAGCTAAACATATATCCAAAAATAGTTAATATTATTGCATTAAATATAAACACATACCCCCAAATTGCTTTTCCTTTACGATTTGATACATATAATGCAATAAAATCTGTTCCACCAGTTGATGCATTACCTTTTAAAGCAATAACAGTCAATAATCCATATGCAAACCCACCAAATACAATATTTAATAAGATATCATCAAATAATGGTGGATAATGAGTAAAATTTAAAAAGAAACTAGCTAAAAAGACTTCTAGTAAAGAAAAAAATGTAAATTTTGGACTAATACTTTTATAACATAAAATAGCAACTGGTAAATTTAATAAAATCATTCCTAATGATATAGGAAAAGAAAAACCAAATAAAGAAGTAATCTTTTCAATTAAAATTGCTACTCCAGTAAATCCACTAGATAATAAATTAGTTGGCTGAATAAAGACATTGAGTACATATGCTTGTAAAAAAGCAGCTATTACAACACTAACTAATGTTATTATAAACCTACTCCTTTTATCATTAATTAATTTTTTAAACATAAATACTAATCTTCATTTCTTTAAGTTTATTATTGTTACTAATCATAATTTTCCTACTTTCCTTTATTCTTATGATTAGTATTACCTATTATTAAACCATTTTAACTACTTTTATTATAAATCACTATTCCTTTTCAATGTTTTTTTTCTTGCTGTCATATAGTTGTCTAACCATTCTTGACTTGCTGCTTCATGAATACATTTACCATTAATATTTTTTGTTATGTAGACAGTTGCTTTTTCAGTAGCTGTAGCAACAACAAAAGAAAAATTCTCTATGTTAGTTGCCACACCCCATTGACCTTTATTGTTCATAGCAATAAGTGACATGTCTCCAGCTTGGCCACGGCGCTGCTTTAATTCTAAATCAAACATATTAACTGCTGTTTCACAAGCTTCTTGAGGATGAATACCATCTTTCATTAAACGAACAATCTCATATGCAAGACATCCTTTCATTACATCCTCACCTAAGCCTGTAGCACTAGCTCCACCAACTTTACTATCAACATAAAATCCTGAACCTGAAATTGGAGAATCACCAACACGACCAGCTTTTTTCATAAATAAACCACTTGTAGAAGTGGCAGAAGTCATTTTACCATGTAAATCTAAACATACCATTCCAACTGTATCATGACCTGAGTATGGTTTTATTTGCTGTTCCTTAATTTCATCTATTCTATTATAATAATGAATTTTAGCCCTTTTAGTTAACATATTTTTTCGTTCAAATCCCTCTTTATGAGCATACTTTTCAGCACCTGAACCAACCAATAAATTATTCACTTTCTCTTTTGATAAACGTCGTGCAATTGATATTGGGTTAGCAAAATCTTTTATAGCTGCTACTGCTCCAATATCTAATGTATCACCATCCATAAAAGCTGCATCTAATTCAACTTCCATATCTTCATTTGGTAATCCACCATATCCAACTGATTTATAATATGGAAAATCTTCTACCTCTCTAATTGCTATTTCAATAGCATCTCCTGCATCTCCTGATTTTTTTAGTATTTCACTAGCTTTTTCTATTCCTTCTAAAGCCATTCGCCAAGTTGCAATTATTCCCCACATATAATAATCCTCCTTATTTTTCTATTTTTATTCAATTATAAAACATAGTTTAACTTTTTTAAACTAAACATGAATATATTATTAATTTCATTATTAAAAAATAATATCAAATAAGTGTAATCTTATGATAAAATGAGTTAAACTATTAATGAGGTGAAATTATGTTAAAATTTATTGAATATCCAAAGTGCAGCACTTGTAAAAAAGCTAAAAAATATCTCGATGATCTTGGTTTAGAACATAGTGATCGTCATATTGTTGAAGAAAAATTAAATAAAGAAGAATTACTAGCTCTATATAAAAAAAGTGGTTTACCACTTAAACGATTCTTTAATACATCTGGATTAAAATATAAAGAGTTAAAACTAAAAGATAAATTAGCACAAATGAGCGAAGATGAACAATTAACTCTTTTAGCTAGTGATGGAATGTTAGTGAAAAGACCAATCATTGAAACCGATAATAAAGTTTTAGTTGGGTTTAAACCAGCTGAATATGATTTATTAAAATAATGCCTGCAGCTTATAGTCATTATCGTTTAGGTCAAAAAGTAATTGAACAGCTTAATAATCCATTAAAAAAAATAATTCTTAATAATCAAGATCTATTCAATCTTGGATTACATGGTCCAGATATTCTTTTTTACAATCGACCTTATATCCACAGTAAAGTTAATCAACTTGGCAGTACAATGCACCAGCAAAAAGCAAATAACTTTTTTAAACAGTCTTTATCTATATTAAAAGAAACAAAAAGTGAAGCTCAATTTATTTATTTGTGTGGCTTTGTTTGTCATTTTATTCTCGATAGTAATTGTCATGGCTATATTGATAATATTATTGTTGAAACGAGAATAACTCATTTTGAAATAGAAACCGAACTAGATCGTTATCTAATGTTAAAGGATAATTTAGATCCTTTAACATCCCCTCTAATAAATCATATTATTATTAATGAATATATCATTAATAATATTAATCCCTTTTTTAAGACTACAAAAAAACAATTAATAAAGTCACTAAAGGGAATGAAGTTTTACGATCATTTATTAGTTGCTCCACAATTATATAAAAGAGGATTAATTTATTTATTTTTATTAATTACCTTTACTTATAAAAAGTTTCAAGGATTTGTAGTAAACTATAAACCCAATAAAATTCTTATTCCTTATATACCAAAGCTTGAGATATTATTTAATAAAAGCATAAATGAATCTATTAGTGGAATTTATGATTTAATTAATGCAATCAAATATGAGCATGAATTATCTAAAAGATTTAATCGTAACTTTAAATAATCAGCAAAAAAGCTGATTATTTTTATTACGTTTCATAATTAAATTTATTAGTAAGAGAAAAAATAATTTATTAACGTCCACGATATTTTCACAAATTAATGTTACAATTATTAAAAAGGGGAGAATAACAATGTATCATATTTTATTAGTAGAAGATGAAAAATTAGTTCGTGATTTTATCACTGAATACTTTAATAAACGGGAAATTAAAGTTATTGAAGCTACAAATGGTTATGAAGCAATATCCTTAATAAATGAAAAAATAGATTTGATTTTATTAGATATCATGATGCCAGGAATTGATGGTTATGAAGTATGTAAACAAATTAGAAGTTCATCAAATATACCAATTATTTTTATTAGTGCTTTATCATTAGATGATAATCAGTTATTAGCTTATCAATTGGGAGCTGATGATTATATCACTAAACCTTTTAAACCATCTATATTATATGCTAAATGTCTGGCCATGATTAAGCGTAATTATCATGATGATCTTAATGATATTATTAAATATGGTTTAATTAAACTTGATAATAACTTTCATCAGGTTATTGTTGATGGTAAAGAAAAAAAGTTTACTCCAAAGGAGTACGCTATGCTAGCTTATTTCATAAAAAATCATGATCGTTTACTTAGCCGAGAACAGTTATTAAATGATTTATGGGGTTATGATTATTATGGGGATGGTAGAGCTGTAGATACTTATATTAAAAAGTTAAGAAAATTAATTGCTCCATTAGATTACATCAAAACAATTCGTAAAAGTGGTTATATTTTCTCAAAAGGAGAACACTAACATGAAAAAATTTAAATTTAATAAAACACATAAAATATCATTAATAATAATTACTAGCGTCTTAATTATTAATGTTGTCTATACATATAAAGACTATCAAGCTACTAAAACTAGACCTGAAAATCAGCTTTCTATGAAAAATATTGTCATGAATATTAATAATAATTTAAGTTCAGATTATATTTTTGGTGATTTATATCATCTTGTCAAAAATAGTCTCAATATTTATACAGATAATCACTTTATTGCTTTTGATAATTCTCTAAACCCTTTTTATAATAGTAGTTATTATATGAAAAATACGCTTTATTATGGTTCACCAGAATTTTCAGAAGAAGAAAAAATAATAAATATCGACAATTTAGATTACATGGTTATTAAAGAGATTACAAATTATATAAAAGAGTTATATGAAAATGGAGAAAAAGTTATTGCTACATTTAATCATGATGCAATCACTGATAAAGATATAATCATAGTTAAAGAAATAACTTATCTTTCTATAAATGATCGAATTTTTATTGAAAATAAAAAGGAAAATTTAATAAGTAAAGAAATTAATAATATTAATTCAGCACTAGGACATTATTCTTATGATGGTGAAGAAGATTCGTATTTTAATATGATTGTTTGTAATACATATGATTATTTAGAAACCAAATTAAACGATGTTGTAAATAAAGATAAATTTGATGATAATGGTTACTATGAAATAACATATTCTGATGAAAAAAATAATGAACATTTAAATCCTATTGAATATACAATTGAAAATGACAAACATATAAAGTTAAATAGAAAAGCTTGTTTTCAAAAATTTGGTTCGATGTATGGCGTATATGCTGATAAAAAAAATGATAAAGATCTTTATCAATCTTCAGAATATGACAAAGGTTATCTTGCTTGGATTGAATATTATACTGACAGTGATTTATATACTTTTACTACATATATTTCTAATAATTATATAAATTATTTAATTTCATTACTTTTAGTTATTGGAAGCTATTTTTTAATTAAAATTATTGTTAATGAAAAAACAAAGATTGAGCCAATTGATAAACCTATAATAAAACAACCAAAAGTAAAAAGGAAAGTTACAAACAAAGAAGATGTTAATTTAGAAAATAAATTAACTAATTTGATAAGTAGTGGACAAAATCTTTTTATATTTAAAAATATAGAACTTAATTATCAACCTAATCCTCTAGTTGTTTTAGGTAACAAATCTGAATTAACTAAAGTTATTAATGATTTATTTTTCTTTACTATAAATCACAGTAGACCTAAAAATAAACTTGATATTAAAATAGAAAATAAAAAGATTTATGTTATCAATAATGATTATTGTATTTTAGACAATGATCTACAAGAATTAAATGATGTATTTGAAATTATAGAAGCTCATGATTTCCAATATAGTTTTAACTTATCGCAAAATAGTTATGAAATTATAATTGATTTGAATATTAGAAAATAAAATTTACATCTAATTTACACAAAGAAATCACTTAGCTTACACATATAAAATATATACTATTAGTGAAAGCAGGTGATAGTAATGAAAAAATTTAGTTTAACTATTAAGATAGGTTTGATTGTTTTATGCAGTTTTTTAGTAATTTTAAGTTTTGAAGCTTTTCAAGGTTTTAATCGTTATAAAAATGCTTCTATTAAAGAAAAGTTAATTAGTAATAAATATATTGATAATATAAAAGCTAGTATTTATGATGCTGCCTTAAATCATGAAGATATTGATATTAGTCAATTAGAAAATGTGATTACTAATAATGAAAGTGTAAAACATTATTTTTATAGCTTTTATAAAACCTATGAAGATAAAAAAGAATTGGAAACAGTTCGTAATTTAGCTAAAGAACAATATACTTTAATAGCTGATAAAGATGGTAATTTAATTTGTGCTGGTAGTAGCGATAATATTATCTTTTACAGAAATAATTATATAGAGCTATCTAATAATAAAGAAGTCATCTATTTTAGTGTAACTCCTGATATGCTTCTTGAGATTATTAAAATAATAAACAATAATTGGCACTCTGGTATTGATATTGAAGTTTCTACAACTAATAGTAAAATTATTGACAAAAAAATATATATCGAAGAACCTGATTATTTAAAAATAGGAGATACTATATTATCAAACAAAACTAATGATAATATCGAAAATATTTATATTAATAACATTAGTTCTCCTTGTTATCATGTTGAAGAAAACGAAGTTACACCAATTGATAATTATTATCTTCTTACATATCCTTTCTTTAAAAATAAGATTAAATCTAAAGTTAATAATTCTTATGAAGAAAACTATTTTGAACAAGATAATACTACAGTTGTTTATTCATATGCTGCTATTGAAGATAATAACTATCAACCATTTGGATATATTTTAAAAGTTGGCTTGTATCCTGATTTGAATAAGAATATCTTTTTTGAGTATTTAAATGATAATATTTATAGTTATTTATTATCTATTTCATTTGTCATTTTAATTAGTTTTATTGCTTCAAAAATTATTACTAAACCTATTAAATTAATTGAACAACGAACTAAAGAAATAACTAATGGTGATTTTACAAAACAATTACCTATTAAATCAAATGATGAATTAGGTTCATTAATTAATAATATTAATATAATGAATAATACTATTAAGGCTAATATTGATAGCCTAAATGAAAATATAGTTAAAATAAAGAAACTTGAAAATACTCGTAAAGATTTTATTGCTAATTTCACTCATGAAATAAAGACCCCTTTAGCTATTATTAATGGTTATAGTGAGTTAATTGAAGACTGTGATGATAATATAAAAAAAGAAAAATATCTTTCTATTATCAATGAACAAACAGAAAAAATAAATAGTTTAGTATTAGCTATGTTGGAACTATCAAAATTAGAATCAAGTCATGTTGAATTAAAATTAGAGAAAATTAATTTAGGTGAGTTAGTAACACCTATTATTGATAATTTAACTTATTTATTGAAAATTAAAAAAATAAAAATTGAGTTTTATGATGATGAATCAATAATAATTGGTGATAAATTTAAAATAGAAATAGTGATTAATAACTATTTAACTAATGCTATCAAGCATACTAATAATTTAGGGACTATAAAAGTAATTATTAAAGATAAAGCTCTAATTATTGAAAATACTGGGTCTCATATTAATAATGATAAATTAGAAAATATCTGGATGAGCTTTATTAAAGATGATCCAGATGGTACGGGATTAGGCTTAGCTATTTGTAAAGCAATACTAGATTTACACCAATTTAGATATGGTGCAATGAATATCGAAAATGGTGTTAGATTTTATTTTAATGCATAACTATTAATAGACCTATCACTTTATAACTTAATAAAAACTTAACAATCTTCACTTTTTAGAATCATTTACATTTTAATATAAATTTGATAGAATTATTCTCATAAAATTTAACTACATAAAAAAAGGAGTGTTTTAATTTATGGATGCAGACCCCGAGTCTTCAATCACATTACAATTAGTTTTAATCGTTATTCTTACTTTAATTAATGCATACTTTGCAGCTAGTGAAATGGCTATTGTTTCAGTAAACAAAAATAAAATTCGTCGTTTAAGTGAAGAAGGTAATAAAAAAGCAAAATTAGTTGAAAAACTACTAGAACAACCTACTAACTTTCTATCAACTATTCAAGTAGCAATTACTCTTGCTGGCTTCTTTAATTCTGCAAGTGCTGCAACTGGTATTTCTGTTAGCCTAGCTAACCTATTAAAAAGTTGGACTATTCCATATGCTGATACTATTGCAGTAATTTTGATTACTATTTTAATTTCATTTATTACTTTAATTTTTGGAGAATTAGTTCCTAAAAGAATTGCTTTACAAAAAGCTGAATGGTATTCAATGTTTTGTGCTAAACCAATTTTAATTATTAGTAAGATTGCGAGTCCATTCATTAAAATCTTATCTTGGTCGACTAAATTTGTTTTAAAACTTTTTAAAATGAATGATGAAAGTGTTGAAGAATCTTTATCACGTGAAGAATTTCGTTCAATGGTTGAAAGTGGACAAGAAAATGGTGTTTTTAATGAAATTGAAACTGATATGATAACAAATATTTTTGAGTTTGATGATAGTCTAGCGTTAAATGTTATGACCCCTAGAACCGATGTTTATTGTATAGATATAAACGATCCACTAAGTGAAAATATTGATCAGATGATGACTATGCAATATACTCGTATCCCTATTTATGATGATTCAATTGATAATATTATTGGTATTTTAAATATGAAAGATTTTTCAATTGAAGCTCGTAAAGTTGGTTTTGATAATGTTGATATTCGTAAATTATTAAGAAAACCGTATTTTGTTTTAGAAACAAAAAATATTGATGATTTATTTAAAGAATTGCAAGAAGATCATCAACATATTGCTATTTTAGTTGATGAATATGGTGGATTTTCAGGAATTGTTACTGTTGAAGATTTAATTGAAGAAATTATGGGAGAAATTGAAGATGAATATGATCATGATGATGAACCCAAACTTCAAAAAATAGATGACTATAACTATTTAATTGATGGTAATTATTTAATTTCTGATCTTATTAATGAGTTAGATTTAAATCTAAATAAAATTAATCATGATACTATTAGTGGCTTTGTTCTTCAGTTATTAGGAGAAATTCCTGATGAAAATCAGGAACGTACTGTAACATATAAAAACTTGACATTTAAAATTACTGGTATTAAAAGTAATCGTGTTACTAAAATAAAATTAACAATTCACCAAAATATATTAAAAACCGATGATAACCATATAGGTTAAAATCGGTTTTTACATTAATTACTATTATCTATTCTTTCCTTAAATACTTCAAATTCATCTTCTTCAAATATATATTTGCTTATTAACTTTAACTGCTTTTCACTTAATCCTTCTATCCATTCTCTGCATTCCTGATGGTATCTTCCTTTAATCATTTCTACTTTTTCCTTTTTCATCCCTTGTTTTATTCCAATTTCAATTCCTTCTTCTAATCCCTTATTATGATACTCATCTTTAAATGATTCTGTTCTTATTCTCGCTAACGCTAACTGATTTGCTATCGACCACATTGGCTCATTATTTCTAAACTTGTCATACATCTTTATCACCATCCCGATTATGTCTTCTTCTT
>NZ_FOIN01000011.1 GCF_900102365.1 Thomasclavelia cocleata | reverse complement strand
AGAACTCCTAAAGATTTCAAAAGAAATTCCAGAGGATTAGATAATTTTGAATATGCACGTAGCAGATTGATTTGGGCCAACAGAAAAAACGAATCCATTCTCTCTACTCCAAAATCCAAAAAAGAAGTTTATAAATTTAAAAAATAAAATATAAAAGTATCTAGACGAAATAAAGGGGAACAACCATTTTTGATTGTTCCCTATTGAACTTATTTATTCATCAATTTTAGGTTGCCCCCTAAAGTGTCCCCTAAATTTCAACAGACTTTTTTTAGCACCACTAAAGTTGACCCCCAAATAATTTGGCTTTCCCCCTAAATTATTTGGTTACCCTGGTTTTTATTATACAGTCCAATATTTACAATTAGCTATATCATATACTAAGATATTTTCATGACTTTTAAATAAATAATCTTCTTCAACATCTTTAAACATATATGTCAATCTATTTAAAGCACTATAAAGATACTCAAAATCATTGATTTTAATCGTATCATTTTCTCCTCTTAATATAAAAATATTTCTATTTATACCTTGATAGCCTTTAAAATAAGCACGGTTAGTATCATAAAATGTAATTAAATAATTATATGTACCATTATTCATATTTTCTAATGTATCAAATAAATAAAATTCATACTTATCATCTAACATATAATATTTTAATTTAAGCGCCATGTAATTATCTCCATTTTTTAAAAGATGATAATAATATTCACCACCAAAATTTAGTTCTTTTAACGAATCATAACAATCTTTTAGAGCTGTATCAATAAATTTTCTTTGATCTTTATTCAAATAATATATCTGTTTAGGTTTAGCCTGATCCACCTTTTTCATTAGTTGTACAAACTTTTTCATTGTTGCATCATTAACTTCTAACACATAATCCCAAACTATTATTTTAATTAAATATGGTCTGTCTTTTCTACCAGTATAATAAACTAATTCCTGATCCAATTCTAAATAATCACAAATCTTAGAAGATTGTATTCTATCTTCTTTATCTATAACATTTTCATTATGTAAGAACTCATAATATTTACATTTATTCAATAATAATTTTTCATTTATAATCTTGCTCAATTCTTTAAAAGTTATGTCTTCATTAACATCTAAAGTTATTTTATTTTCATTATAAGATATTTTTAATCTGAATTTATTAATCATCTTATCCCCCATAAAACTATTCATTTATTTTAAAAAGAACAGCCGCCATATGTTTACAATTACTTCCTTTAGAAGCATGTGGACAATCACAGGCTATTTTCTTTATTTTATTTTTATCTATTTCAATCAAAACCATATATTTTGTGCTCCCATCTACAGAAGCCACAACTCGTTCATCATTTTTATAAATTAATTCTACTTTTTCATCCTCGTAATATTTCATTCCTCTTTCAATAATCCAAGGTTTAAATAATAATTTCCACCTATCTAAATATGGCTGACTCATGCTTTCCTTATTTATATTAAATAATTTAATTTGCTCAAAACAAAATCTTGTCGCTTTTACATCTTCCAATGCATCATGTGCTTTAAAGTTATAACCAAAATATTTAGCACAAGTTGACAAAGATTGCCATTTATAACCACCACGATATCCAACTTCTCCATATATAGGAGCAAACTCTTTCATTGGATCTCTAAATTTATATTTATCTATATTTATCCCATAATTCTTTAATATACCTTGCTCAAATGCAACATTGTAGCAAACAATAAAGTCACAACTATCAAATATATTCTTTATCATCTCAATATAACTTTCAAAACTAGGTTTATCTTTTACCATGGCTGGAGATATTCCATGTATTTTTTGTGCATTTACCCAAGTAAAATGATGTTTTGGTTTACACAATTCATTAATTAAAATTTCTTCATTCTGATTAATTATTGCTACTTGGACTACTTCATCATAATATTTATTTATTCCAGTCGTTTCAAAATCTAAAACCACATATTTATTCTTCATACCTACACTCCATGTTTCAAAGTTTACCACAATTTATCAAATGATGCTATTCATATTATTAATTACTCTCTAATTATAGTATATATCATAAATATTTTAAGTTTAACCCTCACAGAATTTTAATATATCTAAACTAAAATCATTGAGACAACTAATGCAAAAAAAATATAATTTCAATACATCTTATGTTGTTATTAAACTCATATAACCCATCCTTATTCACATAAAAAGGTGCATTTCAATACATCTTATGTTGTTATTAAACAAATCTGTTTAACGGACTCCCTGAAGATGTTCGTCGATTTCAATACATCTTATGTTGTTATTAAACCAGTCCCGACCGTAGTTATCAGGGCGGAGCTCTTTATTTCAATACATCTTATGTTGTTATTAAACGTGAGTCTTGTGATTTAGCCATGTTACTTAGAAACATATTTCAATACATCTTATGTTGTTATTAAACTTCACTAGTGCTCTTCCTTCTCCTCAAAAAGGTCCATTTCAATACATCTTATGTTGTTATTAAACGTGTTTCTAAATTAATTCGAGAGCTTTAAAGGAGGATTTCAATACATCTTATGTTGTTATTAAACATCCATATATAACCAAATTATTAGGGTTGCTACTTATTTCAATACATCTTATGTTGTTATTAAACGTCTAAAACCAACGATTTGCAAACAACTGAGAATGAATTTCAATACATCTTATGTTGTTATTAAACTATCTTTTTTATCTATATCTCTTATATCTAGACTCTATTTCAATACATCTTATGTTGTTATTAAACCTCTTCACGTTTTTTGGCATTGTTTACCTCGTCAGATTTCAATACATCTTATGTTGTTATTAAACATTATAAACAATCTTTGGACGCTTGGCATTTAGCATTTCAATACATCTTATGTTGTTATTAAACGGATTTTTATGAATTTAACTAATTTAATTAATCAAAATTTCAATACATCTTATGTTGTTATTAAACTGCTTCTAAAGAAAAAATTCCATTTGATTTAACTGGATTTCAATACATCTTATGTTGTTATTAAACCCTAGTAAATAAGCCACTTTTCATATTCCATTATACCTCAAAACCTTTATATATCAACACTTTTATATTTTTTTACCAGGCAATTTTATTTTTTATATTTTTTAGTAAAATTCCTTTAACTTCTTACTCTCCCAATGGTTTTAGAAGTTTCACTAATAAATTCACCTGGTAAATTATATAATTAAACTATCTTTATTTTCTTCTTTTTGACTTCCTAAAACCTCTTCATCAAACGAATCTTCACTTTGTAATTTAATAATACTAACACAATCTTCTTCTTTATTTATAGCTTTTCGTAATTCTTTTTTCAATAAAATCAATTTAGAAGGTGTAATGGGACCTTTAAAAATAGAATATTGATAATGAGGAAGATACTTTTTACATATCTTAAATATTTTATTTACTCTTTTTTCCCCAATATCGTAACATACAATTACATAATTATAATTTTTTATCTTCATTAATATTTATCCTTTATTGAAAAAGGTATAAATGGTTTCTTTTCAAAAATTGTTTTAATTAATTTATAACCATCATATTTAATAGCTGTTTTATAAGTTATTTTTCTCTTTAATTTTGTATGTAAAAATTTAGTTTCCATTCTATTTTCAAAACTTTCAATAAATATACTTCTACCTTTATCATTTAAAAGACAATAATTTGTTTTTTTATCAAAATGTTTTTCAACTGTTAATCTTTTGGTATTTACTAACTCAAAAATAGTTTTAAAAACAATGATTGGTTTAAATACCTCACTTAAATCCAAGGATAAAGAAAATCTTTGTTCTGTAGGCTCATGTAAAAAGGAAATACCCTGATTTAAATGTGTTTGATATATTGCTGATATTGTTTTTGTATAAAGCAAAGTATTACCAAAAGAGATTAATGCATTAATAGGATTATCTGGTGGTCTCTTTACCCGTTTATTCATTATAAAATCATCTGGTAGTATATATCTAAACATGCTATAAAAACGTTGCCATATTTCCCCCTCAACTGCCATAATCATTTTAACATCCTCTGCTTCTTTCAAACGTTTTGGAACTTCTTTTCTTAACCAATCTATTGTCTCTTTAACTTCATTTTTACCATGTTTATAATAATGATATAAGGTTTCATCAATATTAATTGCAATTCCATTGACTATTGCCTTTGCAATATCAATTCTACAATTATTAAATGTTTCGACCTGTTTAATTAATAATTTCCCACTAGTATATTTATCCTTTGGATAAAAGGTACCACTATAACCCTGATAATAATTAAAGAAATGAATGATTATATTCTTTGATGAAATAAAATCTAATAATTTAGTATTAAGAGAAATTTCATTTAAACAATATATCTCTTTTATATTTTCTACAGGTAAATAAATATTCTTACCATTTTTTCTAAAACATAGTGAATCATCTTTACGTTTTAAATCTCCCATACTAGTTATGTATTTAGTACTTTTCACAATACTCCCCTCCTATATATAGCAGTATGCATAATAAGCACACTTTTTACATTTACTTTCATTTAAAATTGGTGGTATTTGATCATTTTCTAATAATTCTTTAATTTTAATAACAATTTTATCTAATTCTTTTTCTTCTGCTTCTGTTAATTCTACTTCAATATAAGATTTATTTTGTTTATTCTTTTCAATTACCTGAATTCTCCCTTTTCGTATTATTCCTTTTGACTTTAAAACTTTGAGATAATATAAAAGCTGCCACTTTGCTGCAACTAAATCAGCATCAGACTTTTTTGTTTCTGTAAGGTATTTTGTAGTGAGTTTATCCAATCTAATATTATCAATTGCAATCTCTGAACTTTTATCATCCTTATATTTTTCCTCATGCAATGCTTTACCAATTTTCACATTTTCACTTTCATCCTCTAAATTAAGTCGATTACCATGTAAATAACATTGTCTTTGACAATGAAAATAATAATTTATTAATGTTCCATTTACTTCCATATTCTTACCTCTATATAAATAACTCATCCTCAGTTTCAAAAAGGATTGTATTCAATTTACCATCTAAAATATAATCATCACCATTTTCAATATAATAAATATCTCCAACCTGTTCTTTGAAATCAAATTGATTTTTTTTTATAACTTGATACATAAAATAATTCATCTTACTTTTAACCACTGATAACTCACATATTTTTTGGGCATAATCCATTTCATTGTTTTTCAATAAACCTACATATCGATTCCAAATATCTTTACCATCAAATTCATTACCATTAATATCAGTTACAGTTCTTCCTAAAAATATCGTTACTCTATCTCTAGTATCCAAAATTAATTCCATTCGTTTACTCACTGCATTGTAATCTAAACAAGCAACATAATCTCTAAAAAAATTGGTAACATTCTTTTCTTCAGGCTTTTTAGCTCTATTTGCTAGAGTCATAAGAAGTTTTTGGTAATAATGATTAAAGTTCTTTTCTAACAATACTTCTTTCATATCATCATTAAACAATGTTAGATTTTTCTGTACAACACGATCATCTTCCTTATAAATATTGGTTGCTTTATTCAAATTAAAGAAATATACTATTCCTTTTCCATCTTCTTTACATGAGCGATTTATTCTTCCCATAAACTGTTCTTCACTATCAAGTTTAGATATATCTTTATAACCAATATCCATATCAATATCCACACCTGCTTCAATTACTTGAGTTGCTACCAAAATAAGATGTTTTGAGGTTTTAACAGTTCCAATAATTTTTTCTCTTTCTAATACACTATCAAAACCACTAATAAATAAAACTTCGCAATCTAATTCTATCTCTTTTAATTGACGATAGAACTTTTCTGCACTTTTTCTAACAATGAATTTAATCATTATTTTTTTCTTTAACTTATTCATCTCTAAAACATGATCTAGTAAAGCTTTTTCAGTATTTTCAACATGCATTAAACTATAGTCTGTTTTTACCCGATCTTTAAAAATTGGATTTAAAAAATATTCTTGAGGATTTGTTATTAATGATACTGAATTACTACGATCATCTGTAAGTAATTCTAAATCTGGTAATGTTGCTGACATGATAATTATTTTTAGATTAAGAATTTTAGCAAATTCTTTTAAGAAAATGATTATCTCATTCCATATTTCAATTCGATAATTTTGGATTTCATCTAAAACTATTACTGAATTAGCATATTGGCATAGACCAAACGCTGATTCTCGATTATTCCCAAAAAAAGTATCAAACAGACCTACGTGGGTCGTTAGAATAATTGGATATGTTAGAAATTGACGGTCTAATAATGCTTTTTGATATTCATCTGAAAAGTTTTCATCTTCACCCTTTTTTAATGGAATTGTAGAATTAACGACAACAATATTATTCATAGCCTTACTATTACCAAAAATTTTATTTAGTGATGCTAGATTTTGTTCTACTAATGTATTAAAAGGATATACATATACTATCTTATTCAAATTATCATTATTTTCAACTAGACATAAACTTAAATTTAATGCTGTATTACTTTTACCACTACCTGTTGGGGCCTCTAAATAGAAAATATTCTTATCAATATTTTCTATTAAATTTCTTTCTGCTTCTAAAAATATCTTTGTTCTTAATCCATTAATTTTTTCTTTTCCAATATCATTTTTTCTAATCTTAGTAACTAATTCACTATTATCATATAGTTCAATGATTTCACTAAAATCAGCCTCTCTAAGCATTACATTGTTTCTATTATCACCATAAAATTCACTTGTTGCATAATAATCACAAGAAACTAGAAGTGAATACAAAAATCTAACATAAGCATATATATCTATTTGTTTGTCAATATTTTGTTTTCTCAACTTTTCAAATAAATTATTACGTCCTTTTTGTTTTAAAGGTATAAAACTAAAACCATCTTTAAACAATTTTGTAAATTCATCATCATTAACCCAATCAATAATCCTTTTTTCTAATTCATCGTCACTATCAAATTTATCTATAAAGCATGTTTTAAAATCATTAATCTTACTATGATGCCTAGAAATTACAAAGGCATTTATATAGACAATTGTTTTTAATATTTTATAATCACTTTTCTTAAATCTATCTAGTTTATTTAAATAATAACCTAAATAAATATATGCTGATAATTTTGAATGATCAGATTCTAAATTTTTAGGTGGATTTAAATAATTAATTACTAGATTAGCCATTTTTTCACTTTGGAAGAAAGGATTTATTTTTCCTGTATCATGAAAGGTAATTGTGTTAAAAAATAACTCATTAAACATTTCTTTTCCTTCATCTAATAACCCTTCTCCTAAAGAAATATTAAAAGATTTTAAAATTGAATCCAATTTCTTTAATTTAAATATTTCTTTTAAATATTTTGTGCATAATTGGATATGTTCATTAATTGTTTCTTGATAATCATCATCTCTATGTCCATAGCACTGATCTATATTAATTATTATTTTTTCTAGTGAAACTAGATATCTATCTATATCCATAATGTTCTCCCTTCAATAAAACCCGCTTAATAGCGGGTTAATAAAATACAATGTTTTTTTCATCAAAACTGTATACACTGCCTTCATCCATATAAAGATTAGTATGAATAAATGTCATATACTCATACAATCCCGTTTTTTCATTTAATCCAACTGGTAAACTTTCTTGATATTTATAAAAATCAATATCAATATCCTCAGCTTCTTCAAAAGCTCCCTTAGGAAATAAACAGGCCAAAGACTCTTCATCAATATTACGTTTCTCCAAATCAATAATTATAGGATCAGTAATATTAGCAGGATGATCATTTTTACCTAAATAGGGTATATAAACGCACTTTTGATTAATTAAAGCTTGAGCAAGTTTGTTTGCTTCTTCATTATCCAATAAAACAATAATATTCCAGCAAGGATCTTCTAGCCATTGTTCTTTTATGATTAAATTACCACCCTGTTCTTTGGATGCATAACCAACTGAATTGTTATAATATTGAATTTTCTTTGAAAAATAACCCTTTTTATTTTGAGGTAAAATAGATACTTTGATATCTTTTAATTTTTGATAAAACTCTGGTAATTCAATCGTATTATTATAACCATGATAACCTAAAATTGCTCCAAACATTCCTAATAATGCAACTTTATGAATATTACCAAAAGTATAATAATAATATGTATTGACCTCTGGACGCTTAAAAAAAGCTGTTTTACCACTTAAAGTAAATTTAAGTGCCTGCATATATTACACCTCTTTTTTAGTAATCAGGTTATAAATTTTAGCTTTTGGTAAATTTGATTCTAAAACTGTTGTTTCAGGATTATAATAAATTTCAATATTTAAAACATCTTCTAATTCATTTAACATATTGCATTCAATTATAATCTTATTAACATCTGTTTTTTCAAAACTAATATACTCACTTAAATTTGGCAAATATGTATCCGATTTAGTTTCCACAAATAAAGCAAATTCATTTTGGCATCCTTCTTTAGCATTTGATGAGAAAGAAGTTGCTGCAACTAAAGCAGTTCTTTTAAAATTTAAATAATCTTCTTTAGTGTAGCCATCTGTAACCCCTAAAGTCACAAGTTCTTTATAAGCACTAGGATTAATTGAAAAAGGATAGAAATAATGAGCTTCATTACTAACGATCTTAGTACCTAAAGTTGAATTTTTAGCCTCTTCATCTTTTTCTTTATCTTTTGAACTATCTCTAAATGGTGATAATATTTGTTGTTCTTCAGCTACACTTTCACTATATTTATTAATTCCCTGCCCAAACTGGACAGCACCAGTAATTGAGATATTATTTTTAGCTTCTGCGAATGTAGCTCCAAAGTTTTTAACATCAACCGCACTCATTAAATTAGACAATACTTCTTTAGCATCTTTACATTTTCCTAAATCATCAACATCAAATAATTTTTCATATCTTTCTTTTAATGAATTAGGTACTAATGTTACAATGCCATCTTTCTGTGGTGAAAATTTCATTGATTTCATATATAAAACTTTTTGACCTTCATTATCCCACATCTTTTTCATTGGATATTTTAAAGCCTTATCACTACCAAAAATCGTCCCATCAGATAAACTTTTTGGATAACCAGAAAAATCAGCGTTCCAGTTTGCCATGATTGATGATATTCCAATTACTCCATATACTCTCTTATCCATTTTCTTTTTCTCCTTTTTCATAAATTAAATTTTCTCCTAAATATCCAGCTAATAACATACCTTGATCAATTTTTCCAACATTTAGATATAGCTCAACCATACCATATAAATTTTTAAAGCGCTTATCCTCTATAGTCATTTCATAATTATATCTCCGATAAAATTGTCTTAATTTATTCTTTAATATTGCATCATTTCTTATAATAATAAATTGATTAATAAAGTCTTGTGTTCTCTTTTTAGCTTTACTTTTTGTTTGTAAAAAATAAATTATTTGTCCAACTGCAAAACTATACTGTAAATCATTTTCAATTACATTTTGATGCTCACTATTTATTTTAGTTCGCAAGCTTTCTCTTATACCTTCCATACCATTCTCCTGTTTATTAAAATATTTATTTAAAGCAAAATAAAGATTTAACTGCTTTTGAGCTGATTTTATATATTCCTTTCTAATCGAATTAATTACAACCTCTAATGCTGCTTTTGGTAAAACGTATCCAATATCATCAAGTCTTCCAGCACGTGTCCAAGCAAATATTGCATTTCTACAAGTTAATAGATTCTTTTTATAAACACTATCTGCTTTAATACTTTTTATATCATCTGGAGCCGTAAAATAATTATTAATTAAATACTTAGAAAACAAAATATTATTAATTAATTTTTCAACTTCATTACGATATTTATATTCTCGATAACATTCATCATCTAAAGCCCCAATAATATTTTCAAAATCAAATAAAGGATTTAGATATTGTTTATAATCAGTAACAACATCCATATAATGTATTTCTAATTCTTTACCTTTTTTAGTTTTAAGATAAAATCCATTAAATCCCTTATCTATATTTTCAATATTATCTAAACAATAAATTCTTTTATCATTATCTTCATTTATGTATACATTGCTCTTACCAGTACTTACTCGATTTAACAAATAATCAAAAAACTGTTTTTGTAATAAGGCATCTTCTAAAGAAACCATATATGGAATTTTATGCATTCTGGTTTTATTTTCTAAAAAAGGCTTCTTTGCATTTAACTGCAAATTATAATTGGGTAACCCATAAACTGTACCATCATCATAAACATTATAATCATTACAATTAAATATCTTAGTTAAAAGATAACGATTTCCTTCATCAATATATAACTGATCATCTACCTCAAAAAAGATTTTTAAATAATCCTTTTCATTATAATCAACGCCCTCTAAATTATATATATGCTCCTTTAACCATTGCTTATTATGTAACAATTTTTCTTGATCGATCTCACTAATATTATCATTTACAAAATTATACATCTGTAAATCTTTACCTTTATATTTATCTTGAGGGTTCTCTAAAGCTTTGAAGTATCTTTCAATTGCTTTATCATTCATCTTACCATTATTAAAACTTTCCTTTTTTACAAACAATGATAAATAGTTATTTGAATGAATCGTTTTCCCTGGATCCTGAGGTTTATTCATACTCACTAACTGACTTTGATAATCATAAAAACACAATTTATCATATATTTCATCTTCTGGCTTTTCGATTAAACAATGATCTCTTTTTGAATATTTAATTTTTTCAACATCATAAGTACCATCGCCATGTACTAAAACATAATCCCCATCAGCCAAGATTATTGTATCTAAAACTAAATTTCTATTATCTTTAAGCTCCTGCTTAAAAATTCTCAAACAATCATCAAGCATTATATACCCTCCTTTTAATAATATATGTAATTAACAAAACCGAATCCCCGAGCATTCATTTCTAACAAACCTGAGCCGATTGCTAAAAAAGCTAATTTTTGAGCATCATCATTTTCCGCAATCTCTAGTTCAATCATATCACCCAATAATTTAATTTCTTTATATTTTCTTGATACTGGAACTTTGTTTTTAAAATTAATTTGATAATAAAACTGAAAATCTTCATTAATATCCTTATCAGTAATATCTTTATATTTTTTAATCAAATTAGTTTTTAATCGTTCTTCAAAATCCTCTGTTTTAATACTATTTTTCCAATATCCCTGTTCTGTTTTTAAAATCACTGGGGTAAGTGTATACAGCTTTTTTATTAATTTTTGTTTAATTATTTTAACCTCAGCTGTTAAGCCCTGAAATTCTTTAGTACGGTTTTTAGCTAGGGTATCATATAAATATTGAGCTAATTGATAATCTAATGTCCTTATTCTAAACACATATGAATTATCTTTTTGATAAACCCCACTTTTAGCCAAAGGATACAAGCTATCAAAAGTATAAAATTTATATTGATTAGTTTCATGTACCCCTAAAAACATATTATCTTTAACCATCACACTATCAATAAAATATGCTAAATAAGTCTGTGTCTCTTCAATCTTTATATTTTTCAATAAGTATAATTTTATCTTTATTTCATATATTTCCATATCTCTATTCTCCAATTTTTTACATATTTCTATTATAATATATATTTAACCCATAAGCAAAAGCGCTTACATTAATAACGACAAAAATTAACTGTTATTATTTTTTAGTAAAATATTTTCATAATATAGAATATAAAAGTAAAAAAACTAAACAAATGTCTAATATTTTTTCAATAGATTAATATTTTTTCAAATATTAATAACATCAAAAATCAAATTATAATACCCAAATCTATTATTTCACCATACTTCTTAATTAAATAATCATTACTTCCCATCCTACTTCTATATTTAAAACTAAATCATCTATATAGTTTTTTAATTAGTAGCAATTTTTTATCATAAATAAAAAATTGATCATCAACTTCATTAAAAATATAAAAATTCCCTTGTAATACCTCACAGTAATCATAAAAGTTAACTAAATAAGATATCTTTGTTGTTTTAGAATAACGTTCTTTATGATCACAGTTTGTCTGCACCCAATTTAGCAGGATCATTAGTATAAGATATAAATATAAAACAATATTGATTTCACTTGAGTTATTTTCAAAATTCCCATCACAAATTTGTAAATAATTTTCTTTTCCATATCCAATCACCCTAGTTTTTTATTACAACTAAAACATATTACCCCTTCGATAACATATAAATAATCAGATTATAGTTACTTCATCTTTTAAATCAGGAATCAATTCAATAAATTTATAATAACCTTTTTTATTTAATACATATCATTTAGCCCTCATTTTTCACCTCACCTTTTTGTTCATAGGGAACATTTAATAACAATGCCACACTTCTTCTCCCTATAATAAAATACTTATCATTAATATTGATTTTATCATACAGTTTTTTTTACATAACTATTGAAATTTTATATAAAAAAACCTATTAGAATAATAATTTGTATTCTACATAGGTTTATTTTTATTATTTTATTAATATTGTAATAAATTTACAATGTGATATTGCTTTAATTATTATACTATTATCAACTACATCTATCCTTTCAAGCTTTTCTTCCTTTAAGTTAGTATAATATGCTTCAGTAATATCAAAATTAAAAGTAAGTTTATCGCCAATATTTTGATGATCTTTACCATTAAATAACCGAATTATATATCCATCAGCATCTTCACTTTTTTTGATTGCACTTATAACCAAGTTATTTTTACTTTCAAATAATGAATTAGAAACTGGTAATATTTGTTCTTCGTCTTCTTGAGCAAAAATCAATCTACCATTTAAAAAATCAGCATACTCATAAACCTCTATTGGCGTATTATACTCTTTAGCTAAAATATCAATATCAGCATCATTAATATCACAGTTAAAAGTTGTAAATCCAAGTTTAAAATCCATTTCTTTTAATAATTGGGCAGCAGGTGTGGCAATAATTCGTTCACCTGATGCTCGACCAGGACGATAAACCAAGTTTTCTTTTCCCATAAAACCATATGTTCTAAATAAAGTTAATCTAATTTGATTTCCTTGTTCACCAATGACCTCATATTCACGAACTCCTTGAGGAATAACTGCAATCCCCCTGCTTTCATCAGTTAATGCAACATAGCTTTGAGTTGGTTCAATTGAAATAGGCGGTTCTTGCCAAGCTGATTGATCATTGGCCCAGTTAGCTAATTCTTTTGGTTTCTCTATCTTTTCCTGATTACTTAATCCCTCAAGATATAATTTCATTTCTTTATCATAACTATTAGGTCGTTTAATTAACCCAAACTGCTGATCAGCATAATTGAACTTAGTTGTTAGAGCACTATCAAATAAAATACATAAACGATGTGATAACCCATGATTATCAACATGAACATTTAAATCAATTATTTTTGAACCTTTCCTTAAAACTACTTCTAAGGTTACTGGTAGTTTAACACTTGTCTGTTGTTTTGCTCTTTCTTGTAAATTTGCAGGAATGAGCATTTGATAATTAATCGTTATTTTTTGATATAGACTAGAACCATCTATACGATAATCAAATTTGCTATTAGTAGAAAAGATTTCTAAATCCTGACGTGGCGGTGAGTAATTGAAACTGTCACCATCATCACCATTTTCAACAAGAACCGCCTGATTTTGATAATGATAGTCAGCTAATTTATCATAGATATCAAGGCTTCCATGCTCATTAACTATAATTTGATAATACTCGTTTTCTAAATAATTTATTTCTTGAATATCATCATTAGATTTATCATCTAAATCAATTGTATATTGCACATATCCTAATGCTGGTACATTTTTAGCTTCAATCGCAATTTTAGCTTGATATACTATGCTTGGCAAATAAATATTTTTACTTGGATTTAATCGAATAGTTTGCGATAAAACATAGTCTGTCAAATCTGTTTTTTCAATTATTGTATATTTAACAGAATTACCATGATCATCTTTGATTGAAAAAATATCAGCAGGTAAATATGTCTCAAAAACAATTGTTTCACTACGTTTCTTAGGTAAGGTATTAAATAATGTTAAAGTGATTTCATTATTAGTTTGATTCTTAATTTTTGTTGCAATCATTCGAGAATGCAATTCAACTAAATTAACTGCAATATCTCGAGCTTGTTTATAACGCATATAAACATCCTCATTAGCAGTATCAGATATACATGAACCAATTGAATCATGGGCCGCATTTTCAAATAATAATTTCCAAACCTCACTAATTGCCTCATGAGGATAATCATTACCTAAATGGTAAGAGATTGTTAAAATTGGTTCTAAAATATTAGTAACATAATTTTGTACCTGCGTATTTAATACCTTTAAATCACTGCGTGACGAAAAGATCGATTTATGAATCCGCATATGCTTTGCAATTACTAATTCACCATTTACCTCTTCTAAATCAAGCTTTTCACTTTTAACATCTTTAATATAATCTTCAATACAACTGATTACATATTCATTATCTGGATCTTTTTCATTTCTTTCCTTAATTAAATCAGGAAGATTCTTTCGAATTGGTGCCTGATCAAAACCATTAGGAAAATATATATGTTTAGTAGCACTACGACTCCCTGCTTTTTCAAAACATTCTTTTTGCCAAAATTCATCACTTGCTTTATCTTCTTCTGGAATATTACCTCCAATATAATATCCGAACGGAATCTGGGTTGTAAAAACAACACTACCATCATCACCACGCCAATTATAATCAGTATGCTTAACCATATCATCACTAACACCACGCCAAAATAAAGTATCATTGATTCCAAATTGACGATAAATTTGTGGCATATTACCTGACTGTCCAAATGAATCTGGAACATAACCAACATTCATATACCCACCAAAATCAAGGCATCGTTTCATTCCATAATACATATTTCGAACAATACTTTCACCCGAAATTACTAATTGATCACTTTGAGTATACCAAGGACCAATAATTAATTTTTTAGCTTTGACAAGCTTTTCAATTCTCTGTTTATCTTGTGGCACCCATTTTATATAATCATCTAATAAAGAACCTTGAGCATCAACCATAAAATATTTAAAATCATTATTTGTTTCTAATGTATCCAAAACATCTTTAAAATCTTTCATTAAATAAACTTTTGATCTAGATGTTGTAAAATACCATTCTCGATCCCAATGCGAATGTGGGATTACATGTACTTTTCTTTTCATGTTAACTCCTTTAATTTAATAGGAAGATATGAATCTTCCTATTATCTTTTTTATTCAATTACAATATCAATATCATCAATTGAGATGGTTTCTTTTTCATCATCATTTTCATTAAAATCAACTACCATTGGTGCCACAATTGCAATAAATAATGCCCCAACAATAATTCCTATAAGATAAGCCCAACCACTAGTGATTGAAACAAATCCATACATACCTCCTACTGGAGGAATTTCAGCAGTCGCTCCAAGTAAACAACAGATTCCTGCACCTATAGCCCCACCAATCATATTAATTGGAATTAAACGGCTTGCTTTAACTAGTGTAAATGGAATCGCTCCTTCAGTAATACCAATAAATCCCATAACCCAGTTACCTTTACCTGCTTCTTTAAAACTTGGTGAGAAACGATTTTTCTTAATTACAGTAGCAATTGCATATGCTAAAGGTGGAATACAAATAGCACAGTTGATATATACATTAGGTTGATATATTCCTTCTGTCATTAAAACATTCCCAGCCATCCATGCTGACTTATTAATTGGTCCACCCATATCTGAAGCAATCATTGCCCCTAATACTAATGAAAGAATCAATTGACTTGTTCCACCACTACACATATCTCTTAACCATGACACTAAAGCATCATTAATTGAAGCTAATGGTGTTGCCAAAATAACACCCATAATTACAGCTACTGCACCTGTTGCTAAAAATGGTAAGATTACTAATGGCATCATTTGCTGCATTGAATCAGGTAATTTAATATGCTCTTTACCCCATTTTACAATATATCCTGCAATAAACGCCGCAATAACAGCTCCTAAGAACCCAGCTTTAGTATTACTAGCTAAAGCTCCACCAATCAAACCAGCACCAATAGCTGGTTTATCAGCAATTGAAAAAGCAATAAATCCTGCTAATACTGTATTAACTAAACCAATTCCAGTCCAACCTACTTGTTCTAATAAATATAAAATGTGTAAAAAGCCTTCTTTAGTAGCATAAGCATCTAAACTATTAATACCCATAGCTACTCCTATCAATTTAGGAATTGCTACAACTAATGATGCTCCTATAATTAAAGGTAACATATAACCAATTCCAGACATTATATGTCCTTTAGCATCTTTTAAAAACTTTTTCATTCGTTTTACCTCTCTTTTCATAATTTATGTTATAATGAGAGTACACACAACTCATTATAGTTTTGTGGATGCAATTTAACTCCGCCAAGTTAAATTGCTTTTTTATTTTTGTGTTGCTTGAACACATTTTTTAATTACTGCTTCTGGTGCTTTAATACAAGTCGTAATATCAATTCTGATTACTGGCTTACCTTCAAAACGTTCCATTCCTAAAATCTTTTGATCTGAAGCTACGATTACAAAAGCTGCTTCTTTTGCTTCTTCATCAGTAATCTTATTAATTTGCCCCATACTACCTTGTTGTTCCATTTTTAAATCATACCCTAATTTAGCTCCAGCTTTCTCTAAAGCTTTGGCTGCCATAGGTGTATGTGCTAGTCCTGCAGGACAAGCGGCAATTCCAACGATTTTCATTTATTCTACCTCCATATTTTTTAATATATAATCTTTTAGTTCTAACTTGTCAGTTGAAGATTTTACTGTATCCTTAAAATCATCTTCTAATAAACAAGTAGCTAATTTAGATATCATTTGTAAATGAAGATTTCCTTCATTTTCCTTTGGAACTAATAAAGAAAATAAATAATTAACTTTTTTATCATCCATTGTTCCCCACTCAATTGCTTCATTAGTTCTTAAATATAAAATTGCAGCCTTTTTAACATGACTACTGCGAGCATGAGGAATTGCAAATCCATCTTGCAAACCTGTTGGAAACTCAGATTCCCGTTTTTTTAAATCTTCAAACAATCCTTGACGATTATTGCAAATATCATATTCTTGAGCCATATCTGCAATAAATCCCAATAACTGTTCTTTATTAACTGCTTTTACATCTAAAAATATATAATCTTCATTAAGCATTACCTTATTACCTCCTTGCCACAACTACAGTCTATCTTGAATTTAGCTATATTTCAATCAATGATATTTCCACTTATTATCGGAAACTTTTGTTTAATAAACACCAAGATTTCCATTTTATTTCGGAAATAATTTATTTGCATAAAAAAGCAATAATCTATACAATATAAACATAGTAAGGAAGGAATCGTGATAATAATGTTTCCATACAATCGTTTAAATGAAATTTTTGATTATGTTAGGCAAAATGATATTGTTTCTGTAAATCGTTTATCATCTCTATTAAATATTACTGATCGTACTATTCGTAGTGATATTCAAACAATTAACGAAATAATTAAAGAAAATGGTGCCCAATTAAAACTAAAAAGAAAAGCAGGATATTATATTGAAATCAATGATCAAGAAAAATATAATACTTTTTTATCTTCAATAAAACAAACAAAATCAAATAATCCTGAATTAGACACTTCCCAAGATCGTATTAAATATTTACTAAATTTATTATTATATAGTGATGAATATATAACACTTGATGATTTAGCTGATAATATATATGTCAGTAGAAATACTTTGCAAAATTATATTAAGACTTTAAAAAATATCTTTTCAAAATATAATCTTGAATATATTTCTAAAAATAATGCTGGTGTTAAAGTAATTGGTAATGAAGATGATAAACGTAAATGTTTAGTTGAAAATGTTTTATCGTTTAATTTTCAAAACTATGTTACTGGATTTACTAAAGATGAGTATACTCTTTTTGATGGAATTGATCTTGATTTACTTAAACAAATTATTTCTAATAAATTAAAGAAAGCTCAAATAAAAACTAATGACTTTAATTTTAAAAATTTAGTTATTCATTTTGCACTAATGATTTCAAGAATTCAGTTTGATTGTTATATCAATACAAATAATACTATTAGTATTGATGATAACTATATTGATTTTATTAATGATATTGTTTTAGAAATAGAAAATAATTTTAATATTACTATTAGTGAAGGTGAAAAAAAGTATCTTTACTCTCATTTAGTTGCTAATACCCAGCTAAATGATTTAATTGATAATGATAGTAAAATCAAAGAATTAGTAGCAGAACTACTAAATAATATTTATCTCGACTATAATTTTGATTTACGCAATGATGAAATCCTATCTCATGATCTCTTCTTACATTTCAAATCAATTTTAAATACTAAATCTTTTGCTTTAAATAAACGCAATCCTTTATTAAATACAATTAAAACTAATTTTCCCTTAGCATTTGATATTACTATTACATGTACTGCAAAAATCTTTAACAAACAGCCATATATTTTAACTGAAGATGAAGTTGGTTATGTATCACTACACATTGGTGCTGCAATTGAACGATGTTTTTCTGGTAGTCTTCAAAATAAAAGTGTTATTTTAGTTTGCGGCTCTGGTCAAGCGACTACAAGAATGTTAGAAACTAGATTAAATGTTTTCTTTAAAGATAAGATAACAATTGTTCGTAAAGCTTCATATAATGAGTTTATTAATTATACTAAAAGAGAATTGTTGAATATTGATTTTGTTATTTCTACAATCCCTTTAAAAAGTGATTTTATACCTACTATTATTGTTGATTTTGCTTTAAATAATCAGGATATTGAAGCTATTTCTAAGTTCCTTACTTCAATATCTTTAAATAAAATGAAGAAATCTAATAAGTTTTTTGATAAGAATCTATTTATTCATTTAGATAAAGTTGACTCTAAAGAAGCTTTACTAAAACAAATGTGTCATTTAATGGAAAATCAGGATATAGTTGATACAGACTATTTTGATTATGTAATGGAACGTGAAAATTTAGCTAAAACTAATATGAACGAAGTATTCGCTTTACCTCATCCTATGCGTTTATGTGCTAAGGATACCAAAGTTGCAGTAGCCATCATTGATAAACCTCTAAGCTGGTACCAGCAAGATACAGTTCAAATCGTCTTTTTACTTGCAATAAAACAAGGTGACCAACAAGACATTGAGCACCTTTATGATATCTTTATTGAGATTGTTAATAATTCTAAGTTACAGCAAAGTATTATTCATAGTTATAACTATGATAGTTTTATTAATAATTTATTAGAGAATATAGAATAGCTAATCTTTGACCATTTTGATAAAACATCTTTTCTTATCAAATGCTATTCCATAACCTACTATATCCTGATATCCACGAACTTTTTCACTTTCCATATATCGTTTTTCAACAATCTGATCGCAGCCTTCAATAGCAGTATCATAGAGATCTTTATCTTTAACTAACTTTAGTTCTAAGATAAAGCCTCTTTTTTCTTTATTTACAGGTAAATATTTAATATCACTGCTCCCATCACCAGTTTCAATATTAGAATAAGTATTATTTCCATTCATTAACCCTATCATAAAACCATGATAAAAACTTTCTTTATTGTCATAATAACTAATTGATTGTAATAATATATAATTTAAAATTTTATTAGCTTCATCTTCATCTTTGTTTAAAAGGGCATCAATTAATTTTTGACTATTATTTTCTATAATTTCTTTTGTCCAATCATCAAATGTTTCCTTATAAATCATCCTAATTTCATGATTAGGAATCATCAATTCATAATAATTATAATCCAAGTACTTATTAATTTTAAGATAACCTGTAAAAAGAAGAAAACTATAAATATTATTGAGATCATCCATTTGTCGATATGTTAATTCTGGCTTGATTACTTTTTTTATCATCCCACCCTTAACTAAAATAGCAAATTCCTCTTTAAGTTCAAAATTATTATTAGTAATATAACGATAAATAATCTCATTACCACTAGTATTAGCCCAAAATAATTCACCAGTTACACTAGAAGTCTTTATTAATTTATTTACATATAATAGTGTACTCCAAGGATTATATATTTCTGTTTTACCAAATAAATATCCATCATACCATCTTTTAAATTCATTTTGATACTGTTCAAGATGATAATAATTTAAAATATCCACTATTTCATCATTCGTAAAACCAAAACGATTATCTGATATTTCATCAAGAATAGAACATGTAGAAAAATTATTTAAACCTGTAAAAATACTTTCTTTTGCAATTCTTAAACACCCTGTTAAAACACCCTTTTGTAAAACATCATTTGTCTTTAACGCTGCACTAAAAACATTCTTTAAAAAATCAATCATTTCTTCATAATAATTATTTATATATGCTTCTTGTAAAGGAACATCGTATTCATCAATTAATATAACTACTTTATTATGATAATGCTTTTGTAGACAAATTGAAATATTAAGTAGTGCATCTTGCAGATTTGATGATGAGCTGGTTGTATTTAAATATTGGCATAATAAATTTTTTTGTCGTTCATTTAAAAAAGGACTTTTTAATAATTCAATATTCTTATCAACTATATCAGAAATTAAAGCTGCAAATTTTTCTGTTTGATCATTAAAATTATTACGTTTCATATCTTTTAAAGTAATGAAAATCGTTGGATATTTATTTTGATGTTTTTTAGCTTCAATATCTTTTTCTATTTTTAATCCCTTAAATAAATGAGCATTATCTTTTTGTTTAATTGAAAAGAAATAATATAACATACTCATATTTAATGTTTTACCAAATCTTCTTGGTCTAGTATATAAAACAACTTTTTCATTTATCATATCTTTAATCAATTCACTTTTATCTACATAATAATTATTAGAAATCAGTTCTTTAAAATCTTCTACACCAATTGGAACCCTTTTCATCCAAACACCTCCAAATAATAAGTATATTATATGCCCCCTATAGTATACCACATTTATTATCAATCATCTCAATCATTATCTTTTATCATTGAAATAATTTCCTCAATCACATTAACATCTTTAATGCGAAATGCATTTACATTCTTTTGTTTTTCATAATACCCATAATTTGGAATCCATAAAATCTTATTATCAATAATGATATTATTAATTTGTGCATCACTATAAATAATTTTTACTCCAAGTCCTTCTAAATATGTGATTTAGTCTATTGATTTTAAAATCATTCTAAATTACATAACTCTAAAACCCTGATTTTGTCAGATATTCCATATGGTATGTTTTGCTACTATTCTAAATTACATAACTCTAAAACATGCCCGTTAGATTTATCATACGAAATGCTGTTTTGCTACTATTCTAAATTACATAACTCTAAAACTACTACTACTTATACTATCCCGCAGATATTGTTTTGCTACTATTCTAAATTACATAACTCTAAAACAATAGGTTGACTTGGGACCATTGGAAAGAAGTTTTGCTACTATTCTAAATTACATAACTCTAAAACGATGCTATTGCTTCGCTTAAAAATTCTGGAGTTTTGCTACTATTCTAAATTACATAACTCTAAAACCACTATCATGTTATTGTTTTTGGATTGGAAGTTTTGCTACTATTCTAAATTACATAACTCTAAAACAGTCAATCTGTTAGGAACAAAGAAATAATAGTTTTGCTACTATTCTAAATTACATAACTCTAAAACGTTCGGTGATATCGTACAGTTCTTCATTGTGTTTTGCTACTATTCTAAATTACATAACTCTAAAACTCAACAGAGGCATACCATGAAAAAATTTTAGTTTTGCTACTATTCTAAATTACATAACTCTAAAACAATGGCACTTATAAAAATGGAAATAAATGTGTTTTGCTACTATTCTAAATTACATAACTCTAAAACCTCAAATTAGGTTTTAAAAGTATAAATGAATAACGACTTCATCCATAATTTAGATAGTGTTATAATTTATACATATATAGATCATCATCTATTATATACTTATTTGCTATTATATTTCTAGTAAAATTATTCTCAATAAAAATACATTTTAATTTTTTATACCTCTTATATTTTAAGACTTCCTCTAGTTCATCATCACTCAAATACGACATAATATTTATAAATATTATAACATGTTCATTAAACAATTCTGAATAAATCTCAATTAAATCTATCATCTTATTAAATACTGATTCTCCAGAACTTACTATTTTTAAATTTAACAGTTTTAAATAATTTTCTATCTTTATATTCGTCTCATAAGAATAATCTAAATTATAATTTTCCAGTTCCTCAATAAATAAACCATTTACTTTATTTATATCATTTAAAAGAGTGGTTTCTTTATCTATATCATCTATTATATTATTTTTTATTGTCATATATATTTTTGCTAATACCTTTTTAGAAGTTAAATCATAACTGATTATATCATATATACACTCAATAAAATTATTCTTGATTATCTCTCCATAATCATCTAATATAATTATCTCACACGTACTAACTAATGAATAATTATAAATCTCAAATGCAACTTTTGAAAATAATTTACTATCTTTAATAATTAAAATTGTATCTATTGAATCACTAAAATCTACATCCATATCAAATCCAATTATTTTCATTTTCATAATACTATTAACCTATCATCCCTATCTTCTTTTATATTTGATTTTTTCCCAACTATATATTCAATTTGAGCGAATTGTTTTTCAGTAACAACTAGAACTTGAACAATTCCACAGTGAGGTTTATTTTTGTATAACTTCTGTTTTTCACTTTTCACAATAGAGTTATTTAATGCAAGTTTACAATATACACTTTCTTGCATCATTATATAACCACTTTTAATTAAACTTTTCTGAAATCTACGATATTCTTTTTGTTCAGCATATGTTTCTACTGGTAAATCATAAAACACTAATATCCTCATATATCTATAACTCATAATCAAAAAAATCTAATAGCTCTATATTTCTCTTTTGAATTGCATTTATTACACTTTTTACATATATACCAATAGCATTGCTTACATATTGCTCTCTATTTTTTATTCTCACTTTTTTATTTAAAACATTGATTAAATTTAATTTCATTGTTATATCAAATACATTTCCATAATTATCTTTAACAATTTTATCTATTAATGGTCTAAATGGCTCCATTAAATCGGAAGATAAGTTGAAAAAATTAAAATAGTTACTATGTTTAATTCCCAACTGTGTCAAATATCCACTTGCTACAATTTCTTTATTAAACTGCGATAAAATTATAGCATATCCATAATTTAAAGATGCATTAATATCACTAACATCTTCTCGATTAAATCCTAACCCAAATAATGAATTGAAGTACACTTTAGCTGCATGTCCCTCACGATTAGTTATATCGTTTGCTAATAATTGACTAGCATATAATTCTAGTTTTTTATAATTATCATTTTCATAATAGTGAAGCAATTTTGATTGGTTTATAATTTTTTCTTTAATAATCCTAGTCCATACCACTAACACATACTCATCCCATTTTAACTGCTCATGGACTTTTTTACTTGAATCATGACATCCATAATATGGTACAACTTCTCCTTGAGGATTTCTTTTATCATCACAAAAAATTAATTTGATCTTCCTACTCAACATCTCTGATATTAAGTAGGAAGTAACTGTTACTGCGGTAGAATCAATTATTACTGTGTTTATTTCCGACAAGTGAATCATATGTATTTCTTCATTACGAACTACTAAATAATCATTTTTGTAAGATAATTTTGCCTTCGATTTTATAAAAATAGTCCGCCATGTCATAACTTTACCTTTTTTGAATATAAACCAGTAACTGATTGATTATAAAATATAGTTTTATCTAGTAAAATATCTTGTCCTTTTAATCTTCCAATACGATCACCAATTTTAAAATTAGGCAGGTCAATTTTACCATTTTGGGGACCAGCAGACATAGCAACTAATAATTGTTCAATTACTTTTGCTGCATCAAGTAATGATAAATTTTTAAATCGTTCATGTAGATCAATTATTTTATTTTTTATTGTACTTTGATATTTAGGATAATAATTGTTTAATTTATCAATTAAACTTAAATATAATGAATCCAGTTCCTTAATATCCAACTCTTTATCAACATTATTTTTTAGTGCATGATTAATTTTATATACTACTGCATTTTCATGTGGATTTAAAACTAACTGCCAGGCTGTATTCAATTCGGTTGGTGAAGTGATGTAATAAAAACCGCCATCTATTTCAATTAATTGATTTTTCTTAATAACTTTTAAGAGCTTAACATCTTTATAATTATTATACTTTTCAATATATGAAATTATTTTTTCTGGTTTTTCATCTTTATAAATAAGTGGAACCTTGACAATTTTACGCACAACTGACGATTTTTTATCAATTCCTTCAATTGCATAAATAATATATTTTACTCCAGAAAACCCACCATACTTATTACTATTTGCTCTGAATTTATTTACAGGAATCAAATCTTTTTTATTGCTTTTTGGCGAATATATAGTTGCATCGAATAATTCTCCATCACTTGACTCAAGTTTTTTTGTAATATAACAATCTCGATAATTAAAACATTTTAAAATTTTTTTAATTGTATCAGGATGCCATATTATCTCCCCAGTATCTTTATCATAACCTTCATAATTCATGCTATTTAAAATAAATCCTGATTTATCATGTTTATTATTACCATAGCGCATATACTCATTATAAGCATATTTTGCATCAAATTGTGGATAACGTATTTTCATGTATTGTCCTATAACACAAGCAATATATGCATCATGACCATGATGATAATCATTTATGTTACGATTTTTATAAATATTGTACTTTATTCTAAAATCATGAATTATATTAGCCCTTATGGCTACTACTGATGTATTAGCATAATGGTTATCAATAATATTGGCAACATGTTTAATGATCTGCCTAGTTTCAACTAATTGACGATTAATAAATTTTTCTATTGTTTGAGAATCCATTTCATCACGAATCAGATTAAAATACTTTTTTTGAGATATCAGCTTGTGATCTAATAAATATTTCCACCGCTCAATTTGTTTTTCTCTAATTGGTAATGGAATAATATCATTTGACTTTCTTTGATTTTCTTTTCTTTTTACTAATACTTTATTATCAATACTATCATCTTTAATAATTGAACGAGGTATTATATGATCAATTTCATATAATTCATCACTAAAAATATCATCTATACTTTCAATCGCCTCTCCTGAATACATACATTTTCCCATTTGCGTATAATATAAATACAATCTTTCATTACTAAGCTTATAGTCATCTTTTTCTTGATTAAGCTTATTTCTTACCCAAATATCATGATTTAACTGTAAATCCAAATCTTTATAAATATTTTTAAGTTTTTTTATTTGTGTTTTTGTTCGCTCTTTTTTTCCTTCTTCACGTGCAAATTCAATATAGACATTTTTTGGCTGATGCTTCATATACTTTGTTATTTCTTCTATAATTAGAAGCGATTGCCAAATTCCTTTTTTTATTGCTGGAGATCCAGGTAAATTTTTTATCTCATCATAATCGAATTTTTCATCAGTTTCAAAACAGTTCTTCTCATCTATGATTTTTTTGTAACCTAGTTTATCATCATTAATTATCTGCATCAAATTAAGATTTGATTCCTTCATTACTTCTAAAATACTTACTGAACTTCCATAGCAATTATCAGCTTTAATTCCGTTAATTAATTCATAAGATAGTTTTGACCATCCACTATAATTTAATTTTAAAATTTTCTTTATTTGCTCGTTAGACAACTTATAAACATTTTTTAAGCGTTTCTTTAAAATATTTTTTTCATTAAAAACTGTGATATCTTTAATGATTTCTTCAATAACTAAATAATTAGACTCATCAATAACACTAAAAATCTTTTTAAAATCAATCCATGACCCCAATGAAGAAGAAAATATTTTATCTTTTTGATATCCCGAAATCTCATCTATTTCTAAATAGATTTTGTTTTTAATAAACCATTCTTTCAAATCACTTTCTTTAATAATTTTTTTATTCATAAATAATTTTTCAATTATTCCTGCTTTAATATCTCTTCCCAACAATTTTCCATTTACTCTAATCCTATTTAATTCATTTAAAAGCTCATACATATTACAAGTTAATGAATTTTTAGGCATAACTAGTTCATCAGGCAAATATGTACAAAAACTAGTTAAACGTTCAATAAAAGCTGTAGCTGTTCTTTCCATGTCTACAACCTCATTATGATTCCATGGAGTAATTCGTTCCTGCTTTTTATTTTGATATTTAATTAACCAGCCATATTTATCATTACCATCTAAAGGTCCATAATAATATGGTATTTTAAATGTTAAAATACTAATTAATTTATCTTTATTTATTCTTAAATCTTCGTAAAATTTCGACTGATTTTCAATTATCTTCTTCATTTCATTTAAATTTAACTGGTAAGGAATAGCACCATTATCACGATCATTTTGTTTTAATAACAACTCTTCCTCTTCAATCTTCATTAAAAAATAATTAACTTCTTCATTATTTATTTTTTCTAATACCTTTTTTAAATATTTATAAAACTCTTCTCTACTGGTTTTACCAGGATGATTTATATAGTTGTAATAATTTTTTAATTTATCACTTTGATTTCTAAAAACTTCATAATAAACTTTTCTATCATACTCTTTAATCAATTTTTTTAATCTTTTTAAATCATTATGATGCATATCATATCTATTGATCATTGCCTCTGATATACTATTTCCAGATTTAAGAATATTATTTAGCGTAATCCAGCTATATATTTTTTTCATCAATTCAATAAATTCAAAATATTCTCCTAATGCAACACTATATTCCTCTATCTTATTTTCAAAATTCACATCTGAAAACTTTAATTTAATATCTTCATCTTCATATTGTATAACTTCATTAGAAATCATTTTTGTAAAATTAAATTGATTACCTGCTATTCCACTAAACAGATTTTTAAATACTTGTTTATTCTTTTTATCAATAGCTATCTGTTTTAAACACTTATCTATCTTTTCACTTCGATTATTATTTTCTTTTAAAATATTTAATATTTTAAAAATTGTCTGTTCATCAAATATCATACCTAAATCATTAAATTCATTAATTTTATCTAAAATACTTTGTAAATCATCTTCGATTCTTGTAGCATCTAATGAAAAATCCTGCTTTTCATATAAAAAATTACCACGATACTTAACAATATGATGCAAAGCTAAATATATTAATCTAGGATCTTCTTTTTTAGTAGTTTGACATAAATAATTTCTTAAATGATATATTGTTTTAAAATTGTTATAAAAATTTTGATCATTATAATCATCCTCAATAAATAAATTATAATTCCCCTTATATTTATCATTTAAAAACCTACTTTTATCTTCTTCATCCAAAAAAGTAGTTTGTGTTAAACGAATAAAAAAAGTTGGATCTACACTTAATACCATGCTTGCCATAAGTTCTTGTAACAATCTAATTCGTTCCCGCCTTTTATTGTATCTTCTTCGATTAGAACGATTTTGACGACGATCAGCAGCAGTTTTTGCTGTTTCAAACAATCGACTTCCCCACATATTTTTATTACCTTTTTTTAATAATTTAAAATTGTTATCAACTACAGCCCACCCAACTGAGCTCGTTCCTATATCTAGGCCTATACTATACTTAATTTTTTCTTTATCCATATTGACTTTCTCCCCATTTTATTTTATTCTTATTATGTCAAAGAAATTTGACTACTATTCTAAATTATATAACGAGTTAAAATAAAGCTTTGCTTTAATGCCATTTTAAATGGTATCACATAGGTGATATACTAATAGTTGCTATGCAACTATTTTTATTTACTCATATTACTCTTATTTTAGATGTTTATAATCAAATTTGTTATCTTTACATTATTTTACCAAAAACAACAATAAATTTCACCTTTTCTTCTTAATAATACCGTTTAACTTAATTATTTATTCTTTACATTATAGTGTACTATAATGATATTCTTTCATCAGAAGGAGGAACAAGATATGCTTAATATTAAAAAATTTGCTGAATTATGCCAATGCTCTACACAAACTTTAAGATACTATGATCATCAAGGTTTACTAAAACCATATTATATTGATAAATTAAGTGGCTATCGCTTTTATAAAATAGAACAAGCAGTAGATTTCTATAAAATTAAAGAATTTCAAACTATAGGTTTTACTATTAAAGAAATTAAAGTATTAATTAGTAGAAATGATGAAAGTATCTTATTAAGAATAGATGAAAAAATTAAAATACATCAAGAAAAACTATCTAATTCAATTAAATTAAAGGAATCATATCTTGAAAAAATAAATAACATGAATGATAAAATTAAAAATATTAAAAACACATCAAAATTAGAAATTATAAAAAATAAAAATACCATTATACTAAAACGTAACAACTCTACTGCAACACTTTCTTTTAATAAATGTTGCAATGATATATATCGTTTATTGCAAACTTTTCCTAATAATGAAATTATAAAACTTGATGAAGATTTATTAAAAGATTTAAGTAATAAAACATGGGAATTTGAGAGTGTTTATCAAAATTGGAGTACATATGATGAATTTATTGATAAAATTCCACATATAAACCATCCTGTAAATTTCATTTTTAATATATTTAATATTAATGAAAATTTTTCATTATTTGAAATAGCTGATTTTTTTCAATTATTAGAACAAAAAGGTTATAATAGTGAAAATATGTATTTTATTATTAGTTTATGTAATGACAACATTAATAAGTATGCTTTATTATATACTAGTTAAATAATATAACAACTAAAAAAGCATGATATGTTTCGATGTCTTATTCATCAATCTATCATGCTTTTTTAAATAGTTGCTATTTGTCTATAACTTACTATCCCTCATCTATATTCTGTCTCTATATAACTTTTCATCCTTGTACAATACTCCACTGATTTAAATAATACATTCTTACACTTATTAATTGTTTTTTTAATATTTAAAGAAACTTTATAACATGGTAAAATCTACATACATTGTAACTATTTATCACCAGATAATTTTTAAAGAGAATATATATTAAAACAAACTGACCAAATTTCTTACATTTGTTAATCCAAAAACTTGATATAAAACCAACAAGTATTTTAAAGAAATTAATAGACATTTTAGAAAATTATTTTTCCACCCATTTAACTTCTACTTCTTTACCACAATGAGCTAATCCTATATATACTATTTCTCCTTTTAGTTTTTTGGAATATTCCTTTTCAATAATCTGTTTTACCGCTTCTTCTGATTCTTTTTCTATTTCCTTTTTATCCTTAGTATACTTGAATTCAATTACATATGATGGTAAAGCCTTTTTCGCCTTTAAAATAATATCACATCTTCCTAATCCAGCTTCTTGATTACTTATTATTTCATACTCACTTGTTAACCAGGCACTCATACCTAATATCATCATATGATAACTGTTTTCGTCCTTTAAATCATAATATGATGGCAATGTCATTAGAATATTTTTATAACTGTTTTCAAATAATTTCTTGTCTTTCGTTTCTACTGCATAAAATAAATCATCTAAAATACTTTCTGATACCTGTAAATAATAAGCTGTCAATGACATAAATTCTTGCTGTACTTCTTCATTTGGGATCCTAATTCGATATCTGTTTTTTCGAATCATCTGTTCTATTGTTAAATATCCTGCATTTACAAACAATCCCCATAAGCTTTCTGTCTGCGACTGTTCATAAAAACTTGTCTCCATCATTATCTGCGTATCTAAATACCCTTGTCTGATCAATGTTTCATAACCTTCTTTGAAGCTTACTTCACTTTTTTCCATCACCTTTTTAATCATTATATTACTGCTGGTATTCACCCAATAAGGAATTAGTTCTTTATTATCTGCATAATTAATAATCGACCATGGATTATATATTTCTACTTCACCCATATGATAACCATCATACATCTCTCTTACTTCATCATTTAATCTTAAATCATAATATTTTAACAACGTTTCTGTTTCTGTTTCTGTAAAACCAAAATACTGATCATATCGTTTATCCATTACTGTACATACTATAAGATTATTTAAATCACTGAAAATACTTTCTTTAGCTACTCTTTGAATTCCTGTAAGCATAGCATACTGTAAGCTTGATGATAGCTTTAAAGCATTATGGAGCAATCCTGCTAACCCACCTTTTATTTCATTATAAAAACCTCCCACATGTCCTTCAATAAATGGTGTATCGTATTCATCGATAAACAACATAACTTTTTTTTGATAATATTTCTCTAACTGCTCCATTAAAAATGATAAAGAATCCGTAATATCATTTAATTGATTATTATCAAAATTAATTAATTCTTTTTTTATTGCTTCATAAACTGGTTTATCAAATTCATCCAAATCATTTAAAATAAATTTATAACGCTGATATTCTTTTAAGATTCCTCTTTTTATCCAGCTTACAATTTCCTGTAAGCTGTTTTTAGCTCCTGCAAAAGTGATAAAAATAGTTGGATACTGATTAATTTGGTCAGCATAATTAGTCTTCATAATTTTTGTATCTTTAAATATTTCTTTAGAATCTTTAGTGATATCGAGAAATTCTGCCATCATTGACATATTGATTGTTTTTCCAAATCTTCTTGGTCTTGTAATTAATGTAACACTACTTTTTCTTTCAAGAAAATCTTTGATCATTAATGTTTTATCTACTGCATAATAATCATCTTTTATTAGTTTCTCATAATCCATTATTCCTAATGGAATAGCTTTTTTCATTTCTATCACCCTTTCCGTTATTTTATTATACCTTATTTTAAAACTATTAACTATAGCTATATAAACTATATTTTTTAACAAAAAAAGATAAATATCACAAATTATAGGATATTCAACATTTTAAGCAAAAAACGGTTTTATTATAACCGTCTTTTCATATTAAATTAAATTTATTTTTTAGAGATATATTCTTCTATTGAAGAGCACAATTCATCGATTAATGTATTATTAGGATTATTATAATTCATTAATAAATACATATAATCAATGACATACGTATAAATACTATTATGTTCGACATCATTTACATTCCATTCACCGCTTGCTTTACCTATATATTCTAAAACTTTTGATTTATTTAATAACTTAAACTCATTTAGTTCTTTATCATATGGAATAATAAATACATTTCTAACATTTTTACCAGGATGCATTTTTTTTACAAAGTCACCATATGCAATTTGTTTCAGTATTGAGGAAGTTTGTGGTAAATCGCTTTTTTTAGCAGTATATCCATATTTATACATTTTAGAATCAATAATATAAATATTATCATTCTGCTCATAAATAGTATCTGGTCTTAGTAAAGAAGCCTTTGTTTTTTTTCCTTCAACTTCCCACCATCCATACGGATTGTAAACTTTTAATTGTTTTGCACTTATACCCTTAAAGATTTTATCAATCATTCTTTCAACAACATAATAGTAATTTGTAATACCAAATGTTGATTTATTACTTAAAGCATTGTCTCTTTTTATATCTCTAATTACTTTTAACATATGTCTAAAACGTAATCTTTTAACATCATCAAAGGTTGATTCCAACTCTTTTTGTATATTATATATCATTATTTGATTTGACATATGTTGTTGTACATCAACTTTAAAATTCAAATTATAAATCCATCCAATTCTTTTCAAACTAATAGATAAACAAATTTTATAAATCTGAGCAATTTTATCATCACTTGCAGATACTCTTGAAGTAATTAATTTATCATATATAATATTACCATTTGAGTATATTGGAGTTGTTCTTAGTGTTCTTTTCCAATCTATTTTACCTTTATTATCATGATAATATTTCTTTTCACGATTGAAATAATAACCATTTTCAAAAAAATCATTAATCATCCATAAATATGATTCAATAGGCCACATTTCCCCAACTAACTCATTATCACTTATCTGAATATCCTCACTCATAGCAGTTACCAATGAAAGACTTTTTAGAAACTTTAACAAATCACGATGATACACTTTTTCATCAACATTTTTGTGAAATATTTGTGGTACATGAACCTCTATTTTGCTATTGTTTATTTTTATTCCTATAAATCTATTAGATTCTTTTACATGTATTAATTCAACTTCATTTTGAGCAATCATATTCTATTCACCTGCTACTTCATCAGTTGGTTCTATTATGACATCCTCTATTCCCTCATCATTTGATACATCAAAATTAACGTCCATACAGGTTTCAATCATACCTATATATTCTGTCTTTTTTTCATTGAATTTAATAATACTTTCACATAACTTATTAAAGCTTATCGTTGTTTCTTTAAAGAATTTATCTTTATTAAATTTAAATACATCATTGTATAAGTATTCAATTACTTTATAAGTAAAGTTTTTTAATTTTTTCTCATTTTCATCATTTACAATATATGCGTCAGCTTTATTTTTAATAAACATTTCTTCATTTGCAAAATATTCTCCAAGCTGTTTATCTTCTAAATACAAACCATCACTAGTTAATTCTAACATCTTTTCATTTATTGTTTCCACAAAATTTTTCCAAGTGATATTTGTAAATGGAATATAGTAATTAGCAAATGGATGATTTTCATCCCATGTATTAGTAATTCTCTCCATTTTCCATCTACGTTTAAATGCAGTATCCAAAGGAAATACATTTTGGTCACTAGTATTCATAGTTGCAATAATTACCAAATTATGAGGAATGTGTATTCTTTCAGGTGTAAAATTAACTTTTTCTTGTCTTAAATACCCTTCAATAAACTCATTTGAAATTGGATACTCACTATCACCTTTAACTCGTTCATCATCACTATTTTTTTTTAACCTATCCAATAATTGGAACACATCTCCAAATATTGCAGCAGCATTACCTCGATTAATTTCTTCTATAACTAAATAAAACATTTCATTTTTATTTTTATAAGCTTTTTCTAAAGATTTAGTAAACGGTCCTGGTACATATTTATATGTAACATCTTTATCTTTTACAAAAGGTAAAATTTGTCCGATAAAATCACTATTAGAATAATCTGGAAAAAAAGTTGTTCTAATAACATTATTATTTTTATCAACCTCTTTCAAAATTTTATTCTCAACATGATAGCTTTTTCCACAGCCAGGAATACCATATACTATTTGATTATAATCGATTTCATTCATGATATTATTATTTTTTTTTAGGGTAAATTCTTTATTTTCTAATTCGTAGAGATAAGAAATATCAATACTCAAATTTAATAAAATCTCATTATAAATTCTATTGAACTCTTCCTTATTTATTTCTTTAATTTCATAATTTTGATATATTTCATCAATTTTTATATCATTATCAAACTCAAGATATTTTTTCAATACAATTTTATCTTTTTCAGTTACTTTTTGCATAATAAATATGTATTTTACACAATTATTATATATTCCTAGTATTTTGTCTCCTTTTTCAATAGTATTAAAAATATTATTATCATTAGTTTTAAACTCAACATAAATATTGCTACCAGCTTTAACTATAGAAAACGTATCTACTAATGAATCAACTGTTACTATGAAATATTTAGTCATTTTTATCCCTCCCATTCAAGAACTATCTTTTTCCAAAGAATCGGCTTAAATATTTTTATCCTACCATTTATAACTGATAACTCTACTATTTCATTATTAATATATCTATCTTTAATACTCATACCCCCTAATAAAAAGTCATACAATTTAGTTTCTTCAGGTGAATCAGATCTTTTCATACATGATTTTATACACCTTAGTTCAACTTTTTTGCTTTCGCTATCTATTATTAAAAAAGTATTATCTAACAAAGATAAACGATCATTTGTAAGAACTTGAAATAATCCTCTAGTTTTTTGTAAATATAGTTTATCAGCATTTTTTTTAAAATCGATATAAAAATTATTCTCTGTTTTACCAATTCTCTTCTCTAAAATTATGTCATCACCAGCTTCTAAATTGTATTTCCTATAAAAAGGTCCTAAGCCTACAATCCTTGTCTCTCTTCCTTCTGTTTTCCGAATGGTTATCACTTCTTTATTATTTTTTTTAAAAATAAATTGCAGTGGCACATTAGTTTTTTTAAATAAATCTGAAATATCCAACCCTCTATTTACTAAAATATAACTTTCATGTGTATTTTTTTTTCCTAATTCTGTATTGTTGAGTTTCTTTATAATTTGAATAACTTCCATAATCCATCTCCAGTTTATAAATATTGTTTTATAATATGTGCTATTCCTCTAGACATCATTGGTGGTACAGCATTTCCAATCTGCATATAAGTTTTCAAATAAGGACCTAAAAAAAGATAACTATCTGGAAATGACTGAATACGAGCTGCTTCACGTGGAGTAATACTACGAATCTGATAAGGATGTATATGAGAATGGCAATCCATTCGCATATGTGCAGTTATTGTTCTACAAGGTTTATCAGCAATAAGTTTAAAATACTTATCCTTAAAACAATGATTTCTGTGTGCATATGGCATAATATCCATTATTTTTTCATCAGTTGCATTATCACCTTGATTTAGTTTACCATATATTTCATAATTAAGCGGACTACAATATCTAGCCTTATGATTAAATATATAAGGTATACTCTCACCCATATTGATTAAATTTAAATATTTATTTTTTTCATTTTCAAAATAATTAATATCTATTTTCTTTCCAGATTTTTCATTATCTAATTCATTTGTATTTTTTACAAAATTTGAATCCAAAATTTTAATATCTTTTAATGCATCTTCCAAATTAAAATGCGATTTATTCTCGCAATCCTTTATAATTTTTTCAAAAATCATTTCTGGTGTAACAGCTTTATTTTTTACAATATCTTCCCTTATTGCTATATATATTAATCTTTCCCGATTCTGAGCAACAGAAAAATTAACTGAATTTAAAATTTTATAATCAGCTATATATCCAATTTCTAAACCATTTACAACTGTTTTAATATTTTTATAATCTTCAACTACTTGATTTGCTACTTTCAGCATGCCTTTTACATTTTCCATTACTACATATTTAGGAGATATTTTTTCAACAGCTTTTACAAAATACTTATATAATTTATTTCTTGGATCATCAATTATCCTCTGTCTATTAGCTTCACTGAATCCCTGGCAAGGTGGACCACCAATTACAACATCGATATCGCCTTTTATATACTTGTCAACATCACCAATAATATTTTTTATATCCTCTTTTATAATGTATTTGCTAGGTAATTCAGGATGATTATATGTATAAGTTTCAATACATACGTCTTCAATGTCAACTGCTAATTTTATCTTAAAATCTTCTTGTTTAAATCCTAAGCTCAACCCTCCAGCACCACAAAAAAAATCAACTACTGTTGGTTTATTATTTAAATAAAATTCCTTTTGTTTAAGAAATCGTTCATAATTATTAAGATTATATAGTAAATGATTTATTTCCTCTTTATTCTCAATAGCAAATGATACTGCTTTTTTAAAACAATAATAACTTGGACCTAAAAATACTTTGAGATCATTTTTATATTCATCTAAACTAAGAACACCTATTTTTCTATATTCCTTATCGAAATCATAAATTTCATTTATTTTATAATCACTATAATTTATATTATTTTTTTCACAAAATACTTCAACTAATCTGATATATATATCTATTTTTTCTCTAAAAAATTTTTTTTCAGTTTTTGATAAATTTTGTATTGGTGTTTTAAATATCATTTTATTTCACTTCCTTTAAATGCTTTTTAACACTTTTTGCAATTGCTTGGGCCAATAAGGGAGGTACAGCATTTCCTATTTGTTTGTATTGTTGGGTACGAGAACCCATAAAAATAAAATTATCTGGAAAAGACTGTAATCTTGCCACCTCTCTTACTGTTAACGTTCTTCCTTGCTTACTATCAGGATGAATAAATTGATTTCCATCTTTATAAAGATGAGCGATAATGGTTTTTGATGGATAATCCCACCATTGAACAACATAACTATTACCAAAAACACGTCTTTTAGAATGAGAAAGATCTGGTCTATTTTTTAAAAGTTCACTAAATGTCCAATTATTTTCACTCATTTGTTTATATCTTTCAATATCCTTAAAATTATGATTTCTACAAACATGATCATACAGTACATTTTTCTCATTATCAGTTATTTGTTTTAAAAATTCATTATTCTTTTTTGAAACAAAATATATTTCTTTATCCCCACCACCTGGCAACAATTTGGGAAGTTCTTCAATTGCATCCCTTACAGTCACATATTTTTTTAGTCCTTTGCATGATTGATTTTCTAACTCAGGACTATAGTGTGTTTTTTTTATATCCTTATATACTTGTTTAGGGTTAATCTGAATATCATTTCTAACACCTATAAGAATAACTCTTTTTCTTATTTGAGGTACCCCATAATTTACTGAATTTAATACAATTATTTCTGGATCTGAAACAACTTTATAATTTTCTTCTAGTGATTTAAAAACTAAATCAATTATTTTATTCCCACCAACTTTAGCATTCAACATTCCTAAAACATTTTCAAAAACAAAAAATCTTGGTTTAAAATGATTTAAAATTTTAACATAGCTTTCAAATAAAAAATTCCGTGGATCTTCTTGCATTCTTTTTTCATCCTTTGCTCTTCCTAAACTAGAATATGCCTGACATGGGGGACCACCTATAATTATATCCACTCTTTTACCAGCAACCCTTTCATCAAGTTTGCTAATAATACTTTCACTTGTTATATCATCTTCAATAACAGAAAAATCAGCATTTTTATAGTTATAATACTGCATACGGCGCTTTAAAGTTTGACATGCATATTTATCAATTTCAACATGTGCTAATGCATTAAACTTCTCTTTATAAAATCCTTCACTTAATCCACCACATCCTGCGAACAGATCTATAAAATTATATTTCATTTATCTCTCTCCAAATTAAATTTTAATTAAACTAAAAATATTAATATATTTAAAACAATATACTTCTTTTTTATATTAGTTTCTTTATCAAATACATTTTCAATAAATTTATTTCATTGATTATTAACAATAATATTTAAAATCATACTTATTTACTTTACTTAAACTATAATTTTTGATAATACCATATTTTCCACATTTCTGCAACATACTATAATTTGAATTTCGATATTTTTATTTAAAATTTCTAAATTTTTTTACTATATCAATATCTCTACAATATCTTAACGACGTTTACTATCTATCGTTTATTTTCTATATAAATAATTTTACTAGTACTCGAAAATGTAAAAAATATTAAAGACCAGATAACCTTATTTATAGAAACTATTGAATTACTATATATTTTTACAATAGACAATTTATTACACTCTGGTTTAAACTTCATATAATTAGTTCAATTATCTCCTCAATTAGTTTCTCCATCCTATATTCAAAGCACTCTTTAAGTTCACACTCCCATACAACAATAACTTTATAATCCATTTGTTCTAATTCTTTATAATGTTTTAAATCATTTTCAACGTTTCGATTAATTTTCTTTAGCCAATAATCCTGTCTTGTCTTTGGCAATGTTGCATATTTACAATTAAAATGATGATGCCAAAAACAGCCGTTAATAAAGATGACAGTTCTATATTTTAAAAGTACAATATCTGGCTTACCAGGTAATGTTTTAACATTCTTTCTATATCGAAAACCATGATGGTATAAATACTTTCTAACCTTTAGTTCTATTGAAGTGTCTTTGCTTTTAATATGTGACATATTCCTTGAACGCTGCTCTTTTGTCATACAATCTGCCATAGTTATCACCCATTTCTTAATATATTTTATCATTTATAAAAGTAAATCGCTAGTTATTGTCACTAAAATACATTATACTATTGATAACTACAAGGAGTAATATCATGGATACATTATTGCAATCTGAAACTTTCATTAGTAACACAAATAAAACTAAACTACTAACCAACAACTACAAACAAGGAATAAAAATATCACATGAATTAATTAGTCAATTAAATTCATGTGATACATTCTATTTTTCTATTGCTTTTATCAATAAATCTGGTTTAGCAGTAATTAAACAAGCATTGATTGATTTAAAAGATAAAGGAATTAGGGGTAAAATCATTACATCAACATATCTAGGATTTAATCATCCTAATGTATTTAAAGAATTATTAATGTTTGATAATATCGAAGTTCGTATTTTTGAAAATGAGCAAATAGGATTTCATCCTAAAGGATATATTTTTAAACATAATAATAACTTTGATATCATTGTTGGAAGCTCTAATTTAACCCAATCTGCATTATCAACAAACCAGGAATGGAATATTAAGATTAAAGCAAATATATGTGATGACATAGTTACAGAAATAATAGATGAATTTAATATGCAATGGTTTCATTCTATCCCTTTAACAAAATCATGGATCAGTGAATATGAAAAAATATATGTTCCTAAGATAGCTATACCAACTATTAAACATCAAAATATCCAACCTAATCTAATGCAGCAAGAAGCACTAGCATCACTAAAAGCATTGCGAAATGATTATAAGGATAAAGCCCTATTAATTTCTGCAACAGGTACTGGTAAAACATATCTAAGTGCTTTTGATGTAAAAAACGTTGATCCTAAAAGAATGTTATTTGTTGTTCATCGTGAAAATATTGCTTGTGATGCTATGAATACTTTCAAAAATTTAATTATGAACCATACCTTTGGAATTTTTACTGGAAGTAATAAAGATATTGATAGTGATTATATCTTTTCAACAATCCAAACTATTCATAAACAAAAATATCGTGAAACGTTTAAACCTGATACATTTGATTATATCATTATCGATGAAGTGCATCGTGCTGGTGCTAATTCATATCAAGAACTAATCAATTATTTCAAACCTAAATTTTTATTAGGAATGTCAGCTACTCCTGAAAGAACTGATAACTTTGATATCTATAAAACGTTTGATTATAACATAGCTTATGAAATTCGTTTACAACAAGCAATGGAGTATGATTTATTGTGTCCTTTTCATTATTATGGGATATCTGATATTTCTATTAATGGTATAAGTATTGATGATAAAACATCATTCAATAATTTAGTTACTAGTATTCGTATTGATCATATTATTGATAAAATTAACTTATATGGTCATTCTGGAAATAAAGTACGGGGATTAATTTTTTGCAGTCGTAAAGATGAAGCAATTGAACTATCAAATTTATTCAATCAACGTGGCTATCATACAGTTGCTCTAACAGGTGATGATAGTGAAACAAAACGTCAAAAAGCAATTGATAAATTAGAAAATGATACTTTAGATTATATTTTTACTGTTGATATATTTAATGAAGGTATTGACATTCCTAAAGTAAATCAAATTATTATGTTACGCCCTACTCAATCTGCCATTATCTTTGTACAACAATTAGGACGGGGATTACGTAAAAATATTTCTAAAGATTATGTTGTAATTATCGATTTTATTGGCAATTATGAAAAGAACTTCTTAATTCCTATTGCTTTAAGTGGTAATTACACATACAACAAAGATAGCCTAAGAAGATTTGTAAATGAAGGTAGTTTATTATTACCAGGTGCTTCAACAATTAATTTTGATTTAATTTCTAAAAAGAAAATCTATGAATCTATTGATCAAGCCAAGTTTAATGATCTAAAAATAATTAGAGATAGTTATCAGGAATTAAAATATAAATTAGGAAAAATTCCTAATTTATCAGATTTCGATAAATATAACTCGATTGATCCTTTAAGAATTTTCCAAAATAAAAGTTTAGGCTCATATCACAAATTTCTCAGTAAATATGAAAAAGAATATTCTATTAAATTCACACCACTACAAGAAAAATATCTTGAATATGTTTCTAATAAATTTGCAGTTGGTAAACGTATTCATGAACTATTAGCAATTAAATTATGTATCGAAAATAAAAATAATATTATTACTTTATTAAAGAAACAGCTATTTAATGAATATAATATTGAATTTAAAGAAATAAATTATCTTCCAATAATTAATCAGTTAAAGCAAGAATTCGCGACTGGTGGGGCCAAAGCAACATTTCAAGAAGCCATTTTTATTGATAATAATTTAAACACTCATCCACAATTAATTGAATTATTACAAAATAATATTTTTAAAAATCAATTACTTGAAGTAATAGATTTTGGAATTAATCGTTACAAACAAAACTACAGCAATCCACATAAAAACACCGATCTATGTTTATATCAAAAATATACTTATGAAGATGTATGTCGTTTATTAAATTGGGAAGTAAACGCTGTTCCTCTTAATATCGGTGGTTATAAATTTGATCAGCGAACTAATACAATGCCAGTATTTATTAATCATGATCATGATGCTGGTCATGGCGGTAAATATTCACATCGTTTTATCGATACTAGTACTCTAATTTGTTTTTCCAAACCAAATCGTAGTATTGATTCTGATGAAATTCAAAGAATATATAACGAAACTAATAATCATATTCAAATTCATTTATTTGTAAGAAAAAACAAAAATGATACTACTTCAAAAGAATTCTATTACATGGGACAATTACATGCCATAAATAAACCTATTAATGTAAAACTTCCTGATAATAAAAATTCTGCAATTCAATTTACATATAAATTAGAAACACCTATAAAAGAAGAACTCTTTAATTATATTACTAACAATATTTAATTAATCAAAAAAGATTATGATCTATCTTAATAGCTTATAATCTTTTTATTTTTATATTCATTTATTATTCAATAATTTTATATTTCTTAACTGCTCAAGATTCTTCTTATTTTATAGTCATATATTTATTCAGATATTTCTCCACAGTTTCCATATATTCTTTATATACAGTATTATCATTTTGAAGTCCATGACCAGAATATGAACATTCAAAATATTGATAATCTACATTATGTTCTTTATACGCTTTCAATAATCGTTGTGAAGCTTTATAAGGCTGAACTTTATCATGTTTGCCATAAGCAACCACGCTTGGCACAGTATTTTCATCTATCCACATGACTGCAGATATTGGTTTCAGTTTTTCAATGTATGTTCCATCTTTAATCATTTCTGATGTTAATTCTACTCCACCCATAACACCAAAAAGACTAGCTGCTCCTTTCCTTGACTCATCAGTATTTTTATCAAATCCATATATACCCCAGTCTTCTGTATAATAACTTGATGGTCCTACTGCTCCAAATAATAATTTTACTGGAACTGGAGATATACCTGCATCTCTATAAGCATAAATCATTGCAAGAGTATGCCCTGCTGATCCTCCTGCAATTCCCATTTCATTTATAGAATAACCATAATTCTTTGCCTCTTCAATAACTTTTGAAATTGCTTCTTTTATTTCCATTGATTGTACATAAACATTTGCTTTAGGATTTTCTTCACTAAAAAGTGTATAGTTGATACCAACAGCAACATACCCCTTTGAACATAGCCAAGATAACATTCGTTTATCTTCAGCCTTATCTCCTGCAGTAAAACCACCTGCATGAAGATATACAATTAATCCATAAGTATCTCTTGTATTGTCTTTAGGCAGATACATATCAAATTTATTCGCTTCTTTTTCACCATAAGATAAATCTGTATATAATGTTCCTATTTCATCTGTAAATTCTATTTCGTATTTCTTAGCCCATGCTGGTTTCAATAAAAATTTTGAACCTATTCCTAATGCAAAGAAAATAAAAAATAAGATAATACATATCAATATAAACACCTTTTTGTTTAATATCATAAAAAATCACCTCTAAACAATGTTCCACCCACAAGAAAATTTAAAATCGCTCTTACCACCATTCTACCTAACACAAACGCAATAATACTTATAATAATTAAAATAAATATCCGTAATTTTGTTATTTGCATTACAATTACCTCCTAAAATATCTCTTGACTAGTTTTTTACATCTTTGTTAGAATTTAGTTGAAACATATGTATCATTAATGATGAAACAAGTGTATCATATAATTCTTAGAATTTTCAATATATTTATAAAAATGAAACAAAACTTAGGAGAATGTATCATCATGGATAATATAGAAAAAAATAAATATGTAAAAAAAGAGATCACAACAGCCTTATTAAATTTATTAAAAGAAAAAAACTTAGAAGAGATTACAGTAAGTGAAATCACATCTAAAGCACAGGTAGGCAGAGTTTCATTTTATCGTAACTACAAAAATAAAGAAGATATTTTAAAACAATACTTACTTTTAATTATCAAAGAATGGGAAAATAAAAATTCAACAAAAAATTTAACAACAGATAATATTTTAAAATGTTTATTCGAACATCTTATTACAAATAAAGATTTTTATACTTTGCTTTATCAAAAAAAACTATTCTATCTTTTTAGAAATACCCTTAAACAAATAATTATAAAAGATAAAATCATTTCTAATAATGTTGAAGCATATGCTATTGCTTTTGTTTCTTATGGAATTTATGGCTGGATAGAAGAATGGCTGGCTCGTGGTATGCAGGAATCAGCAGATGAAATATATACTATTTTAAAAATGCAAGCTATCAATAAATAAACTTATCTATAAACAATTCTAAAATTCATCATTTTTCTCAAAATTTGCATATAAAAAATGGTCTAATTATTTTACTAATTAAAATTTCATACAATATATTCATTTTGTATATATCTTTAATATCATTTTTCTCCATGATACAATAAACCATATATAAATAATAAAAGGAGAACAATATGAATGCTAAAGATATTTTAACAAACTACCAAAATTTTGCAGTAATTGGTGTAACTAATAATCATGATAAATTTGGCTATAAAATATTTCAAAGATTAAAACAATTAAATAAGACTGTTTTTGGAATATCTCCAATATATAAAGATATTGATGGAATAACTACATATTCTAGTTTAAGTGAAGTCAATAAAAAAATTGATGTTGCAGTATTTGTTGTTAATCCTAAGTTTGGTATCGAATATGCCAAGGAGTGTCAAAAACTTGAAATAAATCATATTTGGTTACAACCAGGAACTTATGATGACAATCTTATTTCCTTAATAAAAGATACAAATATAAATTATTATCCTAATTGTATTTTAGTTGAAAGTCAGGATATATAAAACTACTACATAAAATTAATTATCACTGGCTATAATATATTTAGGAGGCAAAAAATGAAAACATTATATTACAATGGTGATATTCTAACAATGGAAAACACTGATTTTGAGGCTATTTATATTGAAAATGGTATTATAAAAAAATGTGGTGATTTCAAGCAATTAAAATATTCTATTCCTGATGATACAGAATTAATTGATTTGCATGGTAAATGTTTAATGCCTGCATTTATCGATAGTCATAGTCATATTGTATCATTAGCTAAAACATTAAATCTAGTTGATTTAAGTAATAGTACTAGTATTAAAGAAATTATTGAACAATTCAACAATTTTATAAACATAACTAAGCCTAAGAAAAATAAATTATTAATCGGTTATGGTTATGACCATAATTTTTTAAAAGAACAACGTCATCCTTTAGCTAAAGATCTTGATCATATTCCTTTTCCTGTTATGATTTCACACACATCTGGTCATATGGGAGTAATTAATCATAAAGCAATGCAATTATTTAAATTGGATAATAATGTTAGTGATCCAAATGGTGGAAAATATGGTCGTGATGAAAATAATCAATTAAATGGTTATCTTGAAGAACGAGCTTTTATTGATTTTGCGGGAAAAAGCAGTACTAGTGGTGATTTAAAAAAACAGCTTATAGAAGCTCTTGGAATCTATGCAAGTTATGGTATTACTACTGTTCAAGAAGGCTTCATGAAAAAAGAAGAATTTGTACTACTAGATTCATTAGCAAAAGAAAATAAATTATATTTAGATGTAATTGGTTATATTGATATTAAAGACAATCAAAAACTTTATCAAGATAATCCTTCATATCACCAATATCAAAATCATTTTAAGTTAGGTGGTTACAAACTCTTCCTCGATGGCTCACCACAAGGTAAAACAGCCTGGATATCTAGACCCTATCTAGATAGTGGTGATTATTGCGGTTACCCTATCTATCAAGATAAAGAAGTAAAAAAATATGTTGACAGTGCTTTACAAGAACAAGTTCAACTTTTAACTCATTGCAATGGTGATATGGCAGCTAAACAATTATTAGATGTCTTTAAACAAAAAGCTACTAATACTCGTCCAGTCATGATTCATTGTCAAATATTACAGCCTGAGCAATTACCACAATTGAAAAGAATTGGAATGATACCAAGTTTCTTTGTTAATCATATTTATTATTGGGGAGATATCCATCTTAAAAATCTTGGCAAACGTGCTAATCAAATTTCATGTATCCACAGTGCTTTAAAACAAGAACTTCCATATACTTTTCATCAAGATAGTCCTGTAATTCTTCCAAATATGCTTGAAAGTGTTTGGTGTGCTTGTAAAAGAGAAACTAAAGCTGGTCTAATATTAGGTGAAAATGAACAAATTTCAGTTTATAATGCACTAAAAGGTGTTACAATTAATGCTGCTTATCAATATTTTGAAGAAAAATACAAAGGTTCTATCAAAGAAGGGAAAATTGCTGATTTAATTATTTTAGATAAAAACCCTTGTAAAATAGCAATTGATGATATCCTAAAAATTAATATTTTAACAACTATCAAAGATGGTAAAGTCGTTTATAATAAGAAGCTGTAATGAAATAACTTTTTAAAGAAAGTTGAATTCGTTTCAGCTTTTTTTATAAAAATTCAACAAATCTCTACACTTTAATTGACTTTTATATTCTACTTTTATTATAATTAATCATACAAGACTTATTATAGGAGAATGAAATGGAGACAAAAAACAAGCGTAGTACCTTCTCAGGACAACTTGGCTATGTTATGGCAGTTGCAGGATCTGCTGTCGGTCTAGGAAATATTTGGCGCTTTCCATATCTAGCAGCTAAATATGGTGGTGGTACTTTTCTATTTACTTATTTTATCCTTGCAATTACCTTTGGTTTTGCTCTTTTAATTAGTGAAACAGCCTTAGGTAGAAAAACTAAAAAAAGTCCAATTGTTGCTTATAAACAATTAGGAGCCAAAAAACTTCAATTTGGTGGGTGGTTAAATGCTATTATTCCAATGTTAATCGTTCCATACTATTGTGTTGTTGGAGGATGGGTATGTAAATACTTATTTGAATATATTACTAATAATTCAGCCAGCTTAGTAAACGATGTATATTTCACTAGTTTTGCTTCTTCACCAATTCAGCCAGTATTTTGGTTATTAGTATTTGCAATTCTAGTTTTTAGTGTTGTATTATTAGGGGTTGAAAAGGGAATTGAAAAATGTAGTAAAATCTTAATGCCAACTTTAGTAATAATGGCTATTTTCATTGCTGGATATGCTTTGCTTACTCCAGGAGCAATTGAAGGAGCAAAATATTATTTAATTCCTGATTTTTCAAGATTTTCAATTATGACTGTTGTAGCAGCAATGGGACAAATGTTTTACTCACTTTCAATTGGAATGGGAATATTATTTACATATGGTTCATATATGAGAAAAGAAATAGATATGGAACATTCAATTACTCAAGTTGAAATAATGGATACATTGATTGCCTTTTTAGCTGGTTTAATGATCATTCCTGCTGTCTTTGCATTTTCAGGTGGTAATCCAGACACATTAAACGCTGGAGCATCATTAATGTTTATTACTTTACCTAAAGTATTTAATAGTATAGCTTTTGGTAATATTATTGGGATTATTTTCTTTTTATTAGTTTTATTTGCTGCTTTAACTTCTGCTATTTCATTAATGGAATGTTGTGTATCAGTTATTCAAGATCAATTTAATTTTTCAAGAAAAAAATGCTGTATTATTATTTTAGCAGTAATATGTATTTTAGGTATTCCTTGCTCATTAGGCTTTGGGGTTTTAGATTTTATTGCTCCACTTGGTTTGAGTATTCTTGATTTCTTTGATTTTATGACTAATTCTATCATGATGCCAATTTCAGCAGCTTGTACGTGTTTATTAATTATAAAAGTAACTGGATTCAAAACTGTTATTGATGAAGTTGAATATAGTTCTAAATTTAAACGTAAAAAAGCATATATTTTCTGTATGAAATATATAGTTGTTCCTGGTCTAATGATTATTTTAATTAGTTCAATTCTTTCAACTTTAGGTGTTATTTCAATATAAAAACAAGTAAAATAAATTACTTGTTTTTTATTTTATTGTAAGCCACACACCCAAAGAAAAATATTATTACTCCTATCAATATATATAATGATAATAATGTAAGAGGTGTCATCACAAGATCTCCTTTGTTTATATCTTACAAATCAATTTTTAATCCTACTGGACAATGATCACTACCCATAATATCTGTGTAAATATAAGCATCCTTAACTAATTCTTTTAAACAATCAGATACAAGAAAATAATCAATTCGCCAGCCAGCATTATTTTTACGAGCATTAAAGCGATATGACCACCATGAATAAATACCTTCCAAATCTGGATACAAATATCTAAAAGTATCAATGAAGCCACTCTCTAATAAAGTTGTCATTTTACTTCGTTCTTCATCACTAAAGCCAGCATTCTTTCGATTATTTTTAGGATTTTTCAAATCAATTTCCTGATGAGCGACATTAAGATCACCACATAAAATAACTGGTTTTTTTTCTTCAAGTTTTTTAAGATACTCTAAAAAAGCATCTTCCCAAATTATTCTATAATCAAGACGTTTTAGCTCATTTTGACTATTTGGTGTATAACAATTAACTAAATAAAATTTTTCATATTCTAAAGTAATAATCCGTCCTTCTTGATCATGTTCTTCAATCCCAATTCCATAACTATAACTTAATGGCTCAATTTTTGAAAACACCAAAGTTCCACTATACCCCTTCTTTTTAGCACTATTCATATAAGTAAAATAGCCATGCTTTTCTAATTCAATTTGTCCTTCTTGCATTTTTGTTTCTTGAACACAAAAAATATCAGCCTGACTATCTTTTAAAACATCATAAAAACCTTTAGTAATACATGCTCTAATTCCATTTACATTCCACGATAATAATTTCATTTAAATAACCTCACTACTTCATTATACATGAAAGCATTTTTAGTTAGAAGTATTATTTTCTAAAACAAAAAACTTTCATCAATCTTTATCACCTATTAATATTTTTTAATAATTTGTTAATAATAATCATGGTGATAAAATTGAAAAAATATAAATACATTATTTTAAATATTGCTATATCTTTAGGGATTGGTGTAGCAATTGCACTTTGTACAATGAATTCAATGAATCTTTATCAAAAAATAAACCGTCCCAAAATAGCTCCGCCAGGATTTATTTTTCCAATTGTATGGTCAGTTTTATATGTTATGATAGGCCTTTCAAGTTATTTAATTCATCGTAGCAATAATAATAACAAAGAATCTGCATTAATTCTCTACTATTTTCAATTAGTATTAAACTTCGTTTGGCCAATTACTTTTTTTAATTATCAAAATTTTCTCTTAGCCTTAGCAATTTTACTAGCTTTAAATATCTCTGTTATAATTTTAATTCGTCTATTCTATAAAATAAGGCCAATTGCTGCATATTTATTACTTCCCTATTTAGGATGGATTATATTTGCTTTATATCTAAATTTTTGGATTTTCTTACGAAATTAAAAAAGCTTTCCTAGAAAAGCTTTTTTTATTAAATCAACGCAAAATAAGCTACAAAAATCAAAATTAAAACCCAAACAATCGGTTTAACTTGTTTAGCTCTACCAGCCACAACACTAGTAAGACCGTATACAATAAATCCAAATGCAATTCCATCAGATATTGAATATGTTAATATCATCATTATTACAGTAATAAAACCAGATGCTGCAAAAACAATATCATCCCATTCAATTCCACCTAATTGGCTAGCCATTGAAATTCCTACTGCTACTAAGGCTGGAGCAGTTACAGCACTTGTTACAACACTTAATACTGGTGCAAAGAAAATAGCTAAAAAGAATAGTATTGCTGTAGTACAAGCTGTTAATCCAGTACGACCACCTGCTTCAACACCAGCAGTTGATTCAACAAAAGAAGTAACTGTAGAAGTTCCTAAAACACCACCAATTACAGTACCTGTAGAATCAGCAACCAAAGCTTGTTCAATATTAGCTAATTCACCATTTTTATCCACTAAATTTGTCTTATTCGCAACTGAAATCAAAGTTCCAGCAGTATCAAAGAAATCAACAAATAATAATGAAAATAACGCCACAATACAATCAGGATGAGAAAATAACTCCTCAAAACCATTCATAAAAATTCCAAAACCACTTGTATCTAAATCAACTGAAACAATTGCTGAAGGAACTTCAGGCATTCCTTCAATTCCAAACAAACCAAAAACAATTCCTACAATCGCAGTAATAACTAAACCATAAAATACAGCCGCAGGAATCTTTTTAGCCATTAAAACAATAGTAATTAATATTCCAAACAAAGCAAGTAAAATAACTGGATCAGTTAATTTTCCTAAAGAAACAAATGTTGATTCACTACCAACTATGATTCCAGCATTTTTTAACCCAATAAATGCAATAAAAAATCCTATCCCTGCTCCAATTGCTAATTTTAATTGTTGGGGAATCGCATTAATAATAGCTTTACGAATTCCGGTTACAGAAATAACTAAGAAAATTATCCCTGATACAACTACAGCCGCTAACGCAGCAGCTGGACTATAACCCATACTAAAGACTAAGGTATATGTAAATAAAGCATTTACCCCCATCCCTGGAGCTAAAGCAACTGGATAATTTGCAACCAATCCCATGATTAATGTTGCAATTCCTGATGATAAAGCAGTTGCTAAGAAAACACTGTCATACGATAATCCTGTTTCTTGTAACATATTAGGATTTACCGCTAAAATATAAGCCATAGCTAAAAATGTTGTAATTCCTGCAATAACTTCAGTTCTAACAGTAGTTCCTTTCTCTTTTAATTTAAAAATTTTTTCAAGCATTATTCTTTCTCCTTCTATAAATACTATATAATTATAGCTTAAATTGTATCCATTTCAAGAAAAAAGTTATAATCTTTCAAGTAATATTAAGATAAAATAAAACTTCTTCTAATGCCCTGGTTTTTAACCGATAATAAGTAGCTCGACTATAAAAATCAACCCACCATTCATCTTCCCTTTGCTCAACAAACTCATTTGTTATAATCAATTGACTATCAGGACTTAAAGCCTTAATAATTATCTCAAAAGAAGATATCAAACTCCTCAATTCATCTTTATCTTCAATCCTGCTGTTTAAACGTTCTGCAACTGATTTATTATAATGATTTTTAGTCTCTCTAATTATACTTGTGCTAATCTGGGGATAATAATTCATATTCTCTAAACAATAAAGCTTTAATTTAGCTCGATGATATTGTTTAAATATATTTTCAACAGCTTCTTGCTTTTGTTTAAACGTTAAAGTATTTTTATTCATAAAAAAACCTCCTATTATCATATACAAATTAAATAAGAGATTTACTTTATTAAATTATAAAATTTTCCATAACTTCAATAATTTTTTCCTCATCCATTCCACAATTTACTAAATACTCTTTAGCACTACCATAATGCCCCCTTAAATAATCAAAAAACTTCATCATCATTCGCGGTTCAGATTCTAGAAAAGCATGATTTTTAGCATCAATCAACTTTTCTAATTCAGGAATAAGTTTCAAATTATTCTCATAAGATTCAGAATAATCTTTAACAATATCATATTCATGACAACCTGCTAAATCTAATAATAAAGCTGCAATAACCCCTGTTCTATCTTTACCAGCTGAACAATTAAACATGATAGCATCATATGGATGATTATAAAAAATTTCAAAAACTTCTTTAAACTGTTCTTTATTAGCCTCTAACATAAATATATAAAAGCCTGCCAAATCTTGATAATTAGCTATTTCTTTAGGTAATATATTCAAATCTTTAGCTTTCATTAAATTAACATTATAATATTCAATATCATGATAATTAATTAATGAACTAGGCTGCTGTTCTACTTCAAAGTCACTTCGCAAATCAACCTGTACCCTAATTCCATAATTATACAAATATATTTTTTCATCATCAGTTAATTTTGCAGGATTAGTTGAACGAATAAATTTATGACTTTTAGTGTAATATCCAGCTTGAGTTTCATAACCTCCTAAATCTCGAATATTTGTCATACTTTCTACTTTCAACATTCTTTCTTCTCGACTTAATTGCATCATATAACTTACCTCACTGATCGAATTATATCATAACTATATCAGATACTCAATTTACTATTCTTCAAAAGGACGTACTCTTAGCGTAACACCCAATTCATCAGCTATGTTTTGACATTTTATAATCTTTTCTTCACCAATAATATCAACTACTGTCAAAATAACATTTTTAACATACTGCTTAGCCTTTTTAGCAAAATCTAACATATGATCAAAAGAATCAATTCCATATCTTGCCCTTGTTAACTGATAATATTCTTCTTTATCAGGTGCATTTAAACTAATTGAAACAGTATCAATTAAGCCCTTAAAATCAGGAGTAATATCTCTTTTTAAAGTAACTGACGATAAACCATTAGTATTTATTCTTATCAATAAATCATTTCTTGTCTCTTTTAAATACTTTGCTACTTTCATTAAATCATCATGTCGAGTCAAAGGTTCTCCAAATCCACAAAAAACTACTTCTTTAAAATCATTCAAATCATATTTTTTAAATTCTTCAATAATCATTTCTACTGTAGGCTCTTCTTTTAGCCATAAAGAATTAGACTCCAGCATTTCCTTAGTATTCCTTAAACAAAAAGTACAAGCACAACTACAACGATTAGTACTATTTACATAACAAGTAACTCCCTTTAATTCATCTAACTCCTTAATATCAATATAACTATTTTTAAACACTGTATACAAGATTACCATTATTCTTCCTCCCTTATAACTCTTTTAAAAATGGTTCAAAACATAATCCCAAATGATTATGAGCTCCAATTTCCTGACTATAACTAATACATTTAGATGCAAAATCAGCTGCATCTTTTACACTTTGATAAAAATCATGATTTAACAAATACTTACCAGCAATTACCCCACTAATAACATCACCTGTACCACTGCGATCTTCACCAATTTTTTTTACTTTGATGATTCGATAATCTTTTCCTTTTTCATATAAAAAATTAATTATTTCTTCGTTTATACAGATTCCTGTAACAACAATCTTCTCAGGCCCCTTTTTAGCTAACAATTCACACATTTTAAACAACTCCTCAAAACTCGGTATTTCATGGGGATAATCAAGATTTAAAAGAGCACATAATTCAGTTAAATTAGGTGTCATAATTGATGCATATGGAATTAGTTCTCTCATCTTTTCCTGCATCTCAAGTGTATATGTAGGATAGAGTTTTCCATGATCACCCATTACAGGATCAATTAATACAAATGTATTTTCCTGTTTGAAATTCTTAATGAAATCAATAACGATATCAATTTGTTTAGCAGAACCTAAAAAACCTGTTACTATACCATCAAACTCTAAATTAATATTCTTATATGTAGCAATATAATCATTCATTCTATCTGTATAGTCATCAAAAAAATAACCAGAATGATAAGTATTGATTGATAAAATTGCAGTTGGAACAAATACACATTCAATTGCCATTGCAGAAATAATTGGTAATTGTGCTGCAATTGAACAACGACTATATCCAGTTACATCGTTTATTAAAGCAATTCTTTTTTGTCTCATAAATACTCCCCTTTTCATTGTCTTTAATTTTATCATATTTTTATTAAAATTAATCATGACAGTTTTAATTATTTTTATGTGGACAATCAATAGTAATATTTTGTATAATAAAGAAGAACATTAAAAAGGAGACATTATGAAAAAGATATTTAAAGTTGCAATGGTTATGCTTCTAGCCCTTACATTAGCAGGATGTGGCAGCAGTAATGATGAAAACAAAAAAGATGCAGGTAGTAAAAATGATGATTTACTAAGCGGTAATCATCATGCTGTAATTGATGTTAAAGATTATGGAATAATTAAAGTTGAGCTTAATGCTGATGAAGCTCCAATTACAGTTACTAACTTTGTTAAATTAGCAAAACAAGGATTCTATGATGGATTAACATTCCATCGTATTATTAATGAATTCATGATCCAAGGTGGAGATCCTGAGGGTAATGGTACTGGAGGATCTGATGAAACAATTAAAGGTGAATTTAGCGCTAATGAAGTTGATAATATATTAAAACATACTCGTGGAGCAATTTCAATGGCACGTTCACAAGATTATGATAGTGCCAGCTCACAATTCTTTATCGTTCACCAAACTGCTGAATCATTAGATGGGCAATATGCCGTTTTCGGTTACGTATATGAAGGTATGGATGTAGTAGATAAAATCGCTACAAGTGTTCCAGTAACTGATAATAACGGGACTGTAGAAGCAGCAAACCAGCCAGTAATCAATTCAGTAAAAATAACTGACTAAGCTAATTTCTTAACGAAATTGGCTTTTTCTTTTTATAAATATTTAATTATATACTACTTTAGATAATTTTTTAATTGCTTTACTAAACAAATAAACAGTAATTACAAACGCACTAAAATCAGCAATTGGCACTGCAACAAAAACACCATCTAAACCAATAATCATAGATAAAAGCAAAATCATTGGAATTAAAATAATTACTTGTCTTAATAAATTCAATATACTAGCCACTTTAATTTTACCTATACATTGAAAATAATTAGCTGCCATAATTTGAGCACCTAATAAAGGTAAACAAATAAACCAGATTCTTATCGCTTTTGTTCCTAATCTTACCACTTCTATTTCACTATTAAACATTCTAATAATAGTCTCTGGAAATAATTCTACTGCCAAAAAACCAGTAGTTGCAATAATAGTTCCCCCAATAATCGCATATTTTAAAGTTTCTTTGACCCTATTATCTTTACCTGCCCCAAAATTATAACTAATCAATGGCTGCTGACCTTGCATCAATCCTGTTAAAGGCATTTGACATATTGTCTGAAAACTAGTAATAATGCCAACAGCAGAAATAGCTATATCGCCACCATATCTACCCAATGTACTATTTAAAATAAAATTTAAAACACTATTAGCCATTTGCATTAAAAATGCTGGAATCCCTGTTTTAATAATATCTAATGCATAATCATATTTTAGTTTTAAATGTTCAATGTCTAATTTAATTAATGAGCGATTAGAACACAAATAAAATAACTGCCAGATCATACTTAAAAATTGCCCACCAATTGTAGCAATTGCCGCTCCTTGCATTCCCATATGTAATTGCATAATTAATATATAATCAAATAAAATATTGAAGCCAGCTCCAATTAACTGTGAAATCATTGCATTTTTTGGATTCCCTTGAGCTCTTGAAAAATTATTTCCACACATCGCTATACACTGAAAAACTGCTCCAAATAACACAATTGATAAATAATCACTTGCATATGGCATTACTGTGTTACTAGCACCTAATATTTTTAATATAGGATTGATAAAAATATTTCCAAAAATTGTAAAAAGCAATCCAAATATAATAGTTAAAATAATTGCATTACCTTGATAAATACAAGCCTTTTCTTTCTCTTTTTTACCTAATGAAATACTAAAACGTGTTGCTCCACCGACACCAACCATCAGTGAAATAGCCATCAATACTAAAGTAATCGGATAACTAATTGTGATTCCTGCGATTCCAACTGCCCCCAGGTTAGGAGCATTACCAATAAACATTCGATCGACTACATTATAGATTGCATTTACTAGCATTCCAATTATCGCTGGAACACTAAACTCTACTAATAAAGGTAAAATTCCCTTAGTTTCCATTCTTTCATCATTCACTAATTTTACCTCCTTCTAAATTATATTTTATAATATCTAACATTCTTCTTAACTCTATCTGCTCATTTTTAGATAAACCAGCAACTATATCTCTATCTTTTTTACTAAATACATTATCAACTAGTTTTTGCTTTTCTAATCCCTGCTTTGTTATAGCTATTAAATAATAACGCTTATCATCAGGTGATTGAATTCGCTTAACTAAGTTTTTACTCACCATATTTTGTAAAAGTCTAGTCACTGCACTTTTATCTACTTGTAATTCCTTAATAATATCTTCTTGATAAATTTCAGAATTCTTTTTTAAAATCATTAAAATAGCCCCCTCATTACCTGTTAAATTATATTCTTTTAATCTTTGATTACTATCATTCCTATTTAACGTTGCTAAACGATTAATAATCTTTCCCATTCGTTCCATATCGCCACCTCCAATAGTTGATATATCAACTATTATATGCATATTAATTGATATGTCAACTGTTGTAAAAATAAAAACAGCTTAGATTAAATCTAAACTGTCTAATATTAATATGCTTTAGCAAAATATACAACTTTCTTTGCTGGTTTACCACAGATTGGACATACATCACCAAATGGCTCTTCGTCTTCTTTAATACAGCGACTAGTCGCACTAGTATCCTCTTTGATCTTAACTTCACATGCTTCATCACCACACCACATCATCTTGACATATCCGCCTTTTGTTTCAATGATGTTTTTAAACTCATCATAGTTATTAGCCTTGCGAATATTTTCATTACGATGTTTTAAAGCTTTTTGATACATTTCCTCATGAATCGTATCTAACAACTCTTTAACTGTAGTTTCAAGATTTTCATCCAATGAATATGTATCTTTATTTCCATCATTTCTTTTAGCAATAACGCAAGCATCATTAGCAATATCTTTAGGTCCAATTTCAAGTCTTAATGGAATACCACGCATTTCTGCTTCTGAAAATTTCCATCCTGGTGATTTATCACCAGCATCAACTTTTACTTTGATTCCTGCTGCCTTTAATCTTTGTTCTAATTCATAAGCTTTATCTAAAACACCATCTTTTTGTTGCTGGATTGGAATAATCATAACTTGAATCGGAGCTACTCGTGGTGGTAAAACCAAACCATTATTATCACCATGAACCATAATAATCGCACCTAATAAACGAGTCGATACCCCCCAAGAAGTTTGGTAAACATATTCTAATTTATTTTCTTTAGATAAAAACTTCATATCAAAAGCTTTTGCAAAGCCTTGACCAAAATAGTGACTAGTTCCTGATTGTAAAGCTTTACCATCATGCATCAAAGCCTCAATCGTATATGTAATTTCAGCTCCTGCAAATTTTTCTCGTTCTGTTTTACGACCAGTTACCATTGGAATTGCTAATAAATTTTTAGCAGTTTCTTCATAAATCTCCAGCATTTGTAATGTTTCTGCTCGAGCTTCTTCTTCACTAGCATGAACAGTATGCCCTTCCTGCCATAAAAATTCTGATCCTCTTAAAAATGGACGAGTTGTTTTTTCCCAACGAACAACTGAACACCACTGATTATATAACTTTGGTAAATCACGATAAGAATTAACAACTTTTGCATAATGTTCACAAAATAAAGTTTCTGAAGTTGGACGAATAATTAAGTTTTCTTCTAAATTATCTAATCCACCTTTAGTTACAATTGCACATTCAGGTGCAAATCCTTCAACATGATCTGATTCTTTTTGTAATAATGATTGTGGAATTAGCATCGGCATATAAACATTTTCATGTCCTGTTTCTTTAAAACGCTTATCCATATATTGTTGGATTGCTTCCCACATTGCATAACTATATGGGCGATAAATTATAAATCCCTTTACCCCACTATAATCCATCAATTCTGCTTTACGACATACATCTGTATACCACTGAGCAAAGTCATCTTCCATTGCACATATCGCATCATTTTTTTTATTATTTGCCATTATTTCTCCTCATTTCATTATAATCTTTGTATATTTTACTATTTCTATTAACATTATTCAATAGAAATATATGTTTCTTTATTTACTCTAGAAAGAACAATCCTATGATCAATTCGCTCTTTCAATTCACTAACATGTGAAATAATACCAATTAATTTACCATCCTGCTGGATATCCATCAAACAGTCAATTGCTTGATCAAGTGATTGACTATCTAAAGAGCCAAATCCCTCATCAATAAACAATGTATTAAGTTCTATTCCCCCAGCAAAACTTTGAATCATTTTAGATAACCCCAAAGCTAATGATAATGCTGCTTTAAACGATTCACCACCAGATAAAGTCTTTACATCTCTGAGCATTCCACTCTCTAAATCCAGTACATCTAATTCTAATCCCTGTTTTGAAGAACCTTTAGAACGATTATCACGACGATATAATTGATATCTACCTAATGACATTCTTTTTAATAAAATATTTGAATAAGCTAAGATATTTTCAAAATAAGCAGCCAATACATACCGTTCAAATGAAATACGATACTCATTTTTACCAGTTGTTATTTCACTTAAATCCAGATACTGTTGATATATATCATAACTATCATTTAATTGTTTATCAATTTCTCTAATATTATTAATTGTATTTGTGACTGTTATTAACTTAGCTTTTTGCTTATTCAATGAATCTTGTAATTCCTCTAATTCTATTTTTAACTTTTTAGTAGATTCTTTTAAAATTGATATATCAACATACTTTATATCTGCCAATTCTTCTTTTAATTCACTAATCTGGTTTTGTAAAGTTGCTGTAACAATCAAATAATCATTATATTCTTTTTCTTTTTTATTAACCATATTGATTTGTGGTAATAAATTTATAAAAGTTTTTTCATCACTAAATGATTGTCCAAGTTTATTAAGATAAACTTTTAATTTATCTTGATAGTTATTTTGTTCTTCTACTAACTGCTTAGATATTAATTCAACATTTGTTTCAATTTGAATTGTTTTTTCTTTCAAATCACGATAATCATTTTCAATCTTAACTATCAACAATTCTAAATCCTTTAATTCTTTTTCATTATCATAAATCTTTTGATCAATTTGTAACTCTGTTAATTGTTTTAAATATTCTAATGGCTTGATTTTACCCATAAATTGATTCAATTGATCATTATAATTGTTAAGTGTATAGTTATAGTCTGCAATTTCTTTTTCAACTAATTCTAAATCTTTACAATGATTATCTAAAGTTGTCTTTAATTTATTTAAATAAATTATCTCATTATCTAATTCTTTAGCCTGTTTAAGTAAAATATTTTCTTCAATATTAACTGTCCCTAATACTTTAATAAAAACCTCTTTATCTAATTCTTCATTAATATTTAAACGTTTAGAATCATTTTCTAATTGTGTTTTTAAAATTGAGATTTCCTGTTGTTTCAAAATTAAAGCTCGATAAAGTTCATTACGCTGCTCACAACATTTATCAAAGTCTTGTTTAGCTTTTTTTAAATCTTCCTGATAAATAATATCTTTATCTAAATTTGCTAAACGGGGATGCTGATAAGAACCACATACAGGACAAGGCTGATTATCTTTAAGATCACGTGCTAATATTCCTGCTTGACTTAAACGATAGCGATGTTCAATTGAATCATAATGATGTTTTTCTTTTAAATATATATCTTCTAATTTCTGATACTCATCCTTTAAATCATAACCCTGATCTTCTGCTAATAGTAATTTATCATAATCATCACTCAATTTATGTAATTCTAATTTATGATGATGCACCTTTTGATACTCCTGGTTAATTAACTCATAATCACTTTTTAATTTATCTAATTTTGAAATACTACTACTATCACTTTCGATTAATTTTTGATATTTGTGTTGTTTATCTTCTAAACCAACTAATTTACTTTTAATTCTTTTTATTTGTTTAATTAAATTTGTTTGGTTTGCTAAATCTTTTTGAAAATCTTTAAAAGTTTCTTTTAATTCTTTATTCTTCTGTAATTGTAATAATAAATTATTTCTTTTATTTTGGTACTCATCTATTTTTAGATAATCAGCTTTAACATAATTTAATTCTTGTTCTGTACAAGATAATTTTTCTTTGTTATGTCCATTTAATATTAATAATTCATCTATTTTACTTTGAATCTTTTTTACTTCCTGGTAATCTTTTTGAATCTCTAAAGCCTTTTTTAATAGAATAATAGTTTCTTTTAGACTATGATAATATTCTTGATTATTTAAGTAGTTTTCTAATTTAGCTTGAAGACTCTCTAATTGTTTGATTCTTTGATTATTTAAATTCGTAATATTCAATTGCTGACTAACTTGATTATACTCATTATCCATATTTTGATAAACTAATTCATCACTAGATAATTTAATTTTAAGTTCATTTAAATATGTTTGATAATCAAGTTCCTGATCATTTAACTCTAAACTAGCTTCTAATAAATTCCTCTGACTAAATAACAAATCATATTTATTTCGATACTCTTTAACCTTTTCTTTTAATTGTTCCTCTAAATAAACTAGATCATTTGTCTTAAATAAGTTTCTTAAAACCTTTTCACGTTCTTCACTACCTGCATAAATAAGTTTGGTAAATTCTCCTTGAGCAATCATTGCAATTTGCTTAAATTGTTTTTCATCAATACCTAGAATTTCTTTTATCTTCGCATTAACTTCTTTTAGGCCATCTACTATTTTTTTATTTGGTAAAGTTAATATAGCTGTTGGCATTTTAGGAGTTTTTCTACCTTCAATAAAATATTTAGGAGAACGCCTTATTATATAATGATCATTATGTAACAAAAAATCCAATTCAACATATGTAGCAACACTAATATCAGCACTATCACAACGAAAGTGTTCGCTACTTCTTTCGCTACCACTAGAAACTCCATATAAAGCAAAAGTTATTGCATCAAAAATCATCGTTTTACCAGAACCAGTTGGTCCAGTAATTAAAAATAAACCATCTTGTTTGAATTGCTCAAAATCTATTTTAATAGTATTACGATATGGTCCAAATGCTGAAATAATAAGTGTATTAGGCACCATGATCATTTGCTCCTTTCATTATTTCGGCAATTATTTTTTTAGCTTGATTATTAATTGCTACCCCTTTTATCTTTTGATAAAACTGTTCAAATAATTCTACTGAAGATAATTTTTCAAAACCTATATCTGCTTTAGTATTATTTTTTAATTGTAAATTGGTTAAATTAGGATATGTTATTTGTAATACATTTTCATATTTGGTTCGTAAATAATCTATTGCATTTGGAACTATCATTGTATCTAACAGTTCAATTGCTACAAAATCACTATTATTACTCTCATAATGTTCCATTATCTCATCAAATGATCCTGATAACTTAATTAAGTTTTGTCGTGGTCTTAATTTAATCAATTCAAATGATATATCTTTATCAGCTATTGTAACATCTACAATACTTTTTTCATGTTTTATTTCATCAAAAGAATAATGCATTAAACTCCCACTATAACGAATCGTATCATATAAAACTTTTTGCGGAGCATGAATATGACCAAGAGCAACATAATCAAATTGTTTTACTAGTGAAACATCAATCATTTCGCTTCCCCCAACACTTAAAACAGACTCACTTTCACTACAAATAATATCTTGATTGCCACCGATAAATTGATGTGTTATTAAAACATTAGTTTCATCATAATTAATCTTTTGTCTACTCAAATAGCTTTTAAAAGCATCCTGGTAACTAACAATACTCTCATCATTATATAAATACCGCAAATAAGAAGGTTTAAAAAAAGGCAGTAAATAAAAATTAACTCCATCAATTACAATCGGTTTCATCTCTTTTTGAGGATAAGCTTCAATGTACAGTCCCTCCTGTTTTAATAAACCGCTTGCAAAACTTAATCGTGTTGGACTATCATGATTGCCAGCAATCATTAAAACCTTTATTTTATGTTTTAAAATCAACAAAGATAAGAAATCATTTAACACATCTATTGCTTCATTACTAGGAACACTACGATCATATATATCGCCTGCCATAATTAAAACATTTATTTTATTTTCAACTAAATATTTTGTTATTTGTGCTAATAAATCAGCCTGAATCTCTAATAAATTTTGTTGAAAAAGTAATTTTCCTAAATGAATATCACTAATATGAACAAATCTCATTATTTACCTCCGTAATTTAATCAAATAAACTTCTTTTTCCAATTCATCTGTTGCAAAATCTTTTCTCAATGCTATTGGAATCAATACTGTTTCAAGATACTCAGCTTTTAATTTTAAAATTGTTTTTTTAGAAGCTAAATTATCTGGCGAACATGTAATAATCAATTCATCAAAACCTAGCAATACTGCCTCTTTTATTAGTAATTTTGTTGCCTGATAAGCATAATGATGTCCCCGATATTTTAACTCGATATTATAACCAATATGACCATCATAATAACGTTCCTTGCGTGTTCCTTCACGTAATACAATTTTTCCTACCTCTATATCATCTACAACTATTAAAAAAATATAATATGGTTTCCACCCCTTAGGTAGACTAGTATTTACATATTCTTGTTTAATCAATTTCACTTTAATCACCTTGCAATATTATAACATAAATATATTGCGGTTTTTACTAATCTTTGAATTTATGCTGGTATAAAAAATAAGTTACTAGTTTAAAACTGTAACTCATTTATTAATTAGCTCGATTATTTTATCAATAATATTTTCGATTGTATCATTATTCATAAGATGAACATCACATGCATCTAAATATGACTGATGTCGCTGTTTTTTTAAATCAAATAGCTTTTGCGGTCCTTCTTTTAATAATGGTCTAGTAGATGTTTCAACATCTATTAAGATATTATCAATCGGACGATCAATATAAATAATAATTCCATTTTGCTTTAAATAATCAATATTTAAGCTATTTAAAACAACTCCTCCACCTGTTGAAACAATATGACCATCTAATCTCGCAATATCTTTACAAGCTTCTGTTTCCTTATTTCTAAAATATTCCTCACTAACCTCAAACATTTCTTGAATAGTTTGTTGATACTTTTCTACAATATACTCATCAGTATCAATAACAGGACGCTGTAATTTATCTGCTAATAACTTTGCAATTGTTGTTTTCCCACAACCCATAATCCCAATCAAAACAATATTTTTCATTTAAACTCCTTATGCATGACGATAGTTTCCTAACACTCTTAAAGTTAAACAATTTGTTTTTAATTGTTCCAATGCTAATTTAACATTATCATCATGTAAACTTCCTTCAAAATCGATATAGAAATAATACTGCCAATGTTTATCCTTTAAAGGACGTGATTCAATTCGTGATAGATTTATCTGATGATCTTTAATTACTTTTAAAATTGAATAAAGTGCTCCTGCTTTATGCTGCAATGTAAAAACTATACTAACTCGATCAGTTTTTTCATGATCCTCCAGCTGTTTTCCAAAGATAATGAAACGAGTATTATTAGTTTCCTGATTATGAATATTTTCTTTTATTACTTCCAAATCATATAAATCAGCTGCTATTTTTGATGCAATCGCAGCAAACTGTTTATTTTTATTTTCACTTACAAATTTAGCTGCTGCTGCTGTATTAGAGAAACTTTGAGGTCTAATATCTGGAAATTGTTTAAGAAACTTAGATGACTGTTGAATTCCTTGGGGATGACTATACACATATTTAATTTCTTCTAGACTAGTTCCTTTAATTCCTAAAAGATGTTGTGTGATATTTACACTATGTTCACCAACAATATAAAAATCATAATCCCTTACTAAATCATAGTTATCATTTATTGCACCAGTTGAAGAATTTTCTAAAGGAACGATTCCATAATCAATTTCATCATTTTTTAATGCCTCATAAACATCTTGAAAATGTTCATAATTAACATTTTTAACATCTCCAAAATATTCATGTAAAGCTTGATGAGCAAAAGCCCCAGGTACTCCTGCATAACCAACTTTAATATCTTCAATTTTTGATTTAGCTAATTTATAACTATCTTTTGATGGGATAAAAGTAGCTTGATAACTTTTCCCTATATCCATCACATCTTGAATAAAATCACAAGCATATTCAACTAATTCTTTATCAACGACACGATCAGCATTTTTTTTAATCACTGCCTTTTCTCGCTGTGGCTGAAATATCTCCATATCATGAGCTAATTTATAAGTTACTACATCTTTACTAACTTTCATTCTTTGTTCAAAGAGTCTAATTAACTGCTGATCAATTTCATCAATTTCTTTACGACACTGTTCTAAGTCTTTCATATTTACCTCACTAAATCAAGAATTGTTAGAGCTGCTATGGCCTCTACTACAACTACTGCTCTAAAAACAATACATGGATCATGACGTCCATGAATTTCTAATGTTGTATTTAAATGATTTTTTATATCTATTGTCTCCTGACACTTAGAAATAGATGGCGTTGGCTTAATTCCAACATTAAAAACAATCGGCATTCCATTACTAATTCCTCCAGTAATACCACCATTATTATTTGTCTTAGTTTTTATCTTATCACCATCATAATAATAACAATCATTAGCTTCACTGCCATACATTTCACTAATCTTATCATTTCCAAAAGAAACAGATTTTACGGCTGGAATTGAAAATAACAAACTTGATAAATGACTTTCAATTGAATCAAAGAAAGGTTCTCCCAGTCCTGGTTCTAAACCAATTACTGCACATTCTATCTTGCCTCCAACCGAATCTTGATTCATCCTAGCATTATCAATAATTTCTATAAATGGTTCATAAATATCCCGATTTAAAACTGGATATTTTTGACCAGCTAAATAATTTAAAGTATCTTTAGAAAGACGCATATCAAAATACTCATCATATTTATCTTTAATACTTAAAATATGGCCACCAATATAAATACCTTTTTTAGCTAAAATTTGTTTTGCAATCGCTCCAGCAAAAACAATTGGTGCTGTTATTCGCCCAGAAAAATGACCTCCACCACGTACATCATTAAATCCTTTATATTTAACAAAAGCAGGATAATCACTATGTCCTGGACGCATTTTCTCTTTCAAAAGAGAGTAATCTTTTGAGTGCTGATCACTATTATAAATCATTCCACATAATGGTGCCCCAGTTGTAATGTTATCTTGAAGACCACTCATTATTTCAACATTATCTGCCTCTTTTCTAGCAGTTGACATCTTATTTTGTCCTGGAGCTCGGCGTTTCATCTCTTTAGCCACTTCATCCATATCAATTTTGATCCCACTAGGAAGATTACCTAAAACCACACCAATAGCCTTACCATGTGATTCCCCAAAAATAGTAATTTCAATATTATTCTTCCATGTTGATGACATCAATAATTCCTCCTAATGATTGATAATCTTCCCAAAAGCTTGGATAAGATTTTTCGACACACTCCATATTATCAATAATGACAGACTGATTACATCTTGTTGTAGCAATTGCTAACATCATTGCAATTCGATGATCAGCAAAACTTGAACAATTCCCACCAACAAACTCACTTACTCCTCTAATTGTCATACTATCAGATAATTCTACAACTGATCCTCCTAATTCATTAAGCTGTGAACTTGTTGCAATTATTCGATCACATTCTTTGATTCGTAATCGTTTTGCATTTATGACTTCACTTTTCCCTTGAGCTAAAGCTAAAGCTACAGAAACAACAGGAATAACATCAGGACACTGACTTGCATCAACTTGGGTCGCAGATAAGTTTTCTCCTGTCACTTTTATCCCATCACTAACAACATTAATCTTAGCCCCCATTGCCTCTAAAATGCTTAAAGTTGCTTTATCTCCTTGTAAAGAATTAAGATTCAAATCAGTTAAAACAACATCATTTCCAATTGCTCCTGCAACTAAATAAAAAGCAGCTTGTGAAAAATCAGCCTCTACTCGATAATCGTGAGCCTGGTACTCTTGATTTCCCATCACAACAAAACTTTTATAATCATTATTTATAATCTTGATTCCATATTGACTTAGCATTTGTAATGTTAAATCAATATATCCTTTAGATTCCAAAGTTGAAGTTATCTCAATTATTGAATCTCCTTTCAATAATGGTAAAGCAAATAATAATCCTGTTATAAACTGAGATGAGATATTTCCAGGAATAATATAATGATCTGGTTTTAACTTCCCAATTACATATAAGTCTAAAACATCTTTTTTATACATATATCCGATATTTTGACGCTCAAAAATTTCATAAAAAGTATCTAATGGTCTTTTCCCTAAATTACCTCGACCAACAAAATGAACTTTATTTTCTTCAACAATTGAAATTGGAATCATGAATCTAAGAGTTGAACCTGACTCCTCACAATCTATTTCACTATTTTGTTTTGTAAAAGTAGTAGTTCCATCAATAATTAAATAATTTTCAAACTCTTCAATTTTAGTACCTAAAGACTTCATTGCTTTAATAGTCGCTTGAATATCCTTTGAATATTCAATATTATCAATTCGACTTACTCCTTTAGCCAAGCTAGCACAAATAATAGCTCGATGAGCTAATGATTTTGAAGGCGGTACCTGAACTATCCCTTTTAATTTAGTTGGTGTTATTTTTACTGCTGTCATTTTAAACCCTATCCTTTATTTTAATTAACGAAAGATCACTTTGATAAACATAACTACTTCCAATCTCTTTTAACAATACTAATGATAACTTTCTATTGATATTTTTCTTATCAAGGCTAATAGCGCCTATTAAATCACTTGTCTTTACATCACTATAAGTAGGCAGATCATATTTAGTACAAATATCTTTGATTATATCACTAGTCGCCATTGGTGATAACCCCTTTTCTTCAGCTATTTTTGTCAGCTGAACCATACCAATAGCCACTGCTTCTCCATGTGAATATTTTTGATATTGATAATACTGTTCAATCGCATGACCTAAAGTATGACCAAAATTTAATAATAAACGGTCTCCAAAATCAAATTGATCACGCTCTACTACATCACGTTTAATATCAACACAACGATAAATAATCTCATCAATATCCTGATATAATTCATCAAAACCTTGATAGCTATTTATTTTATCAAATAATCCTTTATCTTTGATACAACCGTATTTAATCACTTCTCCCATTCCATCATTAACAAATCGTTTAGGTAATGTTCTTAATGTTTCAGGATCAATTAAAACCATCTTAGGATGATAAAAAGCCCCTACAAGATTTTTACCTTCTGGCAAATCTACAGCTACTTTTCCTCCAACTGATGAATCAACCTGAGCTAACAAAGATGTTGGTATTTGCACCAGCTTTACTCCCCTTAAATAAGTTGCCGCAACAAATCCAGCTAAATCACCAATTACACCACCACCTAAAGCAACAATTAAATCAGTTCTAGTTAATTTAAAATCTAATAAAGCTTTATATAACGATGGTAATATATCAAACCGCTTAGATTGTTCACCATGAGGAACAATTACATGTTCTACGATAAACTCTTTATTTAAGACATTAGTTAAAAGCTCTCCATAATAGCTATACACTTGATCATCAGATATGATCATAATTTTATTTCCCTGATAAACCTTCTTTATATACTTATCACTTTGAGCTAAAATCCCTTTTTCGATATAAATAGGATAACTATTATCCTCTAATGCAACTGTCATTTCCATCGTTATATTTCCTCCTAAATTAACTATACTTTTTTACCAACAACTTCAGCAATTTTACTGATTTGTTTCAATAACTCTTCATATCTTTCTGGTCTTAATGACTGTGGTCCATCACATAATGCTTTTTCTGGATTATTATGCACTTCTATCATCAGTCCATCTGCTCCTCCTGCTACTGATGCCTTTGCCATCGGTTCTACCAGCCACCATTTTCCTCCTGCATGACTTGGATCTATTACTATTGGCAAATGTGTCAGCTTTTTCACCACTGGTATCGCCTGCAGGTCTAATGTATTTCTTGTATATGTCTCAAATGTTCTTATCCCTCTTTCACATAATATCACATTTGGGTTACCATTTGCCATTATATATTCTGCTGACATTATCCATTCTTCAAATGTTGCACTTAATCCTCTTTTCAACAGAATCGGTTTCTTTGTTCCTGCTCCTACTTTTTTCAACAGATCAAAGTTTTGCATATTTCTTGCTCCTATCTGAATCAAATCCACTTTTTCATTAAATTCATCCAGATACTGTACATCCATCAATTCCGAACAGATTGGCAGTCCTGTCGCCTCCTTTGCTGCTACTAAAATATCCAGTCCAGATGATCCCATCCCCTGGAATGCATATGGTGAAGTTCTTGGCTTGAAAGCCCCGCCTCTTAAAATATTAGCACCAGCAGCTTTAGCAGCTTTGGCAATTTCAATTACCTGTTCCTTGCTTTCAACTGAACACGGACCTG
>NZ_FOIN01000015.1:24741-54971 GCF_900102365.1 Thomasclavelia cocleata | reverse complement strand
TAATAGTATTTTTTAGTGACATTTGATTTTTAAAAGTAATCCTCCTGATTATTTTGTAAAAAATAATAGGAGGATTATTGTATGAGTGAAGTAATTAATTATCAAAATGATTTAGTTAAATTTAATAACGATCTTTTCTTTAAATATCTTCTTTCCAGAGATACTGCTGAATCTAAAATGTTAAGAAAGTATATCGTTAAACTCGTTACCAATATTGACTGTAAAAAAATGATTGTTAAAAATCCTGAAATCAATCAAAATACTGTTCTTGCTAAAAATATTATTTTAGATATTTGTGCTGTTGATGAAACTGGCAGAATTATTGACATAGAAATGCAGATGGCAGGCAGTTCTAACAGTGAAACAGCAAGATTTCAGTTTTATGGAGCCAGACTTCTAGTAGAACAGTTAGATGAGGGGGAAAAGTATAATATGTTAAGACCAGTATATCAAATCATCTTTATCAATGATGATGACAATTGTCTGATTAGGGATTATGCATTTAGAGACAGTGATGGAAGAATGGAGAATGGTAATTTAAACTATCGCTATTTTATTAAGATGAAACATATTGAAAAGATCTTAAAAGAAAAAGAGGTTAAAGAGTTAAATGATTTGGAAAGGTTATGTTATCTGTTTATAAAGAATGAATATACTGGTATAATAAAAGAGAAAGAAGAAGACATAATCGGGATGGTGGTAAAGATGTATGACAAGTTTAGAAATAATGAGCCAATGTGGTCAATAGCGAATCAGTTAGCATTAGCGAAAATAAGAACAGAATCATTTAAAGATGAGTATCATAATAAGGGATTAGAAGAAGGAATTAAAATTGGAATAAAACAGGGGGAAAAACAAGGAATGAAAAAGGAAAAAGTAGAAATGATTAAAGAAAGATACCATCAGGAATGTAGTGAATGGATAGAAGGATTAAGTGAAAAACAGTTAAAGTTAATAAACAAATATATATTTGAAGAAGATGAATTTGAAGCATTTAAAGAAAGAATAGATAATAGTAATTAGTAAAAAAGACAATCAAGATGTTAGCATATTTAGGCATAATATTATAAATAGTTATGTCTGATTGTTGTTATTAAAAATATCAATTGCATTTTGATACTTTAATGATGTTTATCCTGATCATTTTAGTTTGATAGTTGACAAAAAACTATGAGCTTGTTATACTTTTTATACATGAATAAAGCTAAAACAGTTATCAGGAAGATAATCTATTTCATGCCATGAAGGTGTTGAATTACACATGTAAGTGTAATACATTTATGGCTTTTTTTCATGTTTAAATGAAAGGAAGAAAGATGATGAAAGGATTTTCAGTAAGGAATATTGTATTGTCAGCTCTATTTTTAGCTTTAGGTTTTGTTTTACCGTTTTTTACTATGCAAATACCATCAATTGGAAGTATGTTATTACCTATGCATATACCAGTAATTATTTGTGGTTTTGTATGTGGGGCACCATTAGGGTTGATTGTGGGATTTATTTTACCATTGCTAAGAAGTTTGATATTTACAATGCCGCCTATGTTTCCTACTGCTATAGCAATGGCATTTGAGTTAGCTGCTTATGGAATGATTAGTGGATATTTATATAATAGAAGTGATAAAAAAGTGTTTGATATTTATTTTTCTTTAATTGTTTCAATGATTGGTGGACGGATTATTTGGGGATTAGTAAGTGCAATATTATGTGGATTTAGTGGGCAGGTATTTGGAATATCAGTGTTTGTTGCAGGCGCATTTAGTAATGCTGTTCCAGGTATCATTTTACAAATAATTTTAATACCTGTGTTGATTGTAGTTTTACAGAAGGTTAAATTAATTGGAAAATAATCATGAAAGAAATTATTTTAGCACATTTAAGCTCTTATCCATTAATGACAGGTAAGGATATAATTAAGCTGTTATTTCAAAGTGAATTTGCAGGTGAACATATAATTAAGAATTCATCACAAACCTATAATCATTTAAAACAAGAATGTCAAAATTTAAATAATAAAACATATCAAATAGAACCAATAGGAAATAATCTAGTTCGTTTCCACTTATTTAATGCTGATGAAATTGAATTATATACAATTAATCAATTATTTGTTTGTTCAGCGTATCATCATAATGGAAGTAAAGAAGAATTAATTAGGACTTTAAAACAAATCAGACAAATAGATTTACCAATTATTGATTTAAATAATGAAATTGATAATTATCTTCAACAGAATTGTCCTATAATTAGTCATAGTAATATTTATAGAGAAACATATAAACCTCATTATCGAGTTATGAAAGTAGAATTTGCATATTATTATCCAATATTATTAGAAATTAATAAATTATTATTAGTTAAATCAGAAATAAAGATTGCAATAGATGGAATGAGTGCCTCAGGTAAAAGTACATTGGCTAATATACTTGATATGATTTATGATTGTAATATTTTTCATATGGATGACTTTTTTTTACAGTTGTTTCAACGAAATGAAAAACGTTTAAATAGTATTGGGGAAAATATAGATCATGAACGTTTTAAAAATGAAGTGCTTATGCCATTAACTAAACAACAGGAAGTATGGTATCGAAGATTTGATTGTACTAGAATGAGGTTAGAGAATAATGTTGTAAAAATGAATTATAAAAATATAAATATTATAGAGGGTTCATATAGTATGCATCATGATTTAATAGGATACTATGATTATAAGATTGCTTTAAAAATAAGTTCTGATATTCAAACAAAAAGAATTATTAAAAGAAATGGTATTGATATGTTTGAAAGATTTAAAGATATTTGGATTCCAATGGAAAATGATTATTTTAAGTTTTTTAAAATATATGAACAAGCTGATATTGTTTTAGATAATACTGATATAGAAATATAATAATATTTAAATAGCTTTTTATTTGTATATTGTGTAATTAAGTTTGGCAATTTTCTTCATTTATTCTAAAATTTCCTGGGAAATAAACAAAATCTTTTAATTTTGTTATTAATAATTTGAAAAGAAATGAGTTGTTTTATAGAGATTATTTAGATAATAGACTTTATTGTGATATTAGGATATTGATGTTATGATAAGATTAAAAGTTAATTGGAGGGTATAAATGATAAGAGAAATAGTCACAGATCAATTTATATTAAGTCAAAAATCAATATTGGCAACTAAAGATGATTTATCAATTGTTCAGGATTTATTAGATACAATTAAAGCTCATGAGACTCATTGTGTAGGTATGGCAGCTAATATGATTGGAGTAAATAAAAAGATTATTGTTATTAATGATAATGGGAGATATTTAGTGATGATTAATCCTGAAATTATTAGGATAATGGGACAGTCATATGAAACTGAGGAAGGATGCTTATCACACTCAGGTACAAGAAAAACAAAACGCTATGAAAAGATAAAAGTAGCTTTTTATGATGAAAATTTTAAAAAAAAGATTAAGACATTTAATAGTTATTCTGCTCAAATTATTCAACATGAAATAGATCATTGTAATGGAATCTTGATTTAATAAAGATAATAAATTAAAGTGCCAAGGCAGATAAAAAATAAAGGAAGCTAAGATGGTTAGGTGATAAGATGAAAAAAATTAGGATGTTAAAAGCAGTAGCAACGGTATTTATAGGTGGAAGGATGTGATGAATAAAAAGGAGAAAAATAAAATGAAAAATATACCAAATCCAGATGATGTTTATCCTAATCAGTATAAAACATCATGTTATATCAAAAATGTTATTACAGCACCAAATATATTTATTGGAGAATATACTTATTATGATGATCCAGTTGACCCAACTGGATTTGAAAAAAATAATGTATTATTTAATTGGCCTGAATTTGGAGATAAATTAATTATTGGTAAATTTTGTTCAATTGCTTGTGGAACGAAATTTATTATGGGAAGTGCAAATCATCGAATAAGTAGTATTTCAACATACCCTTTTAATGTATTTGGAGGGGTATGGAAAGATAAGACACCACCTCATTTACAGCAATTGCCACGTAAAGGGGATATTATAGTAGGTAATGATGTTTGGATTGGACGTGAAAGTGTAATTATGCCAGGCGTTAAAATTCAAAATGGAGCAATTATTGCTGCCTATTCTGTTGTAACAAAAGATGTTCCTGCTTACTGTGTTGTTGGGGGGAATCCTGCACGTGTAATAAAAAAGCGTTTTGATGATGAAATGATAGAATTATTGGAAGAATTAAAATGGTGGGATTATGATAAAGAAGATTTAATAGATTTATTACCATTATTATGTAATGAAGATATTGCAATGGTAAAAAGTAAAATATATAAAATTATTGTTAGTGGTAAGAAAAATGAAATTTAGAGAATACCAGTCTTCTGATTTAAAAGAAATTTGTGAATTGTTTTATGAAACAATTACAATAATAAATAAATATGATTATAATGATGAGCAAATTAGGGTATGGTCTAATCGCCGAAATGTTCTTCTAAAACAAGATAATTTTTTTTATTCATTGTATACAATTGTAGCTATTGAAAATAATAAAATTGTTGGATATGGAAATATTGATAAAAATGGTTACTTAGATCATTTATATGTTCATAAAAATTATCAGCGAAGACATATAGCAACACTACTTTGTGATAAATTAGAGAATTACAACAAAGAAATAAAAGAGTTGACAGTTCATTCTTCAATTACTGCCAAACCCTTCTTTGAAAAAAGAGGTTATAAAGTAGTTAAAGAGCAAACTGTTGAATTAGATGGAGTAAATATTAATAATTATTTAATGAAAAAAGTAATATTATAAAATTGGAGAAAGAAATTGAAATTTAGATTAGCTGATGTAAAAGATTATCAAAATATTTATCAATTAGTAAAAATAGCATTTGAAACAGCAAAGGTATCAGATGGTAATGAACAAGATTTTGTATTAAAATTACGTGATAGTGATAATTTTATTCCTGAACTCGAATTTGTTTGTGAAAATGAAAACGAGTTAATTGGTCATATCATGATGACTCACCAAGTTATTGATACAAATAATGGTGATTATTTAGGATTGCTTGTAGCACCATTATGTGTGAAATTAGAGAATCGAAATAATGGGATAGGTGGAGCTTTAATAAAATATGCACATAAAGAAGCTTTAAGGATAGGTTATAAAGCTGTGTTTTTAGTTGGGGATCCAAATTATTATGGAAAGTTTGGATATCGTCAAATAAGTGAATTTAAAATTGTAAATAACACTGAGATTCCTGATCAGTTTATTCTTGGATGTGAATTGATACCAGGTGCTTTAACAGAAGTTGAAGGAAGTATAAATATATTTGAATAGAAAATTTATTGAGGCATATCTGATTTAGATATTGCCTCTTTTAGGTTATACAGTATAATAATTATTATTGATATAAAATAATTTAGAGAGTAGAATATAACCAATAAAAAGATGATAAATTTAATTAGACATTAATTTAAAATATGATTCATAATTATGAATTGGGGTGATTTAATGAAGAGGACAAAATTAGATGATCGTGTATTACCAGATTATACACGAGGTGAAGAAATATTTAATATGGTTACTCACATTGTTGGTGGAGCTTTTGGAATAGCTGTATTAGTGCTGTGTATTGTATTTGGGGCGATTAGAGGAAATGGTTATGGAATAGCTTCAGGGATAATATATGGTGTTTCGATGATTCTTTTATATACTATGAGTAGTATTTATCATGGGTTATCACCAAATACAAAAAGTAAAAAGGTGTTCCAAATCATGGATCATTGTTCAATTTTTGTTTTAATTGCAGGAACATATACACCAATTGTTTTATGCTCAATTAGGCCGATAGATTCATTTTGGGCTTGGACAATTTTTTCTGTAGTATGGGGATGTACAATTTTGGGTATTGTTTTAAATGCAATTGATATTGAAAGCAACGAAAAGTTTTCAATGATCTGTTATTTAGCAATGGGCTGGTGTATTATTTTTAAATTTAATTTATTACCTTTAGCTATAGGATATAGTGGTATTATATTGCTTGTACTTGGTGGGATTGCATATACAGTAGGTACGATATTCTATGGACTTCAAAATAAGTATCGTTATATGCATAGTATTTGGCATCTATGGATTTTATTAGGAAGTGTATTTCATTTTTTATGTATTATTATATATGTGATTTAATGTTTAGTGATTGATCTTGGTAAATATTGCCAAGATTTTTAAATTATGATGGGTATGTCATGATTAAGAAATCTGCTGTCTTATATGAATCGTGAAACTCAAATTATTGTTATAGTAGAAATGCAGTTTATTATATCGTATTATAAAAGTTAGGTAGTAATTATAATGAATGGAGTAGTAATATGAAGAATAAAGAAATTTTTTTATTACATTTAGCAGTAATGTTATTTGGGTTAGCAGGTATAATTGGTAAATTTGTTTCACTTCCTGCTGTTATAGTTACATTTGGTCGTGTATTTTTTTCTTCAATTTTTTTATTAATAATTATTTTAGTAAAAAAAGAAAAAATATTTTTAGCTAATAAGCGGGATTATGCGTTAATGATAATAGCTGGGGTTATAATGGCAATTCACTGGTTTACTTTTTTACAAACTATTCAAATGTCTACAGTTGCAATTGGAACAATTACTTTTTCTACATTTCCACTGTTTGTTACTTTTTTAGAACCAATTATATATAAAGAAAAATTAAGAATAAAAGATATTATTCTAGCATTAATTATATTTTTAGGAATATTAATTACAATTCCTGAATTTACTTTAGATAATCAAGTAACTTTAGCAATTATCATAGGTTTGATGGGTTCGTTAAGTTATGCTGTTTTATGTTTAATGAACCGTTATTTTTCTAATAGATATTCAGGAAGAATAATTTGTTTATATGAACAAGGGATAGCAGCAATTACTTTGTTTCCAGCTTTATTTATTGTTAAAGCGGTACCAAACGCTACAGATTTATTAGCACTTATATTTTTAGGAATTATTTGTACAGCATTAGCTCATAGTATTTATGTAAGTAGTTTAAAAAAGGTAAAAGTTCAAACAGCAGGAATTATATCTGGAATGGAGACAGTATATAGTATTGTATTTGCATATATTTTGTTGAAAGAAACTTTAGGGGTGAGAGAATTAGTAGGTGGCATTGTTATTTTATCAGTAGCTTTTTATGCTTCTATAACTAGCAGAGATTGTTGATGATAATATGAGGGAGCACACTTAGAATATTTATATTAGATTTAGTCTTTAGCTATAATTTTTTAAGGTTATTGTATAATATAGATATAAAATAGGAGGCTTAATATGAATAGTACATATATTAAAAATATTCCTCATGAACAAATTATTACTTTAGCTAGTCAAGTAGAAGTTCAAACAGGACAAGTAGTTAGTAAAACTTTAGCTCAAAATGAGGCTTTAAGTATTACTGTATTTTCTTTTGATAAAGGTGAAGAAATTGGAACCCATGGTTCATCTGGTGATGAACCATGGGTACAGTTTTACAAGGAATTGGGAAATTTGTTGTGAATGGTGAAGAATTTATTTTAAAACAAGGTGAGACATTGGTAATGCCAGCTAATAAACCTCATTCAGTATTTGCTAAAGAAGCATTTAAAATGCTTTTGGTTGTGGTTTTCCACATATGAAAAATAAGTAGAAAAACTATATGTCGTTACAAGTCGGATCGACATCAAAAAAGTACGATAAATAGAGGGGAATTTGAATATGAAAAAACTAGACTATATAGAAGTTGGTGGTATTTTATACCCAGATTTACATGTAAATGTAAAAGAATTAGATTATTTTGGTACGAAAAAGATAGAATACATGAAGATGTATCATCCAGATGAATATGTTCTTTTAATGGCAAAAGGTACATTGTTTGATTATCTTGAGCAAATAGATATACAAGCAAGTAATATGTATGACAGACTTGTAGACCAATACAAGAAACAAAGAAATATAACAGAAGTACTAAAAGCACAAGACCAAATGTTATGGGTACAAGAAATGAATAACATTAAAGTTTGTGTAAATGAAGTTATATTAAATGAATTAATTTATGAATAGTAATGAGAACTCAGTGTAGGAATATGCTGGTTTTTTTATGAAATTCTATTATATAAACTAAAAAGTTTATAAACTGATATAAATTAAGTAATATAACTAAAAATATATTGTTAATATAAACTAAAAAGTTTATAATTATAAGAGCTAGGAGGTTGTTTTATGCCAAGTGCAGATAAAATTAGGATGATTTGTGCAAAATTGAATATTAGTATAGCTGAGTTAGCTAGACGCACTGGTCAAACTCCACAAAATCTCAATGGTAAATTAAAAAGAGATTCTATCTCTGATGAAGAATTTATATTGATTGCTAATGTATTAGGGATGACATATGAACAGACTTTCACTTTACCAAATGGAGAAAAAATGACTTTTACAAATGGAGGGAATACAAATGAGTTTAAGTGCTAACGTAAGTGAAAAAGCAGCATTAATCTGGGCTATAGCAGATAAATTAACAGGAGTCTATAAACCACATGAATATGGAGAAATCATTCTTCCATTAACTGTGTTAAGAAGATTTGATTGTATATTAGCAGATACAAAAGAAAAAGTAGTTGAAAAGTATAAAACAGTAAAAAATGTTCCTATGAAGGATGTGTTATTACGTCAAGTTTCTAAACACCAATTTTATAATACAAGCAAATATACTTTTGAGAAATTACTTGATGATCCAGACAATATCGAAATTAACTTTAGAGATTTTTTGAATGGATTTTCTCAAAATGTGTTAGATATTTACGATAACTTTAGATTTGATAACCATATTACAAAAATGGCAGAGAATGGAATATTATATTTAGTAATTAAAGAATTTACTACACCTAGAGCAAATTTACATCCTGATGTTGTTTCAAATTTAGAAATGGGATATATCTTTGAAGAAATTATTAGAAGATTCTCAGAAGCTCATAATGAAGATGCAGGACAACACTATACACCTAGAGAAGTTATTAGACTTATGGTAAATATTTTATTTAATAACGAAAATCAACAACTAGCTGATTCTAATGTAGCGAAAACAATTTATGACCCTGCATGTGGAACAGGTGGTATGTTAAGTGTTGCGGAAGAATATTTAAATGAATTAAATGATACAAGTAAATTAATTCCTTTTGGACAAGAAATCAACGATCAAACTTTCGCAATTTGTAAAGCAGATATGCTGATTAAAGAAAATGATGCAGATTTTATTAAAAAAGGTAATACTTTATCTGATGATAAATTTACTGGGCAAACATTTGATTATATTATTTCAAATCCACCTTTTGGAAGAGAATGGAAAAATGAGAAAGAAGCAGTTTTAAAAGAATCTAAAAAAGGTTTTGCTGGAAGATTTGGACCAGGATTACCTGCTGCAGGGGATGGTCAAATGTTATTCCTTTTAACTGCTATTTCAAAAATGAAAGAACCTAGTCAAGGTGGAAGTAGAATTGCGATTATTCATAATGGATCACCATTATTTACAGGAGATGCAGGAAGTGGTCCATCTGAAATTAGAAGATACATTTTAGAAAATGATTTATTAGAAGCAATTGTTGCGTTACCAAATGATATTTTCTATAACACTGGTATTGCTACTTATATCTGGGTGCTATCAAATAAAAAACAAGGTACAGTCCGAGAAGGAAAGGTGCAACTTATTAATGCAAACGGATTATATGAAAAGAGAAGAAAATCATTAGGGAATAAACGTAATGATATTCCAGAACACTATATTAATGAAATTACACAAATTTATGGTGATTTTAAAGAAAGTGAAATTAGTAAAATATTTGATAATGAAGATTTTGGATACACAAAAATTACAGTTGAAAGACCATTAAAAGATGAAGAAGGAAATCTTATTTTAAAGAAAGGTAGAGCACAACCAGATTCTTCATTAAGAGATACTGAAAATGTTCCTTTAAAAGAAGACATACAAGAATACTTTGATAGAGAAGTATTACCATTTGTTTCTGATGCTTGGATTGATGAAAAGAAATCAAAAGTTGGATATGAAATTCCATTCACAAGATATTTCTATAAATATGTACCACCTAGACCATCTGAAGAAATCATGAAGGAAATCTTAGAACTTGAACAGGAATTAGATGGTAGTTTAAAGGAGATTTTTGATTTATGAGAGAAATGAAAGATAGTGGTATTGAATGGATTGGAGAGATACCAAAGGATTGGAAATTAATAAAAATAGGAAATATTTATGATGAAAGAAACATAAAAGTAAGTGATAAAGATTATGAACCATTGTCAGTTACTAAAAATGGAATTGTTCTTCAATTGGAAAGTGCTGCAAAATCAAATGATAATGACAATCGTAAGTTAATTAGAAAGAATGATTTTGTCATTAATAGTCGCTCTGATAGGAGAGGGTCGTGTGGAATTTCAAATTATGATGGTTCTTGCTCGTTGATAAATACTGTATTAAAACCTAGAGATCATATGATTAATCAATATTATAATTATGTTTTTCGTTCAGAATTATTTGCAGATGAATTTTATAAATGGGGTAATGGAATAGTTAACGATTTATGGTCAACAAAGTGGTCTAGTATGAAAAAAATATATATTCCGTTTCCAAATCTAACACAACAACAAAGTATTGCAAACTATCTTGATGATAAATGTGAGAAGATTGATAGAATGATTGCAAAAGAAAAAGAAGAAATTGAAAAGCTAAACGAATATAAAGATTCGCTTATTGAAATAACGATAACAAAAGGTTTAAATAAAAAAGTCAATATGGTAAAAAGTGAATTAAAATGGATAGATGAAATACCAAAGGATTGGAAGAAATACAAATTATCTCAATTATGTTCTTCAAAGAAATATTCGATGGTTGATGGGCCTTTTGGATCGGACATGAAAAATGAGGAGTATGTTGATGAGGGTGTTCCAATAGTACAATTAACTAATATAAAAAAATATAATCATTATACAGAAAAATTGAAGTTTATAACGAGGGATAAACATTTACAATTAAAAAGACATACAGCACTAAAAGGAGATATAGCAATTGCGAAAATGATGCCAGCAGGTAGAGCATGCATATTAGATGATTTATATGATGAATATGTAGTTGCTGCTGATGCAATTCGCTTTTCTCCAAATGAAATTAAAGTTGATAAAAGGTTTGTATTATATTGTTTAAATACATATGGTATGGTTGAATGTGAGTTAGAATCAAAAGGAACAACTAGAATTAGAATAAGTTTAGATATTGCTCGCAACATAAAACTATATTTACCTAAGTTAGAAGAACAAACAAGTATTGCTGATTTTCTTGATAAAAAATGTAATGAAATAGAAAAAACAATTAAGTTGAAAGAAGTAAAAATTGAAAAAGTTGAAGCTTATAAAAAATCTTTAATATACGAATGTGTTACTGGGAAAAGGGAAGTAGAATAAATGGACGTTTCGAATATATTATTTAATAGAAAAATGAATATTCATCTAAAATTGGATGATTATGAAACAACATTATATATTAAAGTGTTTGACAGAGAAAAACGTATTGCTACAATGACAGTTCTTAAATATGTTAATGAAAATTATTTGAAAATCGGAGATATATCAGAATTTAGTAATTGAAATATATAAATAAAGGCATTGGTTCAATGATGATGGAAGAACTACTTAACTACGCAGAAAGCAGTAATTACCAAGAAATCAGGGGAGAATTATCGATAGTGGACAATAATCATAAAGATAGATTGCATCATTTTTATCAAAAGTTTGGCTTTGAAATTACAGAAACAAATAATAGAAATGATTGTATTTATGCAACAATTTGTAAAAGGGTGAGAAAATCCGAAAAAGCAGGCGATTAAAGAATGAAGAAGAAATATAAAAATATAGTTATGTTTTTAATAGTTGGTTTTTGCCTATATATCTTGTTTGATCTTTTTAACATTCCAAGTAAAATTGGATTAACAGTATCCAATTTGAATAATGACATTTTAGGGATTGCTACAAGTGCAGTAGTTGCCTTAATAATTTATTTTATTTCATATAATGAAATAGATGATAGAAAAATAAAACGTGAAGAAAATTCAAGAAATACTGCAAAAGTGCTGTTGATAAACACATATATTGAATGTTTAGATAATTTGAAACTGGTGAATGATAAGTAAATTGTGAAAGAATTTATTGTTCTAAAAGTTGATTTTGATAAAACTGATTCAGAAAACAAAGTTGTTCGAAATTTACAAACTTTACCATTTGAAACTTTAGAAATAGTTATGCAATTTTCAAAAGAAGGATTTATAGAGAAGAGTGTTCTTGAGACTTATTTTTCAATAAAAAAAGAATACAATTTCGTAATTTCATCTAAAATAACGTTTTTTGATATTGACGAAGCAGAAGAATTATTGCCAATAACTTATGGAGATTTGTTAAGCGAAAGATATAAGAGTTTAATTGATAATATTAAGAACGCAATAGAGAAAATAAAAAGTGAGGTGTAATCATGTCTGATTTAACTATTAAAGAAATACAACTGGAAAAAGATATAGAGGAATATCTTGCAACTAAAGGAGGGTATAAAAAAGGTAGCCCTAAGAAGTTTGATAGAAAACTAGGATTAGGTTGTGATACTTTTGTTGAATTCATTAAAACAAGTCAAGAAAGAAACTGGGAAAAGTATAAAACTATTTATGGTAATGATGCTGAAAAGCAAATTGTTACCAGATTTGATCGTGAAGTAAAAATGAATGGCTTATTAAAAGTATTGCGTTATGGTTTTAAAGATAGAGGTATAACTTTTAAAGCTGTTTTCTGGAAACCTGAAACAAGTATTAATGAAACGAGTTTGATGCAATATGAGGCAAATATCTTACATTGTACAAGACAATTACATTATTCGCTATTAAATGAAAATAGTATTGATATTGTATTGTTTATAAATGGTATTCCAGTTGTTTCAATGGAATTAAAGTGTCAATTTACAGGACAAAGCATTACAAATGCAATTGCTCAGTATAAGTTTGATAGAGCAAGCAAAGATACCATTTTTGAATTTAAGAATCGTGTATTAGTGCATTTTGCTGTTGATTTAACTAATGTTTATATGACTACTCGACTTGAAGGTACAAAAACATATTTCCTACCATTCAACCAAGGAAGTAATGGAGCAGGTAGAGTTGGTGGAAAAGGGAATCCAATTAATGAAGATGGATATGATACATCATATTTATGGGAAAGAGTGTTATGCAAAGATCGTTTACTTGAAATCTTACATAAGTATATGCATCTTCAACAAGAATTTGATGAACAAGGAAATATAAAATCTGAAAGAATGATATTTCCACGATTTCACCAATTAGATGTTGTTACAGAATTGTTAGATGATGTAAAGAAAAATGGCGCAGGTAATAATTATTTGATTCAGCATAGTGCAGGAAGTGGAAAATCTAATTCAATTGCATGGTTGGCACATAGATTATCGGGGTTACATAATTATGATGATGAAAAGATATTTCAATCTGTTATTATTGTTACTGATAGAAAAGTATTAGATAGTCAATTACAAAATACGGTTTATCAATTTGATCATGTTCAAGGTATAGTGGTTAAAGTTGATAAAAATGCACAGCAACTGAAAGAAGCTATTGAAGATGGCGCAGGAATCATTATTACAACACTACAAAAATTCCCTGTTATTTACAATCAAGTTCATTCTGGTAATAAACGCTTTGCAGTTATTATTGATGAAGCACATTCCTCACAAAGTGGAGATTCAGCTAAGAAATTAAAACGAGCATTAGCAGATACTGAAAAAGTATTAGAAGAATATGCTAAATTGGAATACGAAGATGAAATAACATGTAAAGATGATGAAGATAAATTGTTAGATGAATTGGCTGCACAAGGTAAACAAGATAATTTATCATTCTTTGCGTTTACTGCAACCCCTAAAGGAAGAACATTGAATTTATTTGGTTCTAAAGATGAAAATGGTGAATATCACCCATTCCATATTTATTCAATGAAACAGGCAATAGAAGAAGGATTCATTCTTGATGTGCTTAAAAATTATATGACGTACAACATGTATTATAAGATTATTAAAAACATTTCTGATGATCCAGAACTGGAAACAACTTCAGGAGTTAAAGCAATCAAGAAATATGAAACATTACATCCACATAATATTTCACAGAAAACAAGTATTATGTTAGAGCATTTCCGTAATGTGACTATGCATAAAATTGGTGGTAAAGCAAAGGCGATGGTTGTTACTCCATCAAGACTACATGCAGTTCGCTATGTAAATGAATTTAAACGACAAATTAAAGAAAAAGGTTTTGATGATTTAGAAGTATTGGTTGCATTCTCTGGAGAAGTGATGGATGAAGGTACATCATATACTGAGGAATCAATAAACAAAAATAAAAATGGTGAAACAATTAAGGAAAAATCGTTACCTGCTGCTTTCCATACAGATGAATATGGAATGTTAATTGTTGCAGAAAAATATCAAACTGGTTTTGATGAACCTTTATTACATACAATGTTTGTAGATAAGAAATTATCAGGTGTAAAAGCCGTTCAAACATTATCTAGATTAAATAGAACTGCTAGAGGTAAACAAGATACTTTTGTATTGGATTTTGTAAATAGTGCAGAAGATATTAAAAAATCATTTGAACCATATTACGAAGAAACTGTTTTAACTGAGGAAACTGATCCAAATGTCATTTATGATATAAAAAATACACTTGATCAATATCAAGTATATAGAGAAATAGAAGTTGAACAATTTGCAGAAATATTTTATTCAAATAATCAAAAGAGTAATGACATGGGAAGGTTACAAAGTAAGATTACACCTGCATTGCAAAGATATAATGATTTAAATCAAGAGAAAAGAGATTTATTTAAATCTACTTTAGCAAGATTTAACAGAATTTATGCTTTTGTAACCCAAGTGACTCGTATGTTTGATAAAGATATTCATAAGTTTTCAATTTATGCAAAATTCTTATTAACACAATTACCTAAGAATGGAGTAGAACCTGTTGATTTAGATGATAAAATTCTTCTAGAATATTATAAATTAGAAAAAGATTTTGAAGGGAGTATAACCTTAGAAGGTAGTGCTGAAGGTTTTACACCAATCAAAGGAGAAGCTGGTAGAAAAGAAATTAAAAAAGATCCATTAACGGTATTAATAGATAAAATTAATACAATTTTTGGTACTCAGTTTACTGAAATGGATAAGGTATTAATGCAAATAGAAAATGATTATGCTTCAGAAGAACAATGGCAAAGTTATGCTGCAAATAATGATAAGAAAACATTTATGTTACTTTTTGAAAGAGATTTCCCAGAAAAAGCAGCAGCACGTTATGAACAGAATGATCAATTCTTTGTGAAGATGTTTAACGAACCAAGTTTTATGCAAAAAGTAATAGAGGATTTAGGTGGCTTGATCTATGAGAGATTGAAAAAAGCGTTTAAATATCCGATGGAAAGTAATGTAAATCAGTATATGGTTGCTGAAGATGAAAAAAAGTATAATATAGATGATATTTTAGTAGAAAAATGTAGGAAAGAGGGGAAAGTATGAAGGTATATATTGAATCTTTAGGAAATAGGATTTTAAAAATTGAATCGGAAAAAATTGTGAATACCATAGAAATAGAAGCAAGAAGCGAGGATGAATTACTAGAAAAATTATATAAAAAATATGAAAAAATTGATGATGAAATATTAGAATAAATCACACAAATATTTGATGATGAAAAACAAAATCAATCACTAAACAAATATAATATTAAACATTGGGTTAGTAATCGGTCATTTGGAGAATTAATTGATATGTATGAAAATCATGAAATAAAAAAGCCAGATATGCAAAGAGAATTTGTGTGAAATTCTTTAAGGTGTTCTAGATTAATTGAATCTATTTTATTAGGTCTACCAATACCACCATTATTTATGCTAGAAGTAGGTAATAGCGAATATGAATTAGTAGATGGATACCAGAGATTGACTACATTAGTGAATTATGTGAAAGGGTATCCATGGTCAGGGAAAAAAGATGGGAAACGTTTATCACCAGCAAAATTGTCAAAAAAAGTTTCAAAAGAGATTGCGGGTAAAAGTTTTAATGATCTTGATCCTGAATATCAGCGTATCATTAAAAGAAGTACAATACCTTTAATAGAATTCAAACAATTAGAACCCGATAATTACAATTCAAAATATCTGATATTTGAACGTATAAATACAGGGTCAGAAAAATTAAATCCAATGCAAATTAGAAAATCATTGGCATATGGTAAATTTATGTCCTCTTTATACAAATTTGCAGATAAAAATAATAAATTCACTGATTTGTTTTCCTCACAAAGTATAAAAAAAGATATACATGTTGAAGCGTTTTTAAGAGTTTATGTAATGAAGCAAATTTTTAATAAGGAGTTTGAATTAAAGGAATCTGGAATTATAAATATACTTAATCAATTTTGTGAAGAAAACAGAGATTCTGAAATTACTGAGGACTACTTTGAAAAATTTGAAAATGCAATTGAATTGATTTATAAAATATTTGAATCAAAAAATGAAATATGTAGAAGGGTAGAAGGAAATGAGGAAGTAGGATTTCAATTTACAGGTAATTTGAATATTTCAATATTGGAAGCCATGGTAGGATTGATAATTGAAAATTTAGATTCAATTAATGAACTAGAAAAAATAAAATTTAGGTATAAAAAAGTAATGAGTGATACGATTAGAAAAGCAATTGAAGGAATAGAATCCAATCCATTTAGTGTAAGTACAGGAACAATTCAGGCTATTGAGTTGCGTTTTGAAATTTGTAAAAAGATTCTATGGTAAGTTAAATGCAAATATATGATTTAGATTTTGAAACGAGATTTAGTCAATTAAAGAATCAAATTGATTATTTAAATAATATAAACGAAAGCATGTCTGAAAAAAGAGAAAAATATAGATTATTTGCTCAAGAAAATAGCATAGATTTTATATCACTTGAAACATGTTGTAGAATGTTTGAAAGAACTGTTTTAATTGATGCATATACTTTATCAGAACAATTAGTGAAAAGTTTATATTATGAATTAATAGAAAAAGATAGACATGAAAACGACTGTTTGAATAAATTTATTAATAGTAAAGTAAATAGTGATAAATTTTCACCAAATGTGAAATATAATGAGATTGAAAAGCGATTAAAGCAAGATTTATTAAGTGATTTCAAATTTATATATTCAAAGAGTAGTGATGAAATTCAATCGTATAATTCAATGGTTGATGCCCGACATAAATACGCACATTCAGGCTCATACTTATTTAATAATAATCAATTTAATGACGTGGTTGCTGTAATCGACTATTTATATATGGAATTTATCATATTAATCAAAAATAAAGCGGATTTTCGTATTGCTTTTCAAGAGGCTTTTCGTAAATTGAAAGAATTAGTTGTAGAAGTTGAGAAAAAGATTGTGCTATTTTGTAATGATAATTGCCCTGAAAGAAAGAATGAACTTAAAAACTCTTTAAAAACACTAAGAGATCACACTACTTTTATTGTAGAAAAATATGATCAATATTTGCGAAAAAGTATTCTATTAGAGAATTTTTATAATGGAATTAAATCATTTAAAGATATTGATTTGAGGAGTATACATAGAAGCATTGAAATTTTTGACTTGGCAAAAAGTAATGTTAAAATATGTGTGTTTTAATAAGTGAAACTGCTATCATAAATGATGATGTTCGATATGTATCCACCAAGCATGGATTACCTAGTATAGTCTTTGCTTGGTTTTTCTTTTTGTTGAACAAGAATACTTGTTCTATTGATAATGGCGTCACATGTTTTTATATCATGTCTTAATGATTTAATAAGTGGTGTAAGTGATTTGGCTTCCTCTTGGTATTGTTGTTTTAGTGATAAATCTTTGCATCTTCTAGTCTTGTTTCTAATTAATCGTTTCTTGTTCTCTAGTTCTTGTATCTTTGAATATTGCTTTTCTTTGTAATCTTTTACTTGCTCTAAAGTGGTGAAATTACTTGTTAGGATAAACTTTGTATGTTCGCAAATCATGTCTAGATACTTCACATCTTGCTTCATTTCCTTTGTGAGTTTTACTGGATGTTTCTTTGGTATGACACCAAATTTATATAAATAACTTAGATAGTATTTTTGTAATCTTGTAAGTTCGTTGTTTTTAACATTAAATAGTAACCAGAATGGTAGAATATCAAATTTATGCTTATCAAAATAGTTTTGTTGTTGATAATCTTGGATAGGATGTGAAATAATTCGTTGTTTAATTGTCTCAATATCATAATTATCTCCAAGATTTTTTAAACGAACTGGTCGTTTTGCGTTGATATGTTTTAATGATATATCGGTATTTTTAAACGTAATTTCATATCCTTCATTTTCTAATGTTCGATAGAATTCAGTAAGTGTAACACTATTTTGAATGGCTATATCAATATCATTTTTAATTATTGAACGTAGTGATTTGTTGTGATGATATTGTTTATGTGTAATTGATTTTGAATAAGAATGTTCTTCAATAACAGATAAATGATATTTTCTACATAGTTCATCAGATACATCTTTTAAATGATTCATATCTGCTTTGGTATTACAATAACGTTTTCCATCTACAAAAGAAGTTGCATTAATAACAAAGTGATTGTGTAAATGAGGTTTATCTGTATGTGTTGCGACAACAACTTCAAATCGATCTCCCCATACTTTTTGAGCAAGTTCTATTCCAATTTGATGACACAATTCAATAGATAATTCATTAGGTAAAAAGGATTGTATTGCATGAAAACACACTATCTCTTTATCATCATGAAATACTTTCTTGGTTGCAATCAAGGAATGATGTGGATTATCATCAAAACAATTGATACAAGTAACAAGTTCTTGTTTGTTGGTTTTCTGATTATTAGAAACATAATTATTGTTGTTGTTTAATGGATTTGTTTTGTTTGTATCAACAACATAATCAATTACCTGATCATATCTTTTTCTAACTGTTAATGTTTTCGTTACTGCCATATAAAATAATCTTATTTAATTCACTTACTTTTGTTTTAAATTCTTGTATCACTTTTAATAAATCATCTTCATGAATGTTATTTGTTGCATGTACTTGCTTAACTAATTGATTTAAATTATTTCCTATACGATTAAATTCATTGATGAAATAACGATAATCAATAGGTGGTGGAACAATAAAATCAGTTTTATTTAATGTTTCTCTAATATATTTTTCTCTTGATAACTTTAATACTTCTGCATTAAAATTAATAGTTTCTAATTCGTCATCACTGACATGAATGACAATTCGATTGTTTCTTCTTCTCAAAATTTCATCTCCTTTGGGTTTTAGGGATATTCCCTAAATGTGTATTTGGTGTATCAAATACGTTGCTTGCTAAAACAGTAAGACATCTCATGTAATGCTTTTATTTTTTTATGTTCCTGTCGGGTGGTAATACTTCTTTATATATTTATTCTTCTTGTTTATTACTATATATATATTTGGTAATGAATAATAAAGGATGTGGTAATCATTGATGAGGTATATTGTAATCTATGACTATGGCTATCATCATTGATTACCATTATAAATAAGTTTATGATCTTGAATAAATATCATTCGTTTCGGCGCACCATAACCACTTTCTGACTTTTGATGCTTGATTTTGATATATCCTAATGATTTGAGTTTGTTAATGCTTTTTTGAATTGTGCTAGCAGATACATGAAGATCATCAGCAAGATATCGATCACTTGCATAACAAACATGTTCATCATTTCTAGTTAAAGAATAAATCTTAGAAAAAACTTCTCTATTCGTTGGTGTTAATTCTTTATCGTGAATCAAAGCCATAAAATTCATAAGAAATGGTTTGTTGCATTCATAATCACTATTCATGGTTTCCATTAACCGCAAGATAACTTTGTCTAGCATTTTCAGCATTACTTACATTATAACCTGCATAATCATGTTGGAAGTCTTTGATAGTTTCTTGTGAAAACATATAGTTTCTACCTGTTTTAATGGCTTTTAAAATTCCTACTTGTCTTAGTATAGATACTTGTGTTCGATGAATGTTTAATAAACTTGCTACATCATCTTGCGTCAGCATTTTTAACTCGTTCAAAATAATCATCGCTTGTTTCTAAAAATAATTCATTAATACTTTTATGATAGTAATCAGATAGTATTTTCATTGTTTCCAATCTTGGTGTGCGATAACCACCTACATACTTGTTCAATTTTTAATCCATATCCTTGTCTAACACTCTTTAAACGATTTAATTTCTTGTTCATTTTGTCCTCCTTTCTTACAAATTGTTAAACTAATCATTATATATAACAATTTGCAACTATAACTATATGATAATAACAAATTGTAAAATATTAATAGCTATTTTTACAAATAATAATATTTTTGATATAACGAATATATAATGGTTACATAACGAAATAAAAGGAATTAATGTTTCTATAATCAAAAAAAATCTCACAAGAGCCGTTTCTAATTAAATTTGACTTAAAAATTATGGTATAATTAAATACGAAATCAAATGTTAAATAGTAGAAAATGAAAGGAGCATAAAATAGATGAATGATAATTTAATAAGTGCAAAAGGATTGATTGAATTTAATGAATCAGATGATATTGTTTCTGATTTAAAGAATATTATTGATTTATCTCAAAAACAAGCGTATCAAGCAATTAATACGGCTTTAGTTTATCGAAACTGGTTGATAGGATATAGAATAGCTGAAGAAGAACTAAAAGGTGAAGATCGTGCTGAATATGGGATAACACTTATCAGAAAATTATCAAAAGAACTTACAAATGAGTATGGTAAAGGATACACAAAAACAAATCTTTATAGTTTTTATTCTTTTTATAAAATGTATCCAAACATTTTCCACTCACTGAGTGGAAAATCTGCTCCATTGCTTAGTTGGACACATTATCGGACTCTAATACAAGTAAAAGATGATAAAGCACGTAATTGGTATGAAAAAGAAGCTATCGAACAAACTTGGAGTGTTAGAACCTTGCAACGCAATATTTCATCACAATATTATTATCGTTTACTAAAATCCCAAGTAAAAGAACCAGTAATTGAAGAAATGAAACAACTTACAGGTAATAGTAAATATGATAAGTTAGAGTTTATTAAAAATCCTGTGATTGCAGAATTCTTATCTTTATCAACTGATACTTCATTTACTGAAACACAACTTGAATCAAGTATTATTAGTAATCTTCAAAAATTCTTAATGGAACTTGGTAAAGGATATGCCTTTGTTGCTAGACAACAACATATTCATACTGAGAAACAGGATTACTTTATTGATTTGGTTTTCTATAACTACTATTTAAAATGTTTTGTACTAATTGATTTGAAAACTGAAAAAGTAACACATCAAGATGTAGGACAAATGGATATGTATGTTCGTATGTATGATGAATTAAAACGTACAGAAGGAGATAACCCTACAATTGGTATTATTTTATGTTCAGAAACAGATGAAGATATTGCTCGTTATTCTGTTTTAAAAGGAAATGAGCAGTTATTTGCAAGTAAATATAAACTATACTTACCTACTGATGAAGAATTAAGAGCTGAAATTGAAGCACAAAAGACAATATTTAAATTACAACATGATGAATAAGTAAAAACGACTAATTAAGAAATAAATACTTGGTTAGTCATTATTTGTATATATCACAACAAAATATAATGGTTTTTAAAAATATATTGAATGAAGTTTATTATGAATACATGGAATATGAAGGCAAACAAGTGCGTGGATATAATACGATTGTTTATTATGAAAATACAATGAAGAATTATATTGAAAACTCCATTGGTAGAATGAAGATTCGCTTTATCAAGTATAAACAATTACAGGATTATTTTAATGAGTTAGAGAAGAATAAATCACATACAACTGCAGTGAATGCAAAGAAAGTGATTTTCGCAACACTTTAGTATGCTTTACGTTGTCAGTATATTTATGATAATCCTTTAATTAATGTGAAGCTTATTCCAGTGAATGATGAAAGCAAAGAAAAAGAGGAAAAGAAGAAAACAATTACGGATGAAGAGTTTATAAATCTTGTTAATGGTGTTCTTTCAAAAAGTAAGTATAGTCGTAAAGGATTTGAGTTCAATAATAAAGCGTATGTTGTTGCGATGTATATTTCTCATTATTGTGGATTACATATTGGAGAAGCATTTGCTTTAGAAAAGAGTGATTTTGACTTTGTAAATGAAACGATTAAAATTGGTCGAGAACTTGTTTACGGAGGATTAAGAAGAAAAAACTACTATACGAAAGACAAGTTAAAAAGTGAAACTTCTAAAGCGACTATTGTTTTTCCAAAACTATTACAAGAAGTATTGAAGCAGTGGTTTGAAGTCAATCCTCATGAAATAGTTATTTGCCAAGAAGATGGTTGGTATATGAGTCCTTCTTCATTTAATGCAAGAGTATCTAAAGTATCTCATGAATTAGGTTTTCATTTTCATTATTATATGCTTCGTCATACGTTTGTGACAACACTTGTGAAAAATGGTGTAAGTGACGTTGTTACAATGAAGATGATGCGTCATTCACAAATTTCCACCACTATGCAAATCTATACACACCCTGATTTAGAAGATCAAAGAAAAGCAATCCAAAAAGCTTTCTATAAAACCCAAAAATTTGACACATGAAAAAGTGTGGTCAAAATGAAAAAATCAAACTTTCGTCACGATACATAAATTCAAAAAAATACGATAAATAAAGGGGAATTTTAATGTCGACTCAATCAAAATAAACTGCAAGAATTTCTCACATATGAAAAATAAATAAATTTAAATTTGATATAGCCCTCATTATGACATGGGATAAACATGGAATAATGAGTTTTTTTGTGAAAGTTGTCAATAATAAGAGAGTTGCTGAATTATAATATAATGAAATGTGTATTAAGAATAGTATAGAAAATAAACGATTTAATACATATTATATAATTTATCAATACTAAAATTTAAAAATAATAAGTATCAGTATTGATAATATATTATTTTTTTATCGTAATAGAATTAATGATAAACATGAAATTATACAAAAGGGAAAAACATCTGAGAAGTAAGAGCACTTTAGGGTGAAAATGATATCATTAAAGTGATGACTAGTATACATGGTTGTGGAAAATCATCTTTGATGTTATCCATTATTGATGAGATTTTAGATAATGGAGTTGACAAAGAGAATATAATTTATATTGATTTAGATAAAAGGAAATACAAGAGAATTAAAGAGGCTGTTCAATTAGAAAAATCATAAAGGCATAAAATATTTTTTTATTGATGAAATACAAAATGTAATATAATTTGAGGAAGTTTTAAATGGGATTATTCAATTTTTATTACAGGTTCTAACTAATATTTACTAAGTGGTGAATTAATGACAAAATTTATGGGTCATTATTTAGAACCTGGAATATTTACATTAAGTTATGAAGGATATGTGAATATGAAAAAAATATTATGGAAAAGAAATAAATTCAAACCCGATTGAAGTATATATTGATGAAATTAGAGATAAAAGAACAAAGGCTGTAGAGGAAATATTTGAAAAGGATATTTGTTAAAGAGTTAAAGTAAAAGAACATGATGTATTTGAAGTGGTTAAAAATTTTGTGATCAATAATTCCGCTTTACCGATTAGTATAAATAGAATTGTAAAATCTTAAAAAATGGTATATCTATAACAAAAACAACTGTTAAAAATATATTAAGGCACTTTTAGATGTAAAGATTATTTATATGATATGAAATCAAAAAAAGAAATACAAGGAGAAAAAATATTATCTAACTGATTTAAGTTTTTACTATGCTTTAAATACTAATAATCAAATGAATTATGGATTATGCCTGAAAATATCGTTTTTATTTATGTAAAAAGACTTGATTGTTCTATCGGTGTTGGAAGAATTGGAAAGCTAGAATGTGATTTCATTTTGTTTAGTAGAGATATGAATTACTCATATGTTCAAGTTGTTTATACTATTGGATTAGGTAAGGAAACTGAGAACAGGGAATATAAACCTTTAGAACGAATTAAAGATAATTATCAAAAATATGTTATAATGACTAATTATTTTTTGCAAAGAAGAAATGGTATATATCATGTCAATATTATTGATTTTATGAATAAAAAGATTTATTTTAAAGTTATTTGTTAAAAAGAATAACAGTCAATAATATAATAAGTATAAAAATATCTAAATGATATTTTCTATTCAAGGGCATTTCTCCGTTTCTTGTGATGGAGGCTTTAATAAGTGGTTTTACAAAATTGATTGATACTAGAATTGATTTTTTATTGAAATAAATTATTATTATAGTATTTTTTATTGGACAGAAAGTATATATCTTTTTTTGCTTTTTTAGGGGTTTAGTTAAACTGATAATTATATTGTATCATGGCCCCATGAATAATGCTCATTAAAATTCTAAGAAAATTAGTTAGTCATATTCAGTTTAAAGAAAATTATCTTTTTTTATTATGAAGTAGAAGATAAGTATTTGAAATGGTGCTAAGTAAAGAATAAGAGGTACAATAGTACCTCTTATTGCCATTTTTGTTGTAACTGATTGACTAATTCAATTGTTTCAAATGTTTTTTCTTTATTCATAATGGGACTTTCGATCAGATTGTTTTTTAAACAATTATGAACATGCTCAATTTCATATACAAATTCACTTTGATAAGAAAAATCAAAATGTTGATAATCACCATTATAAAGATATAAATCTAATTGATTTGATTTCCAATAGTATGGAACAACAATATAACCTAGTTCACCATAAAATACAGCTTCATTTATTAAGTTTACATTCATCGCAATAGTTGATGAAACTAAAATAGAATTGTTTACTTTTAATTGGAAACTACAAATTTCATCTGTACCTGTTGGACTCTTTATACAACTGCCATCAATTTGAAGATGAGGCTGATTGAATAAAAATTGTAGATATTCAATCGTATAGGTTGCACTAGCATTAAGGGTTCCACCACCTAAAGATAAATTGTACATCCAATGATCGTAATCATATTGTCCTGGAAATCCTGCTTTAAATTCTATATATTTCAATTCACCAATTATTTTATCATCAATTAATTGCTTAACTTTATTAGTTGATGGTAAAAAAACTGCTTTTTGTGCCTCCATTAAAAAACAATTATTATTTTTTGCTAAATCAAATAATTCTTTAGCATCCTGAATTGATAAAGTAAAAGGTTTTTCAACAATGACATGTTTATGATGTTTTAAAGCGTTTTTACAATCACGATAGTGATATCCATTAACAGTAGGGATATAAATAATATCAATATCATTATCTTTATATAATTCTTCATAGCTACCATAATAATTATTAATATCTAATCTTTTAGCAGCCTTTTTGGCGTTATCTAAAGTCCTTGAAGCTAGAGCTTGAACATGACCATCTTTGCTTTCTCTTATTCCTGCAACAAAACGATCAATAATTGATGCAGTACTTAATATACCATATTTAAACATAACGAACCTCCTAATGATATTATAAATGTTTTTATATAAAAGAACAAAGGTTTTACAGTTAAATACTAAAACTTAATTAGAGCAATTATATAAAAATAATTAAATAGGCGAAGTCTAGATGATCTCATCTTGGCTATTTTTTTGATACACACGACTTTCTATTTCTAAATGCGTTTTTGTTGAAAGTTTAGTCTTGGTTCTCATTGTTTTTTTATGAAGTAAGTCAATTGTTTTATATCACATTATAAAAATTAAAAATATATATCAAGTATAAAAAGATTAGTATTGAGATAAAATTGCTTCAAATATAGTACATATCCATATTTTAAAACTAAAATATAGTTATAGAAAAAAGAAAGCGAAGTGGTAATTTTACATTTCTTTCATCACTTTCTTATCAATAATAAATTTGCTTAATTCTAATAACATTTACTATTCACTTATCTTTTCTATTAACTGTTTAAACATTTGATACTCTTCTTCTTTAAAAATTATTTTGTCAATTGTTTTTAACTGCTTAATATTCAGTGATAATACCCATTCTTCTTCTCTTATCCCATATCTTGCTTCAATTAGATCAACAGTTCTTTTTAATTCGCCTTCAATCCTTCCTTCAGCTTTTCCTTTTTCATATATTTCCTGTTTTTCTGATTTATTTGCTGCCCTGTTTAAATCTCTTTTATAATACATATCTCTTAACTCTGCTTCTTCATTAAACTTTTCTAACTTCTTTTTCATGATATTTATCACTCCCTGGTCTGTTAAACCAATTATATCATTATCTATTCCGTTTTTGAATATATACAGTGCCACTTCTATCCCTGTCATCCTTTTTAGTCCTTTCTGTTTCCTGATAATATTTATATATGGCAGTTGGACATAGCTTCTGGTTGTAAGATTATACTTTTCTACCATTCCTTCATCGTTGATACTTCTGTATGTATCAATAAGTTTCAGATTATCCTTATCAATATCATCAATAAAGATGATCTGATATACTGGATGTGCTGTTTCTGTATAATCCTTTCCCTTTTCTTTTTGTGATGCAAGTAAAGTAGCGCCATACTGCTGGAAACGGTAGTAATGGCTCTTGGAAAAGGTAGAGTTCTGCATTTCAATATCAATGATATCACCATTAGTAGTCTTTACCTTAATATCAAGAACCATATCTTTATCATTTACATATTTAGGGTTAAGATCAGGATTAAGGACAGTGATTTGATGACATTTAATATTAAGGATATTTTCGATAAAGAGTTTTAGCATAAAGATACAGTCAGGATCTAAGTCATCATATAATAAATACTTGAATAGAACATCATTTTTAAAATCATTACAAAATTGTTTTGACATAGAAAATACCTCCTAATACTATATACAAAAGAATTATTCAGATTACTTTGTTTATTAAATAAAAACATAATGGATTCCTTTATTAATTGTTATTTTTTCATATATTTTAAAACTCAAATGAATAGACTCGACAGTAAAGAATTTTAATGTATAATAATATACAAGATTAAAGAAGATTAGTTTCTTCTTTTTATTGTGAGGTAGAAGATGAGTATATTAAATGTAGAAAATGTTAGTCATGATTTTGGGGGACGAACAATTTTAGAAAATGCAAGTTTTAGATTGTTGAATGGGGAGCATATTGGTCTTGTTGGAGCAAATGGTGAAGGGAAATCAACCTTTTTAAATATTATTACAGGGAAACTTGCTCCAGATTCAGGTAAAATTGAGTGGTGTAAAAGAATTACAACTGGGTACTTAGATCAACATACAGTATTAAAGCCAGGACAAACTATTTATGAAGTATTGCAAGATGCGTTTAAATATTACTATGATTTAGAACAAGAAATGTTATCAATGTATGAGCAAATGGCTGATTGTGATGATAAGACAATAAATAAATTAATGGAAGAAGTTGGTGAAATTCAAGAGATTTTAGATCATGGTGGTTTTTATACGATTGATGTTAAGATAAAAGAAGTGGCAGGAGGATTAGGATTAAATGATATTGGTTTGGATAAACCTGTAGATGCTTTATCTGGAGGACAACGTTCTAAAGTTTTATTAACTAAGTTATTGTTAGAGAATCCAATGATTTTAATTCTTGATGAGCCAACGAATTATTTAGATGAAAATCATATTAGTTGGTTAATAAGTTTTTTACAGAATTATGAGAATGCATTTATTTTAGTTAGTCATGATGTAAGTTTTTTGAATAAGGTTATTAATGTTATTTATCATTTAGAAGATGGTATATTAACTCGTTATAAAGGTGATTATGATTATTATTTGCAACAAGTAGAATTAAAAAAACGTCAGCAAGTAGCTGATTATCAAAAACAACAAAAAGAAATTGCGGATTTAGAAGATTTTATTGCTCGAAATAAAGCTCGTGTAGCTACTAGAAATATGGCTAGTTCTAGGCAAAAGAAATTAGATAAAATGAATTTGATTTCAAAACCGAAAGAAAAAGTTAAACCCGTTTTTTCTTTTCTTGAAGCTAGAACCCCAGGAAAAGTATTGTTTGAGTGCAAAGATTTAGTGATTGGTTATGATACTCCATTAACTAAACCAATGAATCTTGTTTTTGAAAGAAATAAAAAGATTGCAATCAAAGGTGTTAATGGTTTAGGGAAAACTACTCTACTTAAAACTTTAATTGGAATGCAAAAAGCATATGGTGGTAAAGTAGAAAAAGATCCATTTGTAGAAATAGGTTTTTTTGAACAAGAAGAGGTAGCTTCGTCTAAAAAAGCACTAGATTATTTATGGGAAGAGTTTCCAGATCGAAATAATGGTGAAATAAGAGCGATGTTAGCAAAATGTGGTTTAACTACTGATCATATTGAATCTTTGATGAAAGTATTATCAGGTGGTGAAAATGCTAAAGTAAGATTATGCAAAATTATGAATCGTGAAGCAAATGTTTTAGTTCTTGATGAACCAACTAATCATTTAGATGTTGATGCTAAAGAATCTTTACAAAGTGCTTTAAAAAATTATAAAGGAAGTGTTATTCTAGTTAGTCATGAACCAGATTTTTATTTACCAATTGTTGATGAAGTAATTAATCTAGAAGATTGTTCTACTAAAATCGTATAATAAAAGATGTTCTTTAATTAGAACATCTTTTATTATTAATATTGTTTAAGGTTATTTGGAATTCACATTTTGTTATAAATAGCATATATTATATTGGTGAAATATATGATAACAATTAGTTTATGTATGATTGTAAAAGATGAAGAAGATGTATTAGAGCGAGCGTTAAAATCAGTTGAAGGTATAGCTGATGAAATAATTATTGTAGATACAGGATCAACTGATCAGACTAAAAAAATAGCTTTGAAGTATACTGATAAGGTATATGATTTTGTATGGTGTGATGATTTTGCAAAAGCCCGTAATTATTCTTTTTCAAAGGCTACAATGGATTATTGTATGTGGCTAGATGCAGATGATATTATTAGTGAAGAAAATCGAGAGGATTTGATTAATTTAAAGAAAACTTTATCTAATGACACTTCTGTTGTTATGTTAAAGTATAATGCTGAATTTGATCATAACAACAAACCAACTTTTACTTATTATCGTGAAAGATTATTAAGAAGAAAAGATAATTTTAAATGGGAGGGATTTATTCATGAAGTAATAAGTCCAAGAGGTAAGATTCTTTATAGTGATATTGCAATAACTCATAGTAAAATAAAAAGTAGTGATGCAAATCGTAATTTAAGAATATTTAGAGAAAAGTTAAATCAAGGTATAGTTTTCACACCTAGAGAAATTTTTTATTATGCTCGAGAGTTGTTTTATCATCAGTTATATCATGAAGCAATAGCTGAATTTAAAAGATTTTTAAATACAAAAAGAGGTTGGGTAGAAAATAATATTTCAGCATGTCAATTTTTAGGATATTGTTATCATAACATAGGGGATATGCAAGAAGCTATATCCTGGTTATTAAAAAGTCTATGTTATGATCTTCCACGTGCTGAAGTATGTTGTGATTTAGGTAAATACTTTTTTGAATTAAAACAATATGAACAATCAATTTATTGGAGTGCAGTAGCTTTATCTTGTGAGCGAGATGATACATCAGGAGCATTTGTATCACCAGATTGTTACAACTATATACCATATATGCAATTATGTTTATGTTATGATAAATTGAGTAATTATGAAACAGCTGAACACTATAATGAATTGGCTGGAAAGTGTAAACCAAATGATCATGCTTATTTACACAATAAACTATATTTTAATAGGATTAGTAAAAACTCTTTAGGAAACTAAAGAGTTTTTACTTTTTTGAGATTAATGCCTTAGTAACTATTATGGAAAGTACATATATTAATATTAGATAAAGGAGGTGAAAAAATGAGATATTGTAATTATAATGGATGTATATGTTGTCCTTATTGTCGTTGTAAAGCCCCGATTATTATAAGATGTCCAAAGGGGCCAACAGGGGCAACAGGAAGTACAGGAGCTGATGGAGCAACAGGACCGACAGGAGCAAC
>NZ_FOIN01000015.1:0-23606 GCF_900102365.1 Thomasclavelia cocleata | reverse complement strand
TACAGGAGCCGATGGAGCAACAGGGCCAACAGGAGCAACTGGAAGTACGGGAGCCGATGGAGCAACAGGGCCAACAGGAGCAACTGGAAATACAGGAGCTAATGGAGCGACAGGACCAACAGGACCAGCAGGAAGTACCTCTATTATTCCTTATGCCTCAGGATTACCAATTACTTTGACAACAATTGCTGGAGGATTAATTGGAACACCAGCCTATTTAGGATTTGGAAGTTCAGGTGAAGGATTATCTATAGTAGGTAATACAATTGATTTGACTAATCCTGCAGGAACTTTAACTAACTTTGCTTTTACTCTTCCTAGAGATGGAACTATAACAGCTATTAATGTTTATTTTTCAACTACAGCAGCATTATCGTTAATTGGTTCTACTGTAACGATTAATGCACAATTGTATCAATCATCTACACCAAATAACACATTTACAGCAATAGCTTCTTCATTAGTGAGTTTAACACCAGCATTAACAGGTGTTTTATCAATAGGATCAATTTCTAAAGGAACATTGACTGGATTATCTATTCCAGTACAAACTGGTAATAGAATTTTACTTGTTTTAACTGCAAGTGCAAGTGGTTTAAGTCTAGTTAATACTGTGGTAGGTTATGCTAGTGCTAGTATTGCAATAGTTTAATAAAAACACTTATTATTAATAAAATCTCTTAAAGTAATATTATAGAAATACTCTATAAAAAATATTTTAAGGGATTTATTTTTTATAAAAGTAAATAGATTTTCGATTAAAAAAATTGTAAAATAAGTAGTTAATATTTTAATAGAAATTATATAATTTATTTACTATGAGGGTTTAGTATTGAAATTTTTGATTAAAAAATATGATATTCATTTATTATTGATTAAATTAGATTATTAGTTATGTTATAATTAAAATAAATAGGGAGAGATGATTATGAACAATGAAACAGATATAATTATTAATAAAGTATTTAAATATATAATTACTAGTTTTATTCTTTCTTTTTTTATTATTGAGGTAGGATGGATATCATATATAAGTATAACTTTATCAGGGCTATTCTTTTATGCTGGAATTAGACTTATTAAAAATATTAATGATGGATTAAAATATTCATATTATTTTGCATACTTGTTTTTAATTATTAATATGGTTAATTTGGTATTATGTGCAACGCCTTTTTATAGTGATTATTTTAATGGTTTAATTATTTTTATTGGTATAGTAAGAATATTTTTGATGGTTTTTGGATTTAGAAAATTATTAAATAATAATCGTTATGTTAGAAGATTTATTTTATGTTATTTATTAGAATTTTTAACTATTTTAATCGCATATGTAATGGATTTACGATTATCATTATTCATAATTTTAATTACAGTAATGTGCTTTATATTAAAAATAAGGCAATTAATAATGATAAAAAAAGATATTCTTAAAATTAATAATTTAAAATTTACTAATATCAAAATTAGTACATTAAAATTAGGATTGCTATATTCTTTTATTACTATTATTTTATGTCTAGTTATAACATTTGTTTCTGCTGCTATGTATCATCAGTATGATTCAGATAGCAAAAATATAATATTTGATAGTGAAAATGCATTAGATCATAAGAGTTTTATTAGTTACAATGAAAATAAAGAGGAATTAGCAAAAGTAGAAGTTTATTTGTTTAAGGAACAAGATCAATATCGTAATTATATTGTTATTAATGATATAAAGGATGAAATTTATTATCAGGAATTAAGTATTAGTAATACAGTTTATAGTGCACAAACCAGTGATTTCACATATAAAATAGCTTATCAAAATCCTTTAAATAATAAAGTTTATAAGTCTAATCAGGTGTTAAAATCAAATAATAAAGATTTTGATATAGGTGAATATTTTAATGTAAATGACTATGATACATATGGAACTTATTTTGGAAATAGAAATAAGAAAAAGAGTATTATTTCAACTAAATGTACTGTAGACACTAAGATTAATGAAGGATGCATTTATGAGATTTATGTTAAGATGGATAATGATATAATGCCTTCATATCCATTTAATAATAATAAGTTTGAAAATAACAGTGAGTTTTTAATCAGGGTAATTAATGATAAATTAGAGATAGTTTCATAAGATTATTTTATAGAAGGAGAAAATAATGGTAAAAAGGTGTAGCTGGGTAGATGAAAAATCAGATATATATAAAGATTATCATGATCATGAATGGGGAATTCCAGTTTATGATGATAAAAAATTATATGAAATGTTTTTGTTGGAAACATTTCAAGCTGGGCTTTCATGGATAACTATTTTAAAAAAACGTGAGGCTTTTAAAAAAGCATTTGATAATTTTGATGTAATTAAGATTGCTAAGTATGATCAAAGAAAGATAGAAGAACTATTAAATAATAAGGAAATAGTTAGAAATAAACTTAAAATTAATGCAGCAATAAAAAATGCAAAGATTTTTATCGAAATTCAAGATGAATTTGGTAGTTTTTCTAAATATCTATGGGGATTTAGTAATCATAAAGTTATAAAAAATATAGATAATATTTTCAAAACAACTTCTAAATTATCAGATGATATTTCTAATGATTTAAAAAAAAGAGGAATGAGTTTTGTAGGATCAGTAACAATATATTCTTATTTGCAGGCAGTTGGAATAGTTAATGATCATGAAATAGATTGTTTTTGTTATAATAAATAATATATTGTTAAAAAAATGGAGAGTACTTATGTGTGGACGATATTTTTTAGAATTAAAAGCACTAATGGAATTAGAAAAATGTGTTGATTATGAATTTGAGCGTGAATTATTAATTGCTAAAGATTATTATCCTGGCAATGAGGTACCTATTATAGTAAGCTGTGATAACGGATTGGATTTAAAAAGAGCAAAGTGGGGATTTAAAACATTTGATAATAAGCTGGTTATTAATGCTCGAAGTGAAACATTATTAGAAAAAGTCATGTTTAAGAATGAAGTTTTAAATCATCGTTGTATTATTCCTGTTAGTGGTTTTTATGGATGGGATCAGCATAAACATAAATTTAAATTTATTGATAAAGAGAATAGAATTATGTTATTAGCTGGAATTTATCGAGTTGTTGAAAATCAGATAGAAATGACGATTATAACTACTTTGGCTAATGAAAGCATGAAACTGATTCATCAGCGAATGCCACTGATTATTACTAATGAGCAGATGAAGTTTTGGTTGAGTAAAGATAATTTTAAAAGTATTTTAAGAATTAAACCACAGCCAGTAAAGATATCTTCAGGAATTCTACAAGCTAGTTTATTTTAAATTTAAACAAAGACTATAACTATGAAGTTTAAACAGATAGTTATAGCTTTTTAATATTAAATAATAAAAAAGTTTAATTAGTTTTTTAAAAGAAATATAAACTTGAGTTAGATTTTGTATTTAAAAAGAAAGTGATTATTTATGTTAACAGTTATTTTAATAGGCAATTTTTTATAAGGGTAGAAAATAGAAATATTTGCAACTAAACATGTAATTGATTCGTATTAATAGTGGAAAGGCATGAGAATATGGAAAGAGTAGAATATGAATTGATAATAGAACAATATAGTGATATGGTTACAAGAATTGCCATTATGAATGTAAAAAATATTGATGATGCTAAAGATTGTTATCAAAATGTTTTTATGAAGCTTTATTGTTGTAAAAAAAAGTTTGATAATCAGGAGCATATAAAAGCATGGCTTATTAGAGTGACTATTAATGAATGTAAAGATTATCAAAAACAATTTTGGAAAAGAAATATTAATATTGATGAGATTATTATTGGTAGAGAAGATGAAAAATTAGTTGTTTTACCATTAGTCATGAAACTTGCAAGTAAATATCGAAATGTTTTGTATTTATATTATTATGAGGGATATTCAATTAATGAAGTTGCTGCTATTTTGAGTGAGAATATAAATACTATTAAATCCCAATTAGTTCGGGGACGTAAATTATTGAAGAAAAAGTTAGGAGATGATTTTTATGAATAAATTTGATGAATTTGATAAAATAAAAACACCTTCTATCTGGAAAGAAACAATACTAGCTAATGATTTTAGAATCTCTAAGAAAAAAAGAGAAATAAGAATCAAATATATTTTAGCAATGGTATTAGTTATTATAATAATAACAACTTCATCAATAGGAATTACATATGCATTATCAGAATCATTTAGAATATGGATAAATGAATGTTTTGGTAATAATGTTAGTATTACAGATTCAAGAGATTTGCTAGATGGTATAAATGGGGATACAATTGTTTTAAAGCAAGGTAAAGGTAGTTGGTACGTTGAAGACGGATTTATTGGTGTTGTTGATGATAACTATTTTTATAATGAGGTTTATGTTTTAGAGAATGATAAATTAGTGGCATGTTCAATTAATCAATACCAAGGAAATATTGAGGGAGAGAATTATTCATTTAAATATGTTAGATACAATAATCGAATTTTAGGTTTTGATTATCAAGGATGTATAATTGATGTATTGCCAAGAATTGTTGATAATAAAATTTATGTTTGTATTGATATGGATCGTAAATACGATTTAGCAAAAGTAGATTTAGTTACTGGTGAGCTAGAATATATTACTAATGATCATATATCACTAAATCCTATCATTTCACCAAATCAAATTAATATTTTAATTAATAAAAATGATCAGGCATGGGTGAATTATAATATCGAAACAGGAAATAGTAATGAGGTTACTAATATTAATCCTTATATGCATAGTAATTGTATTACTTTTATTGATGAAAATACAGTGATTACATATGATGGTAATGATGGAATATTATTAGATGTTTTAAAGGATACAGTTACACCATTAGATAATGTGCCTTTAGAAGGAACTTTAGTTAATATTTATGATATAGGTAATAAGATAGTATTTACTAATGTCATTAATGGAAACAAGTGTGAAATGGATTATATCTATATTTTAGGTACTTATTGTAGTTTGGATTATGTTGTATTATTTAATAATGAAGAGTTATATCTTTATGATATTAATCATAATAAAGTAGTTGATTTAAATAATGATAAAAAATTGGATGAAGAGATAGAGGGAGTATCTATTATTGATAAAGAACATTTATTAATATCAACAGATAAAAGAGTATATATTCTTGCTAAAGAATATATAAATAGTTAAAATATAGTTAATTGGAGGCTTTTATGGAAAGAAAATATATTTTATTTGACTTAGATGGGACACTAACTGATCCAATGATGGGAATTACTAAATCAGTACGATATGCTTTAAATTATTATGGTATTAATGTTGATAGTTTAAATGATTTGTTACCTTATATTGGACCGCCATTACGAGATTCATTTAAAGAGTTTTATGGTTTTGATGATGATAAAGCTAATGAGGCTGTAAATAAATATCGTGAATATTTTGCTACTGAAGGGATTTTTGATAATAAAGTTTATGAGGGGATACCTGAATGTTTACAAAAATTAAAAGATGCTGGTAAAATTTTGCTGGTTGCTACTTCAAAACCAGAAAAGTTTGCTAAACAAATAATTGAATATTTTGATTTAGATAAATATTTTGATTTTATTGGTGGCAGTGAGTTTAATGGACGTGAAAAAAAAGCAGATGTAATTAAATATGTTTTAAAAGCTAATCATATTGATGCTTCTAAAGCAATAATGGTAGGTGATCGTAGATATGATATTATTGGAGCTCATGAAAACGATTTACCTTGTGTAGGGGTATTATATGGTTATGGTAGTTTAGAAGAGTTAAAGGGAAATCGGGCTGACTATCTTGCTGATACGATTATTGAATTAACTAGTTTGTTATTAGAGCTATGATAAAAATTGAAACTGTTTTGTATCAGCAGGCATCATTAAAAATAAAAAAGCAAATTAATGATTTATTACAAGATATTTGGCCAAGTGCAAATGATTCTGAAGCACATGATAGTGATTTAGTAGTGCAATCCTTCTATGTAATGATTGATAGTAGAATTGTTAGTTATGCTGCAGTTATTCGATTACAAGTAATTATTAAAGACAAATTATATCAAATAGGTGGATTAAGTTGTGTAGCAACTTTACCATCATTTCAAGGACAGGGATTAGGTTGTAAAATTGTTGCAAGAGCAACAAAATGGATGGAGGATAATCTTGATTTTGGAGTATTTACTTGTGCACCTGATTTAGTGGATTTTTATTATCGAGCTGGAAATTGGAAGGCAATGTCTAATGTAGTATTGATAGGAAATCATGATAATGATGCTTTATCAAGTAGAAATTTAGATGTTATTGTTTTGATGAGAATTTTTTCTAAAAAAGCTTTATCTAATTATGAAGAAATAACTAATAGTATAATTTATTTAGGGTTTTCTAAAGGACAATTTATTTAAAAAAAGGATGTTTTAAATATATACAACATCCTTTTTAGCGATTATCAATTTTTTCAGGGTATAAATCATGGTTAGCCAAACGATTGAAAGCAATTTCTTCCCATTTTGTATTTGGCATACCATAATTACAATAAGGATCAATAGAAATTCCACCACGAGGTGTAAACTTTCCCCAAACTTCAATATATTTAGGATCCATTAATTTAATTAAATCTTTCATAATTATATTCATACAATCTTCATGAAAATCACCATGATTTCTAAAACTAAATAAATATAATTTTAATGATTTGCTTTCTATCATTTTTTTATTAGGGACATAACTAATATATATGGTTGCAAAATCTGGTTGTCCAGTAATTGGGCAAAGACTTGTAAATTCTGGACAGTTAAATTTCACAAAATAATCATTTTCTAGGTGTTTGTTATCAAATGTCTCTAATACTTCTGGGGCATAATCATCTTTATATATAGTGTTTTTATTACCTAATAAAGTTAAATTTTCACTCATTTTTATTCTCCTAATAATGGATCTTTAATACCATTTTTTAAAAAAGCTTTTTGTCTATCTATGCATGTACCACAACTACCACAAGGATGTTCATTTCCTTCATAACAAGACCATGTTAATTCATATGGAACATTCAGTGATAAACCGATTTTAATGATATCAGCTTTAGTCATTTCTACAAATGGTGCTTTAATTTCTAGCTGATGTCCACTACCTTCATAAATGGCCTGATTCATAGCATTATTAAATATTTCACTACAATCAGGGTAAGCACAACCCGCAGCATCGTCACCATGGGCGCCATAGTAGATAACATTACAGTTTTTAGATAAGGCAATGCTGGCAGCACTAGATAAAAATAAGCCATTTCTGAATGGAACATAGGTTGAAACTGGTGTACCTTCTGTTTTGGTTAGTTGTTTATCATAGGATTCATGAGGAATTTCATTATCTGAATGTTGTAATAGTGAACAGTTACTGTATGTAAAGATTTTTGCTAAATCTAGATAAAGATGTTCAACTTGGTAGTATTGAGCAATTTTTTTAGCTGCTTCAATTTCTTTAGTGTGTTTTTGACCATAACTAATTGATAAGGCAATTACATTTTCATTTTTGTATTGGTCGATTGCTAAAGCTAAGGCGGTTGTAGAGTCTATCCCACCACTAAATAATACTAATGCTTTCATTTTATTCTCCTAACGTAAATAAATTTGTAACTTACTATCAGTTTCAAAACGACCAGTTAAAATACTAGTGATAGTAGTACTATTAACTTTTTTAATTCCACGAGATGACATACAGCTATGTTTGCCTTTGATAATAACTGCTATATCTTTAGAGCCAGTCACTAAACTAATAATTTCAGCGATATCAGTTCCAATACGTTCCTGGAGTTGTAAGCGCCTAGCGGCCATATCAGCAATTCTTGCGATTTTGCTAAGTCCAATTACTTTATTACAAGGGATATAGGCTACTGTAACTTTCATGTCATACATTAAAGCAAGGTGATGTTCACAGTAACTAAAAATATCTATATCTTTAATTACAACTACTTCTTGATTAGCAAAGTCTAAGTCATCTTCAAATGTTTTGTTAAACATTTCTGCAATTTGTTGATTAGTGTAATTCATACCAGCAAAAACTTCTTCATACATTTTTGCTACTCTTTTTGGGGTATCTTTTAGTCCTTCACGATTTGGATCATCTCCTAGGGCTTCAAGAATCCCATAAATATGTTTTTCAATTTTTTTAGTATCTATCATTTTAGACACCTCTTTGATTAACATCCCAAATGAATTTATGCATTTGTAATTGCATATAGACATCATTCATTTGATGTTTGATCATATAATCAACAATTGTACTTGGTTCAATCATACCAAAGACAGGACTAAGATATACTTTGGCATGATTAGTTAGATCATATGTATTAATTATTTCTTTAGTTTTATTTAAATCATCATAGTTACCAACAACAAACTTAACAACATCGTTTTTAGTGAGATATTGATAATTATTTAAATACATTTTATTTTCCATATTACTACTAGGTGTTTTATAGTCTAATGTGAAAATAGGACGTTTTTTATTAATAAAAGGTTTAATGTCAATACTACCATTAGTTTCAATTTCAACACTATAGTTATTTTCTAATAATAAATTAATTAGGATATCAATATTATCTTGAATCAAAGGTTCACCACCTGTTAATGTTACATTAATAACATTGTTGTCATTTAGATAATCTAAAATATCTTGTTCAGTTAATAATTCATAAGAAGCATCAACTGTGTTTGCATATTTAGTATCACAATAACTACAGTTTAAATTACAATAGTTAAAGCGAATAAATGCAGATAATTGACCTGCTCGACTACCTTCACCATTTATACTAATAAATTTTTCAATAACTTTATATTTGTTCATAATTAACCTCGATAACTAGCGCAATTATTTGGTGTTTCATATACTTCAATATAATCAACGTTGTATTTTTTAGCTAGTCTGTCATAGATGTATTTTGCTAAATTTTCTGCTGTTGGTCTAAATGGTAAATTAATAATTTTAAAATTTTCATCAATTAATGCCTGGTATAGTCTTTTAGATAAACTACCATCTTCAATAATTAAAGCATGATCAAAATTATCAGTAATTACTTTAAGATCAGCTTTTAGATCACCAAAATCAATTACCATAGACTTATTTTGGGGATCGTCAAGTAGTTTTTCATTTTTTATAGTTGCCACAATTTTCCAACGATGGCCATGAATATTAGCACATTTACCATGGTATCCATGTAAAAAATGGGCACTATCAAAACTTTGTTCAGTTTTTAAATAATACATTTTTCCTCCTTCTATACCATCAAAATAAAAAAGCAGGCTCACTAAAAAGCCTGCTTAAAAACAATACAAAAAAGCATAGCCCTAGTTTTGTTTATAGACAGGATGGTACAAATGAACTGTCTATAAATAATAGTAGTTAGTTTTATTAAAATGTCAAGATAAATGTATATTTAAGTTTAATAAATCCAAAATAAAAATAGAAAAGTTAAGAGTTTGTTAATTGTATTTGCATACTACAAATTTTATGTTAAATTTACCTTGGACATAAAATAAACCATTTAATAGGGGGACAAAAATGAAACTTACTGATTTATTTACTATGTTTGGTGGTTTGGCATTATTCTTGTATGGAATGACAATGATGTCAAACGGTTTAGAGTTAGCTGCTGGAAATAAGATGAAAAGTATTTTAGAAAAGCTTACTACTAATCGCTTTTTAGGTGTCGGAGTTGGAGCTATAATTACAGCTGTAATCCAATCATCATCAGCTACTACTGTTATGACAGTTGGCTTTGTCAATGCAGGATTAATGAGATTAGAAAATGCTGTTTGGGTAATAATGGGAGCTAATATTGGAACTACGATTACAGGTCAATTAATTGCTATTGATATTACTGCATTAGCACCTGTAATTGCATTTGCTGGTGTGGCTTTAATTGTCTTTTTTAAGAGTAAAAAATTAGATGCATTTGGTACTATTATTGCTGGACTTGGTATCTTGTTTATGGGAATGGAAATGATGTCGACTGCTATGTCACCGCTTAGAAGTTCACCAGAGTTTGTTAATATTGTTAGTACTTTTGAAAATCCTTTGATTGGTATTTTAGTAGGTGCAGTATTTACTGCTATTATACAAAGTTCTTCTGCATCAGTTGGAATTTTACAAGCTCTTGCTAAAAGTGGTGTAATTACATTACCATCAGCAATATATGTATTATTTGGGCAAAATATTGGTACTTGTATCACAGCTGTTTTAGCTAGTATTGGTACAGGTAGAAATGCTAAAAGAACGACTATTATTCATTTATCATTTAATATTATTGGAACTATTATTTTTGTAACAATTAGTTTGATTTTCCCATTTGCTCAATTGATGCAAGCATTAACACCTGAAAATATTCCTGCTCAAATTGCAAATGTACATACTGTGTTTAATGTCGTAACAACAATACTGCTTCTACCATTTGGTGTAAGGTTAGTTCAGTTAGCATATAAAATTCTTCCTGAAAAAGAAGGACTTGAAGATAAATTATCAGTTAAATATTTAGATAATAGCATTTTTACTAATGATTATCGTATTGGAATAAGTGCTATTGCAAATACACAATTATTTAATGAAACTCAAAATATGTTAAGTGTTGTACAAAAAAATGTTCAAAGATCATTTGAATTAATGGTTAATTATGATGAGGAAATTCATCATAAAATATTGAAAGATGAAAAATATATTGATTATTTAAATAAAGAAATAATTCAGTTTACTACTAATACAATTTCTTCAGATTTTTCAATTGAGGAATCTAAATCAATTGGTTTGTTTTTAAAGACAGCTGGAGATTTAGAAAGGGTTGGTGATCATGCAATAAATATAGCAAAAAGAGCAAAAATACTTCATGAAGAAGGTGAAAGTTTTTCAGACGAAGCTATTAATGAAATTAAAATTATGAATGATTTAACAGGTAATATATTGAAAGAATTAAATGTTTTAAATCGTGAAGAACTCCATAATATTGTTGAAAAAGTAGATATTATTGAAAATAGTATTGATGTTACTACTCATGAATTTTCAGTCAATCAATTAAAACGTCTTCGTAATAAGATATGTACAGTTGAACATAGTGCTTTATATACTGAAACATTGATTGATTTTGAAAGAATAGGTGATCATGGTTTGAATATAGCTGTCTCATTTAATAAGATAAAAGATGATCTTACTACTATGGCATAATCGTATTAGTAAATTATTTTTTGGATGTAAAATATGATAGACACTAACTATATAAAATATTATCGGATTTTGAAAGTATTAATGAAATAATCAATCACTTGAAATAGGTTTTCCCTAATTAGGAAAACCTTATTTTATTATTATTAAAGTTCAGTTTTTTAGCATTAGGAATTTCTATATAATAGGGAAATTGTTATTGATTTGATAATAAGTTATCTGATTTACTAATAATATAAATGATATTTAATTGAATTAAGAAAATTTTTACTATGTAATAATGATAAAATGATTTTACATAAAAGATTAGAACAATGTTTTTGTACAGAAAAACAGCATAAATTTTTGAGTGTCTTTTTATAGCCATCAAGTAATCAATCAGCAGGAATAGCAGTTTTTGTGGATTGAAACGCTCTGATTTCTTCTTTCAATTTTTCATTGGCATTTGCTTTGCTGTTCTTTATGGTAGTTAGATAAGCTACTACTGGTATCACAGGCAATTGAAAGCATTGACTGTGATACATCATATTCTTCATGCTTTTCCTTTAGTTCTTGTATAAAAAGTTAGTTATATGAAAAAGAACAGTCAATATAAAATCAACTGTCCTGTACAAATGCGAATATACTATATAAATATGTGATATTTTTAGGTTATAGTTTCTAGTGCTCTCTTTGTTAGATAATAGGGCTTATAAGGTTTGCAAGCTTACCAAATTGCAGATGTGTGGTCGACTTATTCTGTCAGTTTGAGAAATTTTAAGCTTATTTTCCACACAATCAAGAAGCTGTCAGTGAATTACTTCATAACGTAATCTAAGATATGAGTTTTCCAAAATTACACATTCTTGCAATTTCAATACTCCTAATTTTGATAATTCGCTTTCTGACAATAAAGATTTTCCATCAATTAAGGTGGATGTATCTTTACCACCAATTAATATAGGAGCTATGACAATGTCAATATAATCTATCAGTTTTTCACGAAGAAATAGTCCATTTAATGTACCACCAGTTTGTATAGTTATTCTCTTACAACTATATTCTGATTTGAGTTTTGTAAGAACATCTTCTAACGATAATTCATTTTGATATATGATATGGAGATTATCTTCTTCTATTTTAAATGCTGGATGATTTTTATTGGATGTAACTAACACAAATTGTTTTGATAAAGCACAAAAATAACGTATACCATGTTCTTTTAAATGTTTATTATCAATTACAACAAAAGATACAGGTGTTTTATTTGGCATACCTGCTGCATTAATACCGATTTTGGCTTGTACTCTTCCAGAATTAAGTGACCATAAATCTGTTGTTTGTTCTATTTCATAATATTGATGCAATCCTTCTTTAACTCCTATAATTTTAGGAAAGTCCTTATCCACATCTAAATTATCTGATGCACCAGTGCTGATTTTGCCATCAACAGACATTAACATAAATAATGTTGTAATAGGTCTGTCCATTCTCCTCTTTCCTCCTAGTATATTATAATTTATTTTTATGCACATTATATCATGCTGCTTCAATACTGTCATTTCTTTTCTGCTTTTGAAAAGTGTGATTTGTAAAGAGTATTAAAGCATTATTTATGTAATAAATCTTTGATAAACCATATGTTAATAAGTTAAGTAAAAATAAAATATTATGGTGTTTAACAGTATAGAAAAAATCCTTCATTTCAAGTGTTGTTCTTGCATATCACTGTATTTTTTGTATAAATCGTTATATAAGGGGCTTTCATTTGTTGTAAATTGTTTTTTAGTTATTTTGTTGGTAAATGCTCTATTTATGTGGATATTTTCAAAAATTAAAATATTTAAATTATTGATCATTATAATACTTGTCTCTAATTAATGAATAGTATAAAAATAAGTGATATAATTATAGTACAAAATTAGTTTTATAATAAAAATATGGGAGGAAAAGTTATGAAAATTGATCGTACATATGCAATTTATTTTTCACCAACCTATACTTCAAAAAAATCAGCTGTTAGTATTGCACGTGGATTAGAAGGGGATTTGAGTGAAATAGATTTGACATTAAAAGATTCAATTCCTGAAATAGTATTTAGTCGACATGATATTGTTGTTTTTGGATTTCCAGTATATGCAGGAAGAATTTTACCTGAAGCACTTGACCGTTTGAATTCGTTTCATGGGAATCATACACCATGTGTTATTACAGTTACATATGGTAATAGACACTATGATGATGCGCTATTAGAATTATTTAATAACATTAAGGAAAGAGGATTTATTCCTATTGCTGGAGCAGCACTAGTTGGGGAACATACTTATGGACATATACAAGTTGGTCGTCCTAATCGAGATGATTTATATCGAGATGAATTATTTGGCAGTTTAGTTCGTTTGAAAATAAAGGATGATAATTTTTCATTTGTTTCTATACCAGGTAAATATCCATATAAAGAAAGAGTTACAGGTAGGGGATATCATCCTGATACAAATGAATTATGTAATCAATGTGGAATGTGTGCTAAGGAATGTCCTGTTAATGCGATAAGTAAAGTTGATTGTAGAACTGTTGATGATAACTGTATTGCATGTTTTAGGTGTATTCGCATTTGTCCTCAACATGCTAAAAACATGGATAAAAATAAAAAATATCAAGAGTTTGCAAAAGCGTTTAGTGTAAAGTTAGCAAATCCTCGAGAAAATGAATATTTTATATAGGCGACCTGGTTTAGGGTCGTTTAAATTTATATGTCACAAAATATAATTTTAACGTCTAATTAGATAGGAGGAAATATATATGGATAAAAAAGAAATAAATATGATGATTACTAAAGCAACACAAGGTGATAATAAAGCTTTAGAAGAATTGTTAATTGAAGTGCAGGATTTTGTGTATAATCTTTCACTAAGAATGTTAGGAACAATAGCTGATTGTGAAGATGCTACTCAAGATATTTTAATTAAAATTATGACAAATTTATCTTCGTTTCGTAAAGATAGTAATTATCAAACTTGGGTATATCGAATTGCAGTAAATTATTTGATTGATTATCGTAAGTCAATGTTTGCTATGAGACCTTTAAATTTTGATTTTTATGGCAATGATATTCGTTATGGTCATAGTGATAATGAAGAATTGTTACTTGGCTTAAATCAAGAGCAGTTAGCAGAGGAATTAAAGATGTCATGTACAAATGTTATGCTTCAATGTTTGGATCCTGAAACTAGATGTATTTTTATTGTAGGAACGATGTTTAAAATTGATAGTAAAATAGCGGGTGAAATATTTGAAATATCACCTGAAAACTATCGTAAAAAATTATCACGAGCACGTAGTAAAATGGCAAAGTTTTTAAGTGAGTACTGTGGTTTAGGTGGAGGAATGTGTTCATGTATTAAAAGAGTATCATATGCAATTGAGCAACATCGTTTGGATCCTAGAAATCTTGAATATTCAAAATTAAAACAACTTGACCATGAAATATTAGAAAATTGTAAAATAGATATGGAATACATAGATGAATTATCAGAAAGTTTTATGAGTTTACCTAATTATAAAACATCTATTGAAAGTAAAGAGATAATCAAAAATTTACTTAATTCTAAAGAAATTGCTCAAATTAAAAATTATTAGGAGACCAATATTATGATTAGTAATCAAAAAATATATAACTATTTAATTGAATTAGAAAACAATAATAATCGTGACTGGTATCATGAAAATAAAGAGTTACGAATTGAAGTTAATAAAGAATTTGAAAATATAATCCAAGAACTAATAAATCAAATAGGAATATTTGATAGTTCTATTTTAAATCTTAAACCAAAAGATTTAACTTTTAAACAAGTTAGAGATACTCGTTTTTCACATGATAAATCACCATACAATCCTGTTTTGAGAGCTCATTTAGGGCCAAAAGGTAAATTGCCAATACCTGTAGGATATTATTTGTTTATAGGTGCAAATAATAAAACATTTTTAGGTGGGGGATTATTCACAGGAATGTTTAAAGAGGCAACTGAAATGATTAGAAAATATATTGTTGAACATGGAGATGAATTTGAAAATATTTTAAATGAACCTATTTTTAAAGAAAGTTATTGTTTAAAAGGTGAAAAATTAAAAAATGTGCCACATGGTTATAATAAAGATCACCCTCAAGCAGAGTTATTAAAATATAAAAGCTGGTATATAGAATATTCTATTGATGATGAAGTTTTACTTGATGGAGATAAGTTTATTGAATTAGCAGTAAAACAGTTTAAAATAATGAAACCATTTAATGATTTTTTGAATCGTGCTTTAATTGAATTTAAAATGCCAAAAAGATAATTTAAAAAACTAGTGAGAAATCAACTTCTTACTAGTTTTTTATGTATAATATATATGGGGGTAAAGCTATTTATTGCAACTAGACATCCACCAAGCAAATTAGATATAATTAAACAATATTTTAAGTTTGATAGATATATTAATTAATTAGAAGGTGAAAATTATGGATAAAGAATTATCAAGGTTTTTAACATTTTGGAATCTCTTAGATGATACTGAAAAAGAATTATTAAATCAAAATGCAATAGTTAAAAATTATTTAAAAGGAGTAACAATGCATCAGGGTAGTGGTGATTGTTTAGGGGTGGTTTTGGTTAGAAAAGGTCAATTAAGAACCTATATGTTATCACCTGATGGGCGTGATATTACATTATATCGTTTGTTTCCTGGTGATGTATGTATTCTTTCAGCATCATGTGTCTTAGAATCAATAACTTTTGATGTATTTATTGATGTTGAAGAAGATAGTGAGATTATCACTATTTCCTCAGCTCTTTTTCAACAACTAGCAAAGCAAAATATTTATGTTGAAACATTTGGTTATAAAATGGCTACTAATCGTTTTTCAGATGTGATGTGGGCAATGCAGCAAATTTTATTCATGTCTATTGATAAAAGATTAGCTATCTTTTTGAGTGAAGAAATAAAAAATAATAAATCACTAGAATTAAAAATAACTCATGAGCAAATTGCTAAATATATGGCAACAGCTCGTGAGGTTGTTACACGAATGTTAAAATATTTTAGTCAGGAAGGAATTGTTAAATTATCACGAGGAAAAATAACTATAATTGATGAAACCAAATTAAAGAAGTTAACTTTGAAGTAGTTTAAAAATCTGGGAGTAATCCCAGATTTTCTATATAAATAAAGACATATCAGATTCTTCACCATTAGCTAACATAGTTGCAACACCAGATAATTTAACACCATCAATCAATTCTTCATTTTTGATACCCATTACATCCATACTCATTGAACAGGCAATTAATTCAACACCATTATCTTGGGCGGTTTTAATCAGATCTTCTAAACTATCAATATTTTTATCTTTCATTACAGCACGAATCATTTTAGCACCCATTCCACCCATGTTCATTTTAGAAAGTGATAGCTTTTTTGAACCACGAGGCATCATCATTGCAAACATTTTTGAAATCAAATTCTTTTTAGTTTTGATTTTTTCTGGACGTCTAATAATATTAAGTCCCCAAAAAGTAAAGAACATTGTGACTTTTCGTCCCATTGCCGCAGCACCATTGGCAATAATAAATGAAGCAATAGCTTTATCTAAATCGCCAGAGAAAATAATCATATTTTTATTATTTTTATCTTCTGTTAAAATAGGTTGTTGACCTTTTTTTATTTTGGCATTGCTAATACCTTTGTTACAACTTAGCTCTATTAATTCATTACCAGTACGGCGACAATAGCCATCAAGATCTGAAGCAAAGGCAGGATCAGTAGTTTGAATTTCAATAATATCACCATCTTTAGCGGTTTCTAGAGTAGCTGATAATTTTACGATTGGGCCAGGACATTGAAGACCACAAGCATTGACTTTAATTGTTTTTATATCATCTAAAGGGGAAGAAGATTTTATCGTATTATTTTCAGATTTATTATAATTTTGATCAAAGATAGTGTTATATAAACGGTAACCACCATTAAGATTATAAGTTTCAAAACCATTTTGACTCAAAATCCGTGATGCTATATAACCACGAAGACCAATTTGGCAGGTTACATAGACTGGTTTATTTATGTCAAGTTCATGAAGCCGAGATCTCAAGGAATCTAAAGGAATATTAATGTAGCCATCAATATGACCATTAGCATATTCTAGTTCACTGCGAGTATCTAATAGGGTTACACTACCATCACGTGGAAGTGTGGCAACATCATCCCAATTATACTGTTTAACTTTATTAGTAAGGATATTTTCAATTACAAAACCAGCCATGTTGACAGGATCTTTTGCTGAACCATATGGAGGTGCATAACAAAGTTCTAATTCTGTTAAATCATAACCAGTCATTTTGGCACGAATAGCAGTAGCTAAAACATCCATACGCTTATCAACTCCATCATATCCAACAATCTGAGCCCCTAAAATTTTACCATCTTTTTTATCAAAAAGAACTTTTATAGACATATTAACAGCCCCAGGATAATATCCAGCATGATTAGCAGAATAGGTATAGACCTTATCATAATCAAGTTTTAATTCTTTAGCTGTTTTTTCATTGATTCCACTACTAGCAACAGTTAAATCGAACACTTTTAAAATTGAAGAACCTTGAGTTCCCTGGTAGTGACGATTTAAACCACAAATATTATCAGCAGCAATTCTCCCTTGTTTATTAGCTGGACCAGCAAGTGGTATATATCCAACATTATTGGTTATATAGTTTTTGATTTCAATAGTATCCCCCACAGCATATATATCTGTAACAGAAGTTTCCATCTTATCATTGACAATGATTGCTCCACGTTTATTAGTTGCAATACCAGAACCTTTAACAATCATTGTTTCAGGAGTAACACCAATTGCCATGATTACCATATCAGTAGGAACAATTTGATCATTTAATGTGACAGATAGATTCTTACCATCATCATTAATTGATTGAAGTGTTGTATTTAAAGCTAAATTGATTCCTTTACTTATGAGATGCTGGTGAACTTCACAAGCCATATCATAATCAATTGGGGCAATGACTTGATTAGACATTTCTACAATTGTCACATTTACTCCAGCTAAGTGTAAATTTTCAGCCATTTCAATTCCAATGAAGCCCCCTCCAACAACAGTAGCATGTTTAGGTTTATTTATATCAACATATTCTTTAATTTTATAAGTATCAGGAATATTTCTAAGAGTAAAAACTTTATTTGAATCAATTCCAGGTATGTTTGGTTTAATTGGTTTAGCTCCCATTGAAAGAAGCAGTTTGTCATAACTTTCTTGATATTCACTTTGTGTTTGGTGATTATAAACAGTTATAGTTTTATTTTTAGAATCTATGGTTTTAACTTCATTAAAATTACGAACATCAACATTAAAACGTGCATTAAAGCTTTCAGGAGTTTGTAATGTTAAAGCTTCTTTATCAGTGATTTCACCACCAATATAATATGGTAATCCACAATTTGCAAATGAAATATATTCATCTTTTTCAAACATAATAATGTTAGCCGATTCATCTAAACGTCTTAAACGAGCTGCTGCTGATGCTCCGCCAGCTACACCACCAACGATAAGAATTTTTTGATTTGTCTTCATACTTTACCTCCATAATTATTAATCTATGATTAATTTACAAGATTATTATAGTTTTAATTAAAAATAAGTTCTGTAACTAAGTCACATAACTAGAAAAGTTTTTATTTGATTTCACTTATTTTTGTGTGAACTAATGTATTATGTTTTGATATATTATTTTTATTTATTAAATTGTATCAATATATAATGTAATAATTTAATGTTAAATCATAAAGTTTTTTATATAGTAAGTATTGTTATTTTAATATTTATATGATATTTTCTAATTAAGGAAACGATTACATTTATTGATTTAGAGGAAAGAAAAATGGAAAAAGAAGTTACAAGTAGGATGAATCAAATCATAGAATTAATAATTTTTAGTAATTGTAAGACATTAAAGGAAATTGCAGATACTATGGGAATATCACTTCGGCAGGTTAGATATGATATAAGTAGAATTAACGAGGTTTTGGGAACAAATCAGGTAGTTCCAACAATTGAAACTGACAATAAAGGGACAATTGTCATTAATGACGAAAAAAGAATTAGAGACTTGAATAAAATTCAGGAGAAGAAATTTAAATGTATTAAAGAACAACGGTTGATCTTATTGTTTAATATTATTGCTTTTAATATTAAATCACTAAACTTGAATAAATTATCAAAACAATTAAATGTTACAAGAGTAACTGTAAAAAATGATTTAAATGAAATAAGAGAAGTATTGAAACAATATAATATTAATTTGATTTATGTTAATAATTTCTATCTTGTTGGTGATGAAGAGAATATTTTTGAATTTCGTTTAGATGCTTTAAAAAAGTTAGAATATAGTTTATATAAAGATAAATTTGAAAAAATTGAGTATTTAGTACAAGATTATATTCAAGAAGTTTTTTCAAAAATTAAACTTCGGAATGTAATGCCGATTATATCAGAATTTGCAAAGAAAAATAATGTATTGATTAAGGATTCTGAGTTTTATTGGTTATCCTCAACGATTTTATTAATGCTATGGTATATATTTATAAATCATGAAATTCCTAATCTAAAATATTTTAACGTAAATATTTTAGAACTTGATTATGAAGAAATATTTACTAGTTTAGAAAAGTTTATGAGTATTGAATTACGAAGTAGAGATAGGGCTAAGATCAAGGCAGTTATTTCTGCAATATGTAATCATGATAATATTGAAGTAACTAATTTTAATCATCATGCTGTTGAATATATTTATAAATTGATAATTGAATTACCTAAAGAATATCGTGAAATATTTATTAATGATGGAACATTATTAAAGGGATTATATTGTCATTTAGAACGATGTTATAAAAAAATGGAAGTTTCTTTAGAATTTGAAGTAATAGAAGATTATCGAATAAATTTAGACCCTCAACTTGAAGAGACAATTGATACATTTTGTATAAAAAATAAACAATTTATTGATCTTTCACGTAAGAGTGATAAAGAATTATTAAAACTACATTTTGCTAATAGTTTGTATCAGCATAAGAGAAAAGAAAAAAAGAAGGTTTTATTAGTAAGTGGGGCTTCTAAAATTGCAAAAAAACATTTAAATATGGTTCTTGAATCTCTTTTTGAGATTCAAATAATTGCAGTGATTTCAAAATATGATGTACCTTTTTATGAAGATTGGAATAGTTTAGATGTGGTATTGTTTACAGAAAGTATTCCTGAATATTTTAATAAAGGTGTACAAGCAGCAAAAATAAATATGATTTTAGATAATGAAGATTTTTTAACGCTTAATAAGATGAATATTTCACCTAAAGAACATAGTTTAGATTTACATGAATTATATTTGAAATTAGATTTTTTGAGTAATAAAGATCAATTAACAGTTATCAAATTAATTAATAATTATTTACAAAAACAAGTGGTAGTTACTTATAATCGATTAGAACATATCGTTGATTATAATGTGAGAATTGTAAGTGAACTAGATTTTGGACATAATTATATTCAATTAAATGAAAGTTGTGTAGTATTATTTCAAAGAGGGAATTTTAATTTTATTGACATAATGATAGATCGCAATGTTAATAGTGGAGTAATTAAAATTACTGCAGATAATCCTATTGTTTTACTTTTTCTTCTTTTTAGATGTTATCAGCAATTGAATGGACAAGATATTTTTTCTATGAATAATAGTGATATTATTTCATTGTTACAAAAAACATAATTTTAAAAGTTGTGGTTTTTTGTTTTGGATTAATTGTATTATTTTATATATAAGTCCAATATATTTAGTGAAAAGTTTAGTGGTGTGAGAAGGAAATATAGGTTTAAAGTATAAATAAACAAAAATTATAGTAAAATTGGTATGATACTGAAGATTGTTATAATATTTTGGCTATGATTTCTTCTTTTTTATATATTTATAAATTATATTTGACAAAAAACATTAAAATATTTATTTTTTCCTTTAATTTATTAATATTTATCATTATAATGAAAAAGTATTTTGAAAGGAGAAGAGGGTAGATGTTTAAGAGTTATGTTTCAAGTCTGAAAAAAGAGTTTAAGGGCTATAATTCTCAAAAGTTAATTAAAGATGTTTTAGCAGGATTGACAGTAGCTGCTGTTGCTCTACCATTAGCTTTAGCATTTGGGGTTAGTAGTGGTGCTGATGCTGGTGCTGGATTGATTACTGCAATAGTAGCAGGGCTGTTGATTGGCGGTTTATCTGGTGCATCTTATCAGATTTCTGGACCAACTGGGGCAATGTCAGCAATTTTAATTGGGTTATCATCTACATATGGTTTACAAGGAGTGTTTGTTGCTTGTTTTATTTCTGGTGTAATGCTGTTGATTGTATCATTGTTTAAATTTGGAAAGATTGTTTCGTTTATTCCAACAAGTGTGATTACTGGATTTACTAGTGGAATTGCTATTATTATTGCTACAGGGCAAATTGATAATTTTTTTGGGGTTACTTCTAAAGGAAGTAATCCAATCCAAAAAATATTATCTTATGGAGAATTAGGATTTAATGTGAATTTAGAAGCATTGTTTTTTTGGATATTGGTAATGGCAATTATTATTTTTTGGCCTAAAAAATGGGGAAATATATTTCCCGCTTCATTAGCAGGAATTATCATTGCATTAATTATTAACTTATTATTTGAATTTGAAGTGGCTGAAGTAGGGGCGATTCCTTCAACGTTATTGCCAGAGGTACGGTTATCACTAAGCAGCTTAAACTTAACGACAATAACTAATTTAATTATTCCAGCTTTTAGTATTGCAATGTTAGGAATGATTGAATCACTATTATGTGGAGCTAGTGCTGGAAAGATGAAAAATGAAAAGTTAAATGCAGATCAGGAACTATTGGCTCAAGGAATTGGTAATATGGTTATTCCATTTTTTGGTGGAGTACCAGCTACTGCAGCAATTGCTCGAACTAGTGTTGCGATTAAGGCAGGGGGACAGACACGTTTAGTTAGTATTTTTCATGCTGTCGCATTACTAATTTCAATGTTTGTATTAGGTCCATTTATGTCGAAAATCCCATTATCAGCATTGGCAGGAGTTTTAATAATGACTGCTTGGAAAATGAATGAGTGGCATGAAATTAAGTCGTTTTTTTCAAAACGAATCAAGACAAGTATGACACAGTTTTTAGTGACTATGTTAGCAACAGTTATCTTTGATCTAACAGTAGCGATTATAATAGGGGTCTTTATTTCAATGGTTTTATTTGTGATTAATAATTCAGATTTGGATATTGAAACAAGTGATATAGAACCACAACGATTAGATAAAGAATTAAATTATGATCACCAAAATACTAAAGTAATATATTTAGCTGGTCCATTATTTTTTGGTAATCAGGAACAGATAATTACAAAAGTAAATGAAGTTATTAAAGATTGTAATAACATTATTTTTTCAATGCGTGGAGTACCTTCAATTGATGATTCTGGGATTCATGAGTTTATTGATGTGGTAGAATTATGTCGTAAACATAATGTTAAAATTTTATTTGCAGGTGTTCAAAAAAATGTTATGAAACAATTTAAACGTCATCGTTTTGTGGAATTTGCTCATCAGGATAATTTTTGTTGGGACGTTATTAAAGCATTAGAAATAATTGAACAAAAATAATAAAAAAGACTTGAATATAAAAAAGGTTTTTACTCAAAAATGGGTAAATAAGAAATAGGAGATTTTAAATATTATTGAATTAATCAATAATATAAGAAGTCTCCTTTAAAAGTTTACCCTAAAGTTAGAAAGAATCTTTTTTATATCTTGTTTTCTTAAATTATTTTGTTGTAAACGATAATAAAAAAGGCTGCTATCTTATATATACAGTCATAATTGTCATATAGAAAATGGTAGATGTACTTACATAATTAATAAGTTGTAAACTTATTAATAAGGTTTTGAGATAATTTTGTAGCATGAATAATTGTAAGTATAGGTAAAAAAGCATAGGCATAATTATATTCTTTGAAAATAAAGACCATAACTAAGCCAATAAAAGCTTCTAAAAGAAAAATAATTAAGTAAATGTAAGGAAGGTAAGTCATTATAAATTTTGCCTTTTTAAAGAGAATGTTTAATATTTTTGTTTTAGATAATATTTTAAGAAGAATATATAGTCCATAACTTAATAAAGACCAAATTATTGTTTTAGTAAATAACTCAAACAATATAGATTTTTCAATTAAATTAGGATTACACCAAAAGTAACCTAATCCCATAACTATAAAATAAATAATACTCATTATTACAGGCTGTTGACAAAAGATGGTATAAAAACTAGTTTTAAA
>NZ_FOIN01000032.1 GCF_900102365.1 Thomasclavelia cocleata | reverse complement strand
GGATTAAAAAGGATGACAGGAATAGAAGTGGCTTTATACATATTCAAAAACGGAATAGATAATGATATAATTGGTTTAACAGACCAGGGAGTGATAAATATCATGAAAAAGAAGTTGGAAAAGTTTAATGAAGAAGCCGAGTTAAGAGATATGTATTATAAAAGAGATTTAAACAGGGCAGCAAATGAATCAGAAAAACAGGAAATATATGAAAAAGGATTGGCTGAAGGAGAAATAAAGGGCTTTGCTAAAGGCGAATTAAAAAGAACTAATGATTTAATTGAAGCGAGATATGGAATAAGAGAAGAGGAATGGGTATTATCACTGAATATTAAGCAGTTAAAAGCAATTGACAAAATAATTTTTAAAGAAGAAGAGTATCAAATGTTTAAACAGTTAATAGAAAATATAAGTTAATAAATTATTAGAATTAAACTCTTGATAAGAAAAAGGAAAGCAATGGCAGAAATTTCTGATTACTGCTGTGCTTTCTTTTTTTATTTATTTTTAACAATAAATTGCTGATCAATTACATTATTAAAGCTATTAATGATAAAATCTTTAGTAAGTCCCTTAGAATATCGATTATGAGTTTTTTCAATATCATTATTATATTGATCTACTGGGATAAGTTTAAAGTTTTCAAGATTATGATTATAGTAATTGATAATAGGAATACAGTTAATATTAGTTATTGAGACAGTATTGTTCTCTTTTATAAAATTCATTTGTAGAATCATAGAGATGTTATAAGCGTTGGCAAATTCTTGGTTAGCACGAGTCACTTGATTATCGGCAGAAACAAATGATCCTAAAGAATAAACAACTAATGTTTTTTTGTTATTATGTTCCAACCATTCAATTGGTTGGATGCAATGAGAATGATGCCCAATAATAACATCGACACCCAGCTCATTTAAATAATTAGCAAGTTCTTTTTGTTCGTTGTTAATTGTATAAGTAAATTCATTTCCCCAATGAACACTAACAATTACAATATCACTAATTAATTTAGCTTGAGTAACTTCATTTTTTATAATTTCTTTATGATTATCATCTAATTTCATAGTATCAAGATTACGATAATAACCTATCAAATCCTGATTTTGATAATCTAATTTATTAGTTTTATATGTATAACCTAAAAAACTGAAAGTAATATTATTAATGGATTTAGTAGGAATATGTTGACGAGCATCTTTTGATTCATAAACTCCAGTAGTTAAAATATTGTGTTGTTTAAAAAAATTGATTGTATTATTACGACCTTCAATACCTGCATCATTTGCATGGTTATTTGCGAGATTTACAGCATCAATACCCATACTGATTACATGTTCACCAATTTCATTAGGTGCATTGAAACTATAGCCTGTACCAGATATTTTTAGCTCACTACCACCGATAGGGACTTCCATGTTTGCGAGTGTTAAATCATCATTTAAAAAATATGGTTTAACTAGATCATAGTATCCTTTATTGTTATAATTTGATCCAATCCAATCATAATATGGTTGTTCGTATAATAAATCACCAATAAATGAGGCATTAACTATTTTTTTTGTTTCTTTGTTAAGAGATTTGGAAACAGATTTATTAGATGTATGATCTTTATTAAGAAAATAAAATAATCCTATAGTAATGCATATAAGTAATAATAAGGTACAAGTTATTTTAAATGATTTTTTATGTTTTGTTTTTTTCAATTTTATCACCATTAATATTGTATCATGTTAAAATATAAATATACTCTTAATTATCCTGAAAAATTTTTGCATATTCTTAATATTAATTAGTTATTTAGTTTTAATAATATTTTATGATTAAAATATTTGTAGAATTAAATAAAAGTATATATATGTTTTTTAATAATTGTATTTGTGAAATAATTAATTAATAACAAAATAAATTATTGTATCAAAATTTATGAAAAAAGGTTGACTTCGACAAAATAACGGGCTATCATATTCAGTAACATAACTTAAATACTTTGATAGGAACTAGTAGGTAGATTTACTAAGCGTAGAGAGATTCTGAATGGTGAAAAGAATTGTTAGTAATTTATTGAACTCATCCTTGAGTGGAGCGCTGAATCAAGTAGGTGGCTACGGAATGCAACCGTTATCTAGCAAGAGTATGAACTATATATAATAGCGTACTTGGTGAGGTTAATATCGTGAGGTATTAATAAATTGAGGTGGAATCACGGGGTTACTATACTCTCGTCCTCGAAATGGCATAGCCTGTCATTTTGAGTGCGGGAGTTTTTTTATAAGTATTTATTATGCAAAGGGAGGAAGCAAAAATGATGAATTATCAAAAGTATAAAAGATTTGAGCCAATCAATTTTAAAGAACGTACTTGGCCTGATAAACAAATTAAAAAAGCACCAACTTGGGTCTCTGTAGATTTACGTGATGGTAATCAGGCACTGATTACACCAATGAAAATTGAAGAAAAAGTAGAAATGTTTCAACTCTTAGTCGATATGGGATTTAAAGAAATAGAAGTTGGTTTTCCTTCTTCTAGTCAGATAGAATATGATTTTTTAAGAATTTTAATTGATGAAAATTTAATTCCTGATGATGTCACTGTTCAAGTATTGACTCAAGCCAGGGAACATTTAATTAGAAAAACTTTTGAATCATTAAAGGGACTAAAAAAGGCAATTGTCCATGTATATAATTCAACTTCAGTATTACAACGTGATGTTGTCTTTAATAAGAGTAAAGATGAAATTAAACAAATTGCTGTTGATGGAGTTAAATTAGTTAAAGAACTAAGCAAAGAATTTGATGGGGAAGTAATTCTAGAATATTCACCAGAAAGTTTCACTGGAACAGAACTTGATTATGCTTTAGAAGTTTGTGAAGCTGTGATGGATGAATGGGGAGCATCTAAAGATAAAAAAGTAATTATCAACTTGCCATCAACTGTTGAAATGGCAACACCAAATGTTTATGCTGATCAAATTGAATGGATGTGTAAACATTTTACTGATCGTGAACGTGTAATTGTTTCACTTCATACTCATAATGACCGTGGATGTGGGGTTGCTGCTACAGAACTTGGAATTATGGCTGGAGCTGATCGAGTTGAAGGAACTCTATTTGGTAATGGTGAAAGAACTGGAAATCTTGATATTATCAATGTAGCTTTAAATATGTTCACTCAAGGTGTTGATCCAGAACTTGATATGAGTAATATTAATAATATAAAACATGTTTATGAAAAAGTTACAAAGATGGAAATTCCGCCTCGTCAACCTTATGTAGGAAAACTAGTCTTTACAGCATTTTCTGGTAGTCACCAGGATGCTATTAACAAAGGGACTCATGCGATGCATGAACGTCAGAGTAAAATTTGGGAAATTCCATATTTACCAATTGATCCAAGTGATTTAGGACGTCAATATGAACCAATTGTGCGGATTAATTCACAATCAGGTAAGGGTGGAGTAGCATATGTAATGGAAAGTATGTATGGTTTCCATTTGCCAAAAGGATTACAGGTTAATTTTGCAAAAGTAATTCAAGATATAAGTGAAGAAGAAGGAGAAGTTTCTCCAGAAAGAGTCTATGATACATTTATTGAAGAATATGTAGATATTGATGAACCTTATCGCTTTATTAAACAGAAGCTGATTGATATAAGTGAAGATGATAGTGAATTTGAACGTCGAGCAGAAATTACGATTGAGGCTCATGGTGAAGTTACAACTTTAACAGGATATGGTAACGGTCCAATTGATGCTGTTAAAAATGCTTTAAATTCACTTCCAGATATGTATTCACACTTATTGGATTATAGTGAACATGCGTTAACTTCAGGATCAAGCTCAAAAGCAGCAGCTTATGTTTATTTAAGGGCTAAGGGAAGTGCTAGACAAGAATATGGGGTAGGGATTCATCCGAATATTACAACTGCGACAATTAAAGCAATTGTATCAGGAATGAATCGTTTATCAAAGACGATGAAATAAGAAGAAAGGGGCTGATAATATGAATCGTTTAGTATTATCATTATTGGTGGAAAATAATCCTGGAGTTTTAAGTAGAGTAGCAGGTTTATTTAGTCGACGTGGCTATGGAATTGATAGTTTAAGTGTTGGTAAAACAAATATTCCTGGTGTTTCCAGAATGACAGTTGTAGCAGTTGGTGATGAATTAATTTTAAATCAGATTGAAAAACAACTAGGAAAACTTGTTGAAGTTATTGAAATTTTTCCATTAGAACCAGATAAATCAGTTTATCGGGAGTTAGTTTTAATTAAAGTAGAAGCTGATGAAAAACAACGTTCTTCAATTGTTTCTATTGTCGATATCTTTAGAGCACGAATTATTGATGTTGCACCAGCATCGCTGGTAATTGAGGTTACAGGTGATCAATCAAAGATTGATGGTCTGCTTGCCATGTTAGAAGGTTTCAATGTTGTTGAGATGGTTAGAACTGGATTATCTGGTATCAAACGTGGTCTTAGCGAAATTGATATAGAAAGTCATAACAAATAGAAATAGGGGGATTAGAAAAATGGCTAAAATTTTTTACGAATCAGATTGTGATTTATCTTTATTGGACGGTAAAACTGTTGCCGTAATTGGGTATGGTTCTCAAGGACATGCTCATGCATTAAATATGAAAGAATCAGGAGTAAACGTAATTATTGGTTTATATGAAGGTTCTAAATCTTGGGCAAGAGCTGAGGCTCAAGGGTTTGAAGTATATACTTCAGCTGAAGCTGCTAAAAAAGCTGATATTATCATGATTTTAATTAATGATGAATTACAAGCTAAATTATATAAAGAATCAATTGAACCAAACTTAGAAGAAGGAAATATGTTAATGTTTGCTCATGGATTCAATATTCATTTTGGACAAATTGTTCCACCTAAAAATGTTGATGTAACAATGGTTGCCCCAAAAGGACCAGGGCATACAGTTCGTAGTGAATATCAAGCAGGAAAAGGTGTACCTTGTTTAGTTGCTGTTGAACAAGATGCTACAGGTCGTGCTCAAGATATCGCTTTAGCTTATGCTTTGGCAATCGGTGGAGCAAGAGCTGGTGTTCTTGAAACTGATTTTAGAACAGAAACAGAAACAGATTTATTTGGTGAACAAGCTGTATTATGCGGAGGTGTTTGTGCATTAATGCAAGCTGGTTTTGAAACTTTAGTTGAAGCTGGATATGATCCAAGAAATGCATATTTTGAATGTATTCATGAAATGAAATTGATTGTTGATTTAATTTATCAAAGTGGATTTGCAGGAATGAGATATTCAATTTCAAATACAGCGGAATATGGAGATTACATTACAGGACCAAAGATTATTACAGAAGATACTAAAAAAGCAATGAAACAAGTATTAAAAGATATTCAAGATGGTACTTTTGCAAAAGATTTCTTATTAGATATGTCTGAAGCTGGTGGACAAGCTCATTTTAAAGCAATGAGAAAATTGGCTAGTGAACATATTTCTGAAAAAACTGGAGAAGATGTAAGAAAATTATATAGCTGGTCTGATGAAGATAAATTAATCAATAACTAATTGATTAATACAATACACACTTTTGTGTGTTGTAACTAAGGAGTAAAATTACTCCTTAATTACAACCTACAAAGGTAAGATAAGGGGGATTATAATCATGGCAATGACTATGACACAAAAAATATTAGCTAAACATGCAGATTTAGATGAAGTAGTGGCAGGACAACTTATTGAAGCAAAGCTTGATGTTGTAATGGCTAACGATATTACAGGACCTATGGCATTACCAATCTTTTACCAAATGGCAGATAAGGTCTTTGATAAAGATAAAGTTGTTTTGGTGCCTGATCATTTCACACCAAATAAAGATATTAAATCAGCTGAAAATTCTAAAGCAATCTTAGATTTTTCAAATAATCAATGTTTAACACATCATATGGAACAGGGTAAATGTGGGGTTGAACATGCAATTTTACCAGAAAAAGGAATTGTTGTTGCTGGTGAATGCATTATTGGAGCTGATTCACATACATGTACTTATGGTGCTTTGGGTGCATTTTCTACAGGTGTAGGAACTACTGATATTGCAACAGGTATGGCAACAGGTGAATTATGGTTTAAAGTACCAAGTGCAATTAAATTTGTTTTAACTGGGAAACCATCTAAATATGTTAGTGGTAAAGATATTATTTTGGATATCATTACTCGTATCGGGGTTGATGGGGCTCGTTATAAAAGTATGGAATTTGTTGGTGAAGGAATTCAATATTTAACTATGGATGATCGTTTCACTATTTGTAATATGGCAATTGAGGCTGGGGCTAAAAATGGAATATTCCCAGTTGATGATTTAACAATTGAATATATAAAGAGACATTCTACTAAAGATTATACTGTTTATGAAGCTGATGAAGATGCAGTGTATGATGAAGTGATTGAAATAGATTTAAGTAAAGTTAGACCAACTGTAGCCTTCCCTCATTTACCAGGGAATGGACATACAATTGATGAAATTGAAATAATGGATAAAATTATGATTGATCAGGTGGTAATTGGTTCTTGTACAAATGGTCGTCTATCTGATTTACGTAAAGCAGCTGCTATTCTTAAAGGAAAACAAGTGGCTAAAAATGTTCGAGTAATGGTTGTTCCAGCGACTCAAAAAATCTTTGTTCAATGTATCCAGGAAGGTTTAGCAGAAATCTTTGTTGAAGCTGGATGTGCTTTTAATACACCAAGCTGTGGACCTTGTATGGGAGGTCATATGGGGGTTATGGCTAAAGGTGAAAGATGTGTGTCAACAACTAATCGTAATTTTGTTGGTCGTATGGGGGATACAGAAGCTTTGATTTATTTAGCTTCTCCAGAAGTAGCAGCAGCTAGTGCTATTGCTGGGTATATTGCAAATCCTGAAAAAGTAGGTGAAGAGTAATGAAAATATATAAATATGGTGATAACGTAGATACAGATGTAATTATTCCAGCTCGTTATTTAAATTCATTTGATGCTAAAGAGTTAGCTAGTCATGCAATGGTGGATATTGATCCTGATTTTGCTAAAACAGTTGAACTAGGTGATATTATTGTTGCTGGAAAAAATTTTGGTTGTGGTTCTTCAAGAGAACATGCGCCATTATGCTTAAAGACAGCAGGAACTAAATGTGTAATTGCTGAAAGTTTTGCTCGTATCTTTTATCGTAATTCAATTAATATTGGTTTTCCAATTATGGAATGTCCTGAAGCGGTATTGGGAATTGATAAGGATGATGAAGTAACTGTTGATTTTTCAACTGGTATAATTACTAATGTTACTAAAGGTCAAACTTATCAAAGTCAGCCATTTCCAGAGTTTTTACAAAAAATGATTGAAGTAGATGGTTTAGTCAATTATGTAAATAGTAAAAAGGGGTAAGAATGATGGAAAAAAATATTGCAGTAATTAAAGGTGATGGGATTGGACCAGAAATTGTAGAAGAAGCAATGAAGGTATTAGATGCTGTTGCTAATAAATATAGTCATAAATTTAATTATACCCAGATTTTAATGGGAGGGGCTTCAATTGATGCACATGGTGTACCATTAACTGATGAAGCTTTAGAAATCGCTAAAAATAGTGATAGTGTTTTACTAGGTTCAATTGGTGGGGATACAACTACTTCACCATGGTATAAGTTAGAACCAAATCTTAGACCTGAAGCAGGTTTATTAAAGATTCGTAAAGAATTAGGATTGTTTGCTAATTTAAGACCAGCAGTTTTATATGATGAATTAAAGGGTGCTTGTCCTTTAAAAGAAGAACTAACTGAAGGTGGGTTTGATATGATGATCATGCGAGAACTTACTGGTGGTTTATATTTTGGAAAGCGTTCAACCAAAGAAGAAAATGGTGAATTAGTGGCTCATGATGCAATGAGTTATAGTGAAACAGAGATCAGAAGAATTGCAAAACGGGCATTTGATATTGCAATGAAACGTAATAAAAAAGTTACTAGTGTTGATAAAGCTAATGTTATTGATACTTCTAGATTATGGCGTAAAGTTGTAAGTGAAGTAGCCAAGGATTATCCAGAAGTAACATTAGAACACATGTTAGTTGATAATTGTGCAATGCAATTAGTTAAAGATCCAAAGCAGTTTGATGTTATCTTAACGGAAAATATGTTTGGTGATATCTTAAGTGATGAAGCGAGTATGGTGACTGGATCAATTGGAATGTTATCTAGTGCTTCTTTACGTGAGGATAAATTTGGAATGTATGAACCAAGTCATGGTAGTGCTCCAGATATTGCTGGTAAAAATATTGCTAATCCAATTGCAACTATTTTATCAGCAGCAATGATGCTTCGTTATTCATTTGATTTAGATCAAGAAGCAAAAGATATCGAAGAAGCAATTGAAAAAGTGTTAAAACAAGGATATCGTACAGCTGATATTATGTCAGAAAATAAAACAATAGTAGGAACTAAAGAAATGGGTGACTTAATAGTTGCCAATTTATAAAGAGAAAAGGGGGAAATAAAATGCGTAGTGATAATGTAAAAGGTGGAACTGAAAGAGCGCCACATCGATCATTATTTAATGCTTTAGGATATACAGACGAGGAATTACAACGTCCATTGATTGGGGTTGTAAATTCATATAATGAAATTGTACCAGGGCATATGAACCTTGATAAAATTGCTGATGCAGTTAAAAAGGGAATTTACTTAGCTGGTGGGGTACCAATCGAAATACCAGCTATTGCAGTATGTGATGGGATTGCTATGAATCACACAGGAATGAAATATTCATTAGTTACTCGTGAATTAATTGCTGATAGTACAGAAGCATTGGCTACAGCTCATCAGTTTGATGGTTTAGTTATGATTCCTAATTGTGATAAAAATGTACCTGGTTTATTAATGGCTGCTGCTCGCTTAAATATTCCAACTGTTTTTGTATCAGGGGGACCAATGTTAGCAGGACGCAAGGTAGATGGAAATAAAACTTGTTTATCTTCATTATTTGAGGCTGTGGGACAGTTTAATGCAGGTACAATTACTGAAGAAAAACTTCATGAAATTGAACAAAAAGCTTGTCCAACTTGTGGATCATGTTCAGGGATGTATACAGCTAATTCAATGAACTGTTTAACTGAGGTTTTAGGAATGGGACTTAAAGGAAATGGTACTATTCCAGCTGTATATAGTGAAAGAATTAGACTGGCAAAACATGCTGGAATGCAGATCATGGAATGTATTAAAAAGGATATTAGACCACGTGATATCATGAATGAAAAAGCTTTTCATAATGCTTTAACTATTGATATGGCACTTGGTTGTTCAACAAACTCAATGCTTCATTTACCAGCCATTGCTCATGAAGCAGGAGTTGAATTAAATTTAGAAATAGCAAATGAAATTAGTAAGAAAACTCCCAATCTATGTCATTTAGCACCAGCTGGTGATACATTTATGGAAGATTTAAATGATGCTGGTGGTGTATATGCTGTAATGAATGAAATTAATAAACTTGGTTTATTGCACACTGATATTATGACTGTAACTGGTAAAACAGTTGGTGAAAATATTAAAGATTGTATTAATTTAAATCCTGAAATTATTCGTCCTGTTGAAAACCCTTATGCACCATATGGTGGAATTGCAGTATTAAAAGGAAATTTAGCTCCTAATGGAGCAGTGGTAAAACAATCAGCAGTAGCTAAAGAGATGATGGTTCATAGTGGACCAGCTCGTGTGTTTGATAGTGAGGATGATGCAATTGCAGCAATTAGAGCTGGTAAGATCGTTAAAGGTGATGTTGTTGTAATTCGTTATGAAGGACCAAAAGGTGGACCAGGAATGCGTGAAATGTTATCACCAACTAGTGAGATTGCAGGAATGGGCTTAGATAAAGATGTTGCCTTGATTACTGATGGTCGTTTTTCTGGGGCTACTAGAGGGGCTTCAATCGGGCATGTTTCACCAGAAGCCGCAGCTGGAGGACCAATTGCTTTGGTTGAAGAAGGCGATATTATCAATATTAATATTTTAGAACATTCTATGAATGTTGAAGTAAGTGAAGAAGAATTAGCTAAACGTAAGGCAAAATGGCAGCCAAGAAAGCCAAAAATTACGACTGGATATTTGGTAAGATATGCCTCAATGGTAACTTCTGCTGATCGTGGAGCAATTCTTGAAGCTAAAGAAGATAAGTAATAAGGAGGGAATTGCGATGAAGTTAACAGGTTCAGAAATTGTTGCAGAGTGTTTAATTGAACAAGGTGTAGATACTGTGTTTGGTTATCCAGGGGGAACAATTTTAAATATTTATGATGCATTGTATAAGTATCAAGATAAGATTCATCATATTTTAACATCCCATGAACAAGGAGCTGCTCATGCAGCTGATGGATATGCTAGAGCAACAGGAAAAGTCGGAGTATGTATGGCTACTTCAGGACCAGGGGCTACTAATTTAGTTACTGGAATTGCTACTGCATATATGGATTCGACTCCTCTTGTTGCAATTACTGCCAATGTAGCGGTATCTTTGCTTGGTAGAGACAGTTTTCAAGAAATAGATATTACTGGTGTAACAATGCCAATTACTAAACATAATTTTATTGTTAAGGATATTAAAAATTTGGCTCCAGCAATTCGTAAAGCATTTCAAATTGCTAAAGAGGGTCGACCTGGGCCAGTATTAGTGGATATTACAAAGGATGTAACAGCTGCTTCTATTGATTTTGAACCATGTGTACCTGAGGTAATTGAACCACGAAAATATACTTATGGTAGTGTTGATTTAGATGAAGCGGTTAAAATGATTGAAGCTAGTGAAAAGCCATTTATTTTTGTTGGTGGTGGAGCAATTGCTAGTGGTGCTTCTAATGAGTTAAAAGAATTTGCAGAAAAGATTGATGCACCTGTTACTGATTCATTAATGGGTAAAGGGGCTTATGACAATACTCGTCCACGTTATACTGGTATGCTTGGAATGCATGGTACGAAGGCTTCTAATTTTGGAGTTAGTAGATGCGATTTGTTGATTGTTATTGGAGCACGTTTTTCTGATCGGGTTACTGGCGATACAAATCGTTTTGCTAAGGATGCTAAAATTATTCATATTGACGTTGATGCAGCTGAAATTAATAAAAATATAATTGTTGACTTAGGGATTGTTGGCGATGCTAAGAATATCTTAGCGGAATTGAATGCTAAACTTACAAGACAAAATCACCCTCATTGGTTAAAAGAAATTCGTGATTTAAAAGAACAATATCCATTAGAATATGCTGGTGAAGGATTGACAGGGCCATATGTTATTGAACAGATTGATTATTTAACAAATGGTGAAGCAATTATTTGTACTGATGTTGGGCAACATCAAATGTGGGCTGCTCAATATTATCACTATAAATATCCTCGTCAGTTTATTTCATCTGGTGGAGCAGGAACAATGGGGTTTGGTTTAGGTGCTGCTATGGGAGCTAAATTAGGTAATCCTCATCAAATGGTTTTCAATATTGCAGGTGATGGTTGCTTTAGAATGAATATGAACGAACTAGCAACTTTAAGTCGTTATAATATTCCAGTAATTCAAGTAGTTATAAATAATCAGGTATTAGGAATGGTTCGTCAATGGCAAACACTGTTCTATGGACAACGTTATTCAAATACGATCTTAACGGATAAAGTTGATTTTTGTAAAGTTGCTGAAGGTTTAGGATGTAAAGCTATTAAGGTTACAACTAAAGAAGAAGTTGCTCCAGCGATTAAAGAAGCTTTGGAACACAATGGGCCTGTTGTGATTGAATGTGTAATTGATAAAGATGATAAGGTATTCCCAATGGTTGCACCAGGAGGACCAATTGCTGAAACGTTCGATGCTACAGATTTAAAAAATAAATAATATGTTAAAGCTATAGACTATGGTTTATAGCTTTTTTTAACCATTGAATCCTTAAATTGAACCGTTGGATCAATAAAAATAAAAAATCAAATAAAATCATTTATAATAGAATTACCAGATATCAATTAGTTAGAAAAAAGTTGGAGAGAGATGATGGATAAATATTAAAGAAAATTATATAGAAAGAATAGATTTATTTTGGGGTTCGTGATGCATATATTATAGTAATTGATAGATAAGTTAAAATGGATAATTATAGCCTCTAATAAAAATTAAAGAACTGAAAATATTTATAATATCTTTAAAAATCCTCTTTGTTGATAATTTATATGTATTTGAATAGATTGCTTAGTCTGAAGTAGAGTTAAATAGTTTTATGATATAGAAATAGTAGCTTAACACTAGTGTTTGTAATAAAATGTATTATTTTTTCAGTCATCGTTTCATTGATTAAAATAAATGATAATATATCATCTCATAGAAAAATAGTATTTGATTTAATTGGTGTTTTAAATATAAAAAAGAGTTAATAGTATTTTCATAAAAGAGTAAAAAATTTAAATTTACTTACGTAAAGTCTGATAATTGTGATAAGTTTGTATTTTCTAGAAATGGTAATTATTTGAAAGTATTCTTTTTAGAAAATAGAATTTTGTGGTAATAAAGCTGCTGAAATTTAGAAATTGTTATTAAATAAGAAAGCGGTTAGTGAAAGTATGTAGTAATTTATGTTAGAACTGTCAGAGTTAATATTATTTAAAACTATGTGATATTTTATTAATAATAATGCACAATATATATTTAAGTATATATAAGATATTAATCGGGGAGGATTATGTATGAGGAGAGTACCATTAGTTAAACAAAGAGAAAGTACTGATTGTGGTGTGTCAGCTTTACAGATGATATTTTTATATTATAAAAAAAATATTGATATAAATAAATTAAGAAGATCTGTTGGCACAGATTATCTTGGGACTTCTATACGCGGTTTAGAAAAGGGGGCGAGACTTGCAAATTTTGAGGTTAAAATAATAAAAATCAAAGAAAACGACTTACAAAAAGGTTTTACTTTACCAGCTATTGCACACATAACATTATCAAATGGTGGCACACACTATATTGTTATAACAAAAATTAGAAAAAAATATGTATTTTTCAATGATCCAATTGGAAAAAGAAAAAAAATTACAATAAGTGATTTTAATTTGATTAGTGATGGGATTTTTATGCTACTATATCCTAAAAATAATCAAATTGATGAAAGTTTAATTTTGAATAAAGAAAATAAAGTTTACAAATTATATTATAATTTATTAAAAAAACAAAAATTAATTGTTATTCAAACTATCATAGCATCATTAATATTTACTGGATTAGGAATCATATTTTCATTTTTTAATAAATATTTAATGGATGAAATTATACCATATAAATTAGAAACAACAGTATTATTATATTGTATTGTGTTTTTTATATTATATTTATTAAATCATTTTTTAATATTTATTAGATCTGTATTCTTGTTGTATTTATCGCAAAAATTAGATTTAGATATTGTTTTAGATTATTTTAATCATATTTTAAAATTACCAATGAATTTTTTTCAGCTTAAACGTGTTGGGGATATAATAACAAGGTTTACTGATTCTATGACAATTAAAACTATTCTATTAGAGGTAACCTTAGGTATATTAATAGATATAGTATCTTTGAGCATAGCTATGATTATTTTAATAAACTTGAATGTAAAACTTTTTGTTATTATATGTATTGTTGTATTTTTAAATGCCTTGCTAATATATCTATTTAAAAAACCATATGAACATTTTAATAAGAAATCAATGGAGTTAAATGCAAAATTAAATTCAACAATAATTGAAGCAATTTCTAATATAGAAACAGTAAAAGCACATTCGTATGAAAACGTTCTTTTAGAAAGAATAGAGGAAGATTTTATACCTACGTTAAGACTTATTTTTAAACAAGGAATACTAACAAACGTACAAGCTGTTTTAGCAGGTGTGCTTAATTCAATCGGAAATTTGATTCTAACATATATAGGTGTTAATTTAATTTTTAAAAATGAAATGTCAATAGGTACATATTTATCATTTATATCATTATCATCATATTTTATGTCGCCGATTTTGAGATTTATTAGTCTTCAACTATAAATACAGGAAGTTCAAATAGCATCTGACAGAATGAATGAATTATTGCAATTTGAAGAAGAGAAAAATTCCGGAATAACTATTAATAAAATTAATGAAATCTCCCTATCAAATGTATCTTTTAGATATGGTGAAAGGAAAAATACACTTACTGATATTAATTTGAATATAAAACATGGAGAAAAAGTTGCGATTGTAGGGAAAAGTGGTTGTGGTAAGTCAACTTTACTAAAATTATTTGTGAGAATATGTGTACATGATCAAGGTGAGATTAAATTTAATGGTTTAAATATTAAAGATATTGATATTTTAAGTCTTAGAAAAAAAATATCATATGTCCCTCAAAAAGCAGAAATTTTTACTGGAACTGTCAAAGAAAATTTATGTATGAATAATAAAGTAAATATCGAAAAGATAATATCAGTATGTAAAAAGATAGGCTGCGATGAATTTATATCAAACTTACCACATCGTTATTCAACAATTTTAACTGAAAATATTAATATTTCAAGTGGGGAAAAGCAAAAAATAGCTTTAGCAAGAGGAGTAATAAATGATGCAGATATTTTATTGATGGATGAATCAACAAGTAATATGGATTTAATATCTGAAAAAATAATTTATGATAATATATTAGAATATTATAGTGATAAGACGGTTGTAGTTGTATCGCACAGAGTTAGTTCTATTAAAGATTTTAAAAAAATTATTGTATTAAATAACGGAAAAATTGAAGCTATAGGAGATCACAAAAAGTTGTTGGAAATGTCTAATACCTATAGGAAGTTAGTAAAATATGGAGGATAATAGTTATGAAAGAATATTTGATTGATGATTTAAATAATAAAAGATTTATTTTTGATAAACAACCTCCAAGAATTATTAATTATTTTTTGATTATTGTATTATTGGTGACTTCTATTTTAATTTATTTATCATTAACGAATAAAAAAATAGAAGTTGTTAAAGTGGATGGTGTTTTACAAGCTGAAGATAAAAGTTTGGTTGTAAATAAATATCCAGGCGAAATTATAAAAGTAAATGTAAATGAGGGGAGTTTTGTTAATAAAGGAGATATTATAGTTGAAATTAATAGTAATGATATTGAAAAAGTACAATTAGTTAAAAATATCGAATATTTAAGTAACAGAATTCAATTATATGAAAAACTTCAAGAAAATTTAAAAAATAAAACTAATTCATTTAACTCTAATGACCTAATAGAACAGGAGTTCTATTATAAAGTAGAGAAATATTTTATTGAGTGTTCAGAATATGAGGTTAATAAATCATATTTAGAAAATTTAGGGTATGATGAAGTACAAATAAATGAGCAAGTTAGAATATATGATATAAGAAAAAGATTTTTTTTCCTAGATAATTATAATAGTGCAACAAATGAAAAAAACACCTTACAAAATCAAGTTTTACAATATCAATCCCAATTAGAAGCAATGGAAACAAAAGAAATTAATATTATAGCAAATAAAACAGGCATAATTCATTTAAACCCAAAATTGAAAAATGGTATGTATATTGAAGCTGGACAAGAAATTGCATCAATTTCTCAAGAAAGTACAAAACAGAATTTTGTAATTATGATACCTTCAAAAGATAGAAGTGTTGTTAAAGTTGGAAATAAAGTTGATATTTTAATTGATGGGTTAAGTCAACAAGAGTATGGAACTTTACGTGGAACAATTAAATCTATTGATATAGATTCATCTGTAAGTTATGATGAAAAAATTTATTTTAAAGGTGAAATTTTATTAGATAATAATTATTTACTTAATTCAAAAAATGAAAAAATTAATATATCGAGTGGGATAACTGGAACTGCTAGAATTCAGTATAAAAGTAAAAGCTATTTTAAATACTTTTTGGATATTTTAGGTATTGAAATATAGATTAAATAAAAAGAGGAGTGAGAAAATATATTATTAATAGAAAAACATAGACATTAATTATATGTTGATATTTAAAGTAATTTATATTAATAGCAAAATAAGACTTTGATTATATGTTTTGCATCTACTGGATGTGGACAGAAATGGAGGAAAATATGAAAAAGAAAAAAGGGATTTATTGTAATTGTGATTTTAAAGAATTGAATGAATTTCAAAAAGAAGATGTTAATGGTGAAGGTATATGGTTTGATGTTGCATTATGTTTTGTATCATGGAAAGTAGGGTTGGCTGTCACAGTAATAGATCATATTGCTATGTATTTTGTTGGAACTACAGTAACTGACTGGATTGAGTCACATGTAAGCGAGACTATAATCAAGAATTTAGGAGGTAATGCAAAAGCAATTGCATACCAACCACAACCAGTTGATTCTGGATATCCACCAAATTCATATCAAGCTCTATTGTGGGCTCAACAGAGAAGAAAATTGAGATATGAAAAGGCATAAAGAAATATGAAAAATTAAACAAATTTATAAAATATCCAATCATTATTATTTTTTAAATCAAATGGGAAGGGGTATATTTTGAAAAAAATTGTTGAGAATATTAATAAAAAAACAACTTCAAAAATATTAGTCAATATTTTGTATGCAGCTATATCTATGTTAATTGGATTTATTTTTGTTTTAATATCTATAACTATTAATGCTTGTGGTATTCGTTTTGCTGGTAAGAACTTTTCTACATTTTTATTACAGGGATTTATAGTATTTTCTATAATATTCTTCATAAAGTTTAAATCAATAGAAAAAGATCAAAAGATGAAATAATGGAAGCTGTTACCTTAAATATTTATATTTCAGTACAATATCATTAAGTTAGATTAATAATCTATAATAATTTAAATATACAAATTATAAGATAAAGGTTGCTATAGAATAAATGATATTTTAAAAGAAGGATGATTATTAGATTTATAAGGGGGCTGTAACGACTAAGTAATTTTTGTTAATTATTTAGAGCGTTCAGCTCTTTTTTTGTTAATCCCTTTCATATAAAAAAATCCATAGAAGTTGTTTCATTGTGAATAACTTTTATGAATTTTTGACGCACTTAAAAAGAACTTGCTCTTTTTCAAAAAAATTTGTTTTTTAATTTAATTCTGACAATAATTTCTCCGCCTTTTTCTTATTTTCTATTTATCTTCGGTGATATTTTCTAATATTTTGTCCTATTGCTATCATATATATTTCCAATTTCACACCGGATTCTCTTCTTCGGCGTAATCTGTTATATCCTTGATTTTGTTTTAAATCGCCGAATGTCCCTTTGTTTCATTACTTCTTTGAAACATCAATTTTATCCTTTCTTCACTTTGTACATTCTTTTTGACTTTTTCATGAAATGAATCTAATTCTTCACAATAGGTGTTAATTACTAAATTAAATTAAAAGAATCAACTATATATTAATCAAATTAGATTAATCAGTTGATTCTTTTTATGTAGAATAATATGATTGTTTTTTTTCGTTTTTTTGAAACTGAAATATAGATTATGGTTTATAGCTTTTTTTAACCATTGAATCCTTAAATTGAACCGTTGGATCAATAAATATCATAATAATAAATAATTGATGTATAATAAAGATAAGAAGAATACTATTATAATTTTCCAATAATATTTAAGTAAAATATGTAAAGAAGGTGAAAATATGAGAAAAGTAATTATAAATGTAATGTTACTTATTATTGGAATTGCTCTATCTAGAATATATTTTCTTATATTCGGCTATTTTATAAATATGTTTTATGATATAGGAGAAGGACTAGGGATTACTTCATTGATGTTTTATTTATATCTTATTATGGCAATTCCATTAATTTTAATTGTTTTAAAGAAAGTTAAAGAAATATTAGATTGAGGATTATAATAAAAACTTTATAGAATGATATTATTTATTAAAAAGGTTTTGTGATAAAATTCAGTTCCTGAACGATTTAAGTTAAATAACTTTATATATTTTAGCAGAGAAAAATAGTATAAAAAGGAGGTATTGGAGTTTACAATATGTTTTTGGTTTTTATTAAATTTATGTTATTTAATGCAAATATAGAAAATATAATATCATTACAATTTTAAATTATAAAATCTATTTATTATTGATTAGTTAATCTATATATTTTTTATCATGTATCAATTAAAATACAAATAGATGATAGATAGTTTGATATTGAATTATAAAAATTAGCATTATAAAGGGGAAGCATGTTTTATGAAAATAATTAAATATTTTTTAACTGTTTTTTTAATCGCAGTACTGACTATTATAGTATTTATTTTATATATTGGAGTGATGAATCTTATATCTTCTCCAGGAAGTCATTCTGTAATGGGGGATGTAATAATACCTGTACTATTTATTGCTATTCAAATTTCTATCTTGGGTGTATATATAAGGCATAAATTTAAACAGTTAGAAAATGAATTTAAAAAAAATGATTAAATTTTTTGTCATTGTTTTATTTGCTATACGAATGATAGTAGATAATAACTTACTTTTATAATCACTTGAATATGAGTTTTAAATATTTGGTGAAAAAATATTTTGAAGATTATTAATATGAAAAAGTGGTTTAGAATAATAATATCTTTCTTTATGGTTTTATTTACAATTAAAATCTAATGTTGAAACTTATAGAAATAAAACTTTGTTTCAATCAAAAGCTAGTTTAAAACAGGATGATATTATATACACAGAACTATCAGAAGCATTGCAGAATTATCTAAAACATATTTGGATTTTAAAAAATTGTACAGTGGGTGAATTAAAAAATAGAAATTATACCAATGATCAAATTGACACAATATTAAATTTATTTTCATAATACTTATAAAGGATAGATATTCTGTTCAAGAATTCTATCCTTTTTAGAAATCAAAATAACTTGTTATTATAGATTGGATCATAAATAAAACATTATGTATTATAATGGAGCAGTACTATTTACCAATAGTATTCTTATTGGTTTTTATCCGATTGCCCTAAAAAGATATTGAAGTTGGTTGAAATATTTATAATGTATTGATAAAATAGTATCATTAATTATGGGGAGAGATAAATATGAAAATAGCTATTTTAGATAATGATAAATATTTTTGTGATAAGATTAAACAATTAATAATTGATAATAGTTATGTTAGTGGATTTGATATTGATATGTATGAAAGCCCACGTATTTTTTTGGAAAATAGAAATAAATATGATATATTGTTTTTGGAAATAGATTTATCAGAAATAGATGGAATTGATATAGTTAGAAAATTAAAAAGTAATCAAATAATCATAGTTGTTGTTACAAACTCATATGATAGAATTACAGAAGTAATAGGAATAAATGTTGCTGGTTATATTATTAAGAATCAAATTGATATTGAATTTAAAAAGATTGTTAAAGAAATTTTAGAATATGTAGTTATTAATAAAAATATTATGATAACTACAAAAAATGATATTTATTGCTATGAACCCGCTGAAATATTACTTATTGAATACATAGATAGGCATTTATATGTTTATAAGAAAAACGGATATGATGATTTAGGATATATATCAATCAAAGATGTTATTAAAACACTACCAATACAATTTGTATTAGTGAATAAGAATCAAATTATAAATATTGATAAAATAGCTTTTATGGTTGGTATGAATATAAAATTAAAATATAGTGATATGATAGTAGAGGTTAGTAGAAGAAAAAGAAGAGAAGTATTTGAATTGATGATTAGAGCAATAAATCGTATATAATTTACTCGAAGAAATTTAAAAAAATGTATAGATAAAAATTTGGATTATTAAGATAATAATAGTGTTGTGTGATTATATTATCTGAATATAATTAGTTGGATATTTAATCAGGAAAAATGAATATTAGATATAAATTTATTATTTGCACTTATGTTGTTTTAGCGGTAAAATAATGCAAAGGGGTGATTTAGATGAATGCTGTATTTACAGGTGATAGTACAAATATGACACCATACATAGTATTGATGGTAGTAGCAGTAGTGGTTATTGCAGGTGTAGTTATTTATAAAATGAAAAATAAAAATAAATAATTTATAGAAAATAGATTTATATGTAAAAAGGCGAAATCAATTATAATTGATTTTGCCTTTTTACATTACTATTACTAACGATAAGCTGTTTCTAAAGCTTTTTTTAAGACTTTTGGATCTTTATTATAAGGGGTAACTTTGCAAATTGGTTTATTAATGCCTAATAATTTATAAACTGCAATTCTTGCGGCTCTAACAGAATATTCTTCAGTGAAAACCATATCTTCAGGAATCTCTACAAATTGTGAAATCATCGCAAAATTAGTGGACCCTTTAGGAACTACATTAGGACGATCACTCATTTTACGTGGTTGGAATTGAGCGTCAACATAAGGCATCATACAAGGAATAACGTTGATGATATCTTCTTTGATTTCTTCTTTACGATCGATTAGATGCAGATGATACAATAATTCATCAATTATTTCTTCACCTGTACAATCCTTCATTGGTTTTTTAATATAATCACCTAAACGATCTGTATATAATCCATAGCCCCAGAAAATTGTTGTATTGGCATCCTGTGCTTTAAAATGTGGTTGTGCTGCAATTACTATTGACATTAACCATGAAGAATCCTTAAAAGTCATCAAAGCCCCACTGCCAGGTATGTTAGTTGTAAATTCTTCAATCATTTTTAGAAATTTATTTCCTCTTAAAGTTACTGTAATACTTTCCCAGTTTGTTTCCCTGGCATTATTAAAGAATGGTTCTGGATTACCTAGATTAGGTTTCTTTTTAGCAACTTTATACCATAATTCACCTGATATTGGTCTTTCAACTGGTTTTGGGGCAGGAGTTTTATAATCACCTAATGTAGCGCTATCAGTCATACAAGCATTTGTCATAATACATAAATCATTATCATTAAGTATTATCTTTTCTTCTTTACCGTTTTTATTTATATGGATAACTTTAGCGGTTATAGTTTCATCGTCTTTGAAATCAATATCTGTAACTGTCGTATTTGTAATAAAATTAACATTATGACTATCTAAATATTTTTTAATTGGTAAAATAACTGATTCATATTGATTATATGGGGTTCTGGTTACCCCAGCTAAAGTTTCGATTCGAGGAAATTCAAAAATCATTCGATTCATATAGCGTTTTAATTCAAAAACACTGGACCATTTTTGAAAAGCAAAAGTAGTTTGCCACATATACCAAAAATTAGTAGTAAAAAAATGTGGAGTATCTTTAAACCATTGTTCAATACTAATGTCATCTAGTTTAGATTCAGGAGTAATCATTAGTTTTCCTAAAGTTAAACGATCATTATTATCAAATCCCATTGATTTGACATCAAGAATTTTACCATGACGATCAATTAATCTTGCACGAGCTTCAGTAGGATGTAAATGATCAAAATCTAAGATTTCTTTAGTAACACTTTGACCAGGATGATCAATTGATGGGATTCGATTAAATAATTCCCAAAAGTTTTCATAAGTTTCTTCATTTAACATACGTCCACCACGACAAATAAACCCGTTTTCGATAGATCCAGCACCATCGTTGCTACCACCAAGAATTTTCATGCCTTCAAAAATATGAATATTTTTACCATCCATATGTCCATCTTGAATCAAATAAGCAGCAGCAGCCATACTAGCAAGACCACCACCAATTAAATATACTTGTTGATTGGTAATTTTAACTGGCTCTTTAATATCTTCTTTATTGTTAAAATATTTTTTAGTGATTACTGCTCCAACACCAGTGAGAAGTGCAGCACTAGTCAATAATTTTGTTTTAGTTTTCATATTATCGATCCTTCTTTCTTTTACAGTTAATAGTATAGTCAAAAAATAAAAAAAGTATTTAAACAAAAATTTTATTTTGTCTAAATACTGGACAGATAATAGTAATTGTCTAATTTTTTAACAAATTAGCAGCAAAGATTTCGCTTTGAGTAGCAATTTTTTTTAATTTTTGTGCTAGTTTTACTGGTTCTATTTTCATGTTTGTTTTAATCCAATGAAGAACAGTACCTGAAATACCATAAGCGTAAAATTCGCTAAAAAAATTTTTTTCTTGTGTTGATACAGAGTAGTTGGAATCAAGTTTTGTAATGGCATCATAAAAACATTTTTGTGCTAAATTAAAAAGATCTTGATAAAAATATTGTTCATTAGTATTAATTGTATTAATATAGAATTCTTTTTCTTGATGTATTTTTACTAAAACTTTAAGTAAGCATTGATCCCAATTATCAAATGTAATTATATTTTCAATATTTGCAAATAATTCATCATAGTAAAGCCATTGTAATAAATCGTATTTATCTTGAAAATGATAATAAAAAGTTTGGCGGTTTAAACCACACTTATTTGTTAGATCATTAATCGAAATTTTTTCAAAATTGCGGTATTGACAAAGTTCTTTTAAAGTTTTAGCTAGAGCCCGTTTAGTAATCAAAGAATCAGACATATAGTTCACCTCGAGGTCTATTGTATCAAATTTTTATGAATAAAACATTTATATTAATAATAATCTTATTATAATAAATATATAATCTTACGTTTGTTATGACGAAAGATAAAAAAGGGGAGATGTTTGGTTAAAATTAAAGGCTTATTAGTGAAGATGACTTAATCGATGAATTATTAGATGCTATAAGTAATTTAATATAAAATAACTGTATTAGAATTAAGTGTACTAAAAATATGTAAAGATGGAAAAATTATAACTTGTGATTTTAAATTGTTACAAAATTGTGGATTAGCAATGTTGTTGAAAGAGTGTTTTGATCTTGAAATAATAATGGACAATGATGTCAATGTTGTTAACATAGGATTTGAGATTCATTATCCAAATGTTATTATTTAGTGTTAATGTATTAATTTAAAATTAAATATATTGGATGTGGCATTTTAATTGATCATCGATTATACAGAGGGTATTTTGATTTTGTGGGTGAACTATCATATTTACTGTTTGTTAGCTATTACGAGCAAGAAGAAATGCTGCTTAAAGACTTACTATTGAAACAATTAGCAACGTTTTGTTGTGTTATCAATCCAGAAGTTAGCGGTGTTTGTAGTGAGGTGTTTAAAGAGTTTGATTTGAGCCAATTAATTACTTGTCTACAGAACATTGGCCTAAAATTATTGATATCGATATTTTAGATTGATTAAGTATGGATTGTATTGAAGTATTAAAAAATAAAATGTGAAAGAGAGATAATTAAATGGAAAAATATATTGATTTACACATACATTCAAAATATAGTGATGATGGTGAGTTTACCCCGATTCAATTAGTTGAACAATGTTACAAAGCAGGGATTAAAATTATGTCAATTGCTGATCATAATAGTGTTAAAGCAATTGATGAAGCAAAAGAAGCTGCAGCTAAATTAAATATTAAATATATTCCTGGTATCGAAATTGACTGTACTTATAATGGAATTAATTTACATATTTTAGGCTATGGTATAGATTATAGTCATGATGACTTTGTTATTTTGGAAAAAAATATTTTAAAGCAGGAATTAGAGTGTTCTAAGGAAAAAGTAAAATTAACAAATATGTTAGGTTTTGATGTTGATCAAGTGGCATTAGATGCTTTGAGTGATAATGGTGTCTATACAGGAGAAATGTTTGGTGAGGTATTATTAAATGATCAGCGTTATAATGAAAATACTTTGTTAAAACCATATCGTAGTGGTGGAGAACGAGGTGACAATCCATATGTTAATTTTTATTGGGATTTTTATGCTCAAGGGAAACTGTGTTATACAGAAATAGTTTATCCGACTTTAAAAGAAGTAATTGATTTAATCAAAGGGCATGGTGGAATAGTTGTTTTGGCTCATCCTGGAAATAATTTAAAAGGTAAATTTAAAATTTTTGATGAGATGGTGGAATTAGGGGTAGAGGGAGTTGAAGCTTTTAGTAATTATCATAGTCCTGAAACAGTTGAATATTTCTATCAGGTGGGGAAAAAACATCAAATTTTAATTACATGTGGTAGTGATTATCATGGTAAAACTAAGCCAGCAATTGAACTTGGCGAATGTCATTGTACGATTGATGAACATGATATTGAAAGTCAATTAAAAGAATATAAATTAATCTAATTATAAGGGGGATGGAGAAATCTTTTTTATCAAAAATAATTATAATTGTTCTTTATTTGATACAATCACTGTGCTATAATCGGGGCGTATAAAAGGGGATCAGTAACATGGATATAAAAAAGAAGAAATGTTTGATTAGTTTTGGCGCAGTATTTTTATCATCGTTAATCATGGCTTTTGCAACAAAAAATTTAGTAAGACCTGCTGGTATTTTGTCAGGTGGCTTTATGGGTATCGCTATTATGGTGGATATGATTGGTGAGTTGATTGGGATAAGTATTCCTACATCAATAGGTTTGCTATGTTTAAATATTCCAGTGGCTTTATTTTGTGTTAAAAAGATTTCACCACGATTTGTGTTTTTTTCACTATTACAAGTAGCTTTTACTTCATTGTTTTTGCCATTTGTTCCACGTGTACTTTTGTTTGATGATAAAATTTTAAATGTCATTTTTGGTGGGTTTTTGTTTGGTGGTAGTATTGTTATTGCTTTGAAAGGAAATGCTTCAAGTGGTGGTACAGATTTTATTTCTTTATATGTTTCTAATAAAAATGGTAAGGAAATTTGGAATCAGGTATTTGTTTTCAATGTTTTAATGCTTAGTGTATTTGGCTGTATTTTTGGTTTTGAAGCAGCAGGTTATTCAATATTGTTTCAATTTTTATCAACTAAAACAATTTCTACTTTTCATACTCGCTACAAACGAGTGATGATGCAGATATTTACAAAGCATAAAGATGAAGTTATGGCAGTATATTGTGAAAAATTTCATCATGGAATCACAGCTTTAGATGGTATAGGTGGTTATTCTAAATTACCAGTGTCAATGTTGACGGCAATAGTTTCAAGTTATGAAGTTGATGATGTGATTACAGTGCTAAAAGAAGTAGATCCTAAGGTTATTATAAATGTAAGTAAATCAGAAAAATATGTTGGGCGGTTTTATAATGCACCATTATAAATATATTTTATTTTTTAATTTAATTAATAAGGGGTTATAGGTTACAAAAATGATTGTTCTGGGTAACCTTTTTTTGAGAGGTTAATAGTTGTTTTATTGAGTAGAAATTTAATTTTTTACTTTTTGCATATGATTTATTAATAAAGTTGATTGTTTATAGGATGTTCGATAGCATAGAATCCGCCATTAAAACTGTAAGCATCATAACCTTGCATAGTGAGTTGTTTGGCTAATTCTAGAGATCTTTTACCACTGTAACAAATTAAATAAATTGGCTTGTTTTTAGACAAATGAGGGGGATTGTTGATAAAGTTCTCATAAGGAATATTAATGAATTTTTGTAAATGGACTTTATTAAATTGTAATGAATCTCTTAAATCGATAAATGTATAATCATGTTTAAGTAATTCTGGTAATTTGTCGATGTTGATTAATTGGTTGTTTTCCATATATTTCACCTCATTATATTATATGAAATTAATTGAAAACAATGAATAACAGTGATATAATTCAGCCATGGAGGAATATTAAAAATGGATAAAAAAACAATTAAAGATATCGAAGTCGCTGGAAAAGTAGTTTTATGTCGTGTTGACTTCAATGTACCTAGAAACAAAGAAACTGGAGAAATTACTAATGATAATCGTGTTGTAGCTGCTTTACCTACAATTAATTATCTATTAGAACAAGCTCCAAAATGTGTGGTTTTATTTTCACACTTAGGAAAAGTAAAAACAGAAGAAGATAAAGCTAAAAATGATTTAGCAGTTGTTGCTCCTTGTTTAGAAAAACATTTAGGAAAACCTGTTACTTTTGTTAATGCAACAAGAGGTGCAGTCTTAGAAGATGCTATTAAAAATGCAACTGATGGTGCTGTGATTTTAGTACAAAATACACGTTATGAAGCTGGTGAATCTAAAAATGATCCTGAACTTGGAAAATATTGGGCTTCATTAGGTGATGTATTTGTTGAAGATGCATTTGGATCTGTACATAGAGCACATGCTTCAACTGCTGGTATTCCTGCTCACTTACCAAGTGCAGCTGGATTCTTAGTAGAAAAAGAAATTGCTTATATTGGAAAAGCTGTAAATGATCCAGAAAGACCTATGGTTGCTATCTTAGGTGGAGCTAAAGTTTCTGATAAGATTTTAGTAATTGAAAATTTATTAAAAGTAGCTGATAAAGTAATTGTTGGTGGTGGTATGACTTATACATTCATGAAAGCTATGGGTCATTCTATTGGTAACTCTTTAGTTGAAGATGATCGTATTGAAGTAGCTAAAGAATTGATTGCTAAAGGTGGAGATAAGTTAATCTTACCAGTGGATTCAGTAATCAATACAGCATTTGCACCTGAAGGTGATATTAAAGTATGTGGTGAAGATGTACCTGATGGATATATGGGATTAGATATTGGGCCTAAATCTGTTGAAAATATTAAAGCTGCATTAGATGGTGCTAAAACAGTAGTATGGAATGGACCAATGGGTGTATTTGAAATGGAACCATTTGCTAAAGGAACTATCGCAGTATGTGAAGCTTTAGCTAATTTAGACGGTGCTAACACTATTATCGGTGGTGGAGATAGTGCCGCTGCTGTTATGCAACTTGGATATGCTGATAAAGTTTCTCACATCTCAACTGGTGGTGGGGCTTCATTAGAATATATGGAAGGTAAAGTTCTTCCAGGTATCGCTGCAATCGATGATAAATAATAAGGGGAAATTATAATGAGAAAACCAATTATCGTAGGAAACTGGAAAATGAATAAAACAATCGCTGAAACTAAAGTGTTTGTTGAAGCTGTAGATGCTAAGGTATCTGATAGTGCTGATTGGGGTATTGCAACTCCATATTTGGCATTACAAACAGCTAAGGAAGGAACTAAAAATTTATTAGTTGCTGCTGAAAACTGCCATTTCAAAGATAACGGAGCTTATACTGGTGAAGTTAGTGTTGAAATGTTAAAAGAAATTGGAGTTGAATGGGTAATCTTAGGTCACTCTGAAAGAAGACAATATTTTGGTGAAACTGATGAAACAGTTAATGCTAAAATGTTACAAGTATTAAAAAATGATATGACTCCAATTGTTTGTGTTGGTGAAACTTTAGAAGAATATGAAGCTGGAACAACTAAAGATGTTGTTAAAACTCAAACAGTTGCAGCTTTTAAAGATGTATGTCCAAAATGTGCATCACGTAGTGTGATTGCATATGAACCAGTATGGGCTATTGGAACTGGTAAAACAGCTACTAATGAAATTGCTCAAGATGTTTGTGCATATATTCGTAGTGTAATTGCTGATTTATATGGTCAAGAAGTTGCAGATCAAGTAAGAATTCAATATGGTGGTTCTGTTAAACCTGAAGGTTTAAAAACTTTACTAGAACAACCAGATATTGATGGTGCTTTAGTTGGTGGAGCATCTTTACAAGTAGATTCTTATCTTGCAATGGTTGAAAATTTAGGATAATAGATAGAGAGACTTCGTTGAAGTCTCTTTTTATGTATAATTTTATGTTTATAGGATATAATAATTAGTGAGTTTTGTTAAAGAAATAACAAAGCATATTAGTAACTATTATTGTTAAAGTGTGCTATAGTGTGATTGCAAGGGATAAATAAATTTAAAGGAGGCTTGAAGATGAAATTATTGAAATGTCCAATCTGTGGAAATGTTGTTGAAATGGTTGAGGATCATGGTGTACCATTAATGTGTTGTGGTAAAAAAATGGAAGAAATTAAAGCAGGGGCAGTTGATGCAGCAACTGAAAAACATGTTCCTGTATTAAAAGTAGATGGGGATTGCCTAACTGCAGTAGTTGGTGATGTAATGCATCCAATGACACCAGAACACTTAATTAGTAATATATGGATTGAATTTGCTGATAGTAGTATTAAGAAAGTTACTTTAACTTCAGATGATGAACCAGTTGCGAAGTTTAATATTGCTGGTAAAAGTGGTAAAGCTACTGTTTATGAATATTGTAATCTTCATGGATTGTGGAAAACAGAAATTGAATTATAGAGACCTCCATTGTGGGGTTTTTATTTTTGGTTTAAGTCGCTAGAGGAATATGAAAAGAATGACCGTTGAATACAAAAATCTAACCGTTAAATCCAAAATAGTTAAAAAAATATTTAAAGGTTGTATAATAAAATCAGATAATATAAAAATTATAGCTATAGTTTTATTGTGTTGTGGAGGTGAAACTAAATATTTGTAATATTAATGTTTAAGTTGTTTGTGTAATTAACCACATATTGTATTTTGGTATCGCTTATTTTTATTAAAAGTTTTATATGTTGAAATATAAAATAAGGTTTTTTAGTAATCTGATTATTTCAATTGATGTTAAAATTTACTGCTGTATTTGTTTTTTTGTGAGTTAGATAAATTATAGAAGAAATTTTAAAAAATAAAGTTAATTATAATATTAAAGAGAGGAGAAATATGAAATTTGTATTATATATAAATTAGCTCATATAAATTTAGAATATGAAAAAAATTATATTAATATTATTGTCGGTAATAATTGTTGGAAGTACTATGAATGTAGGAGGATTAGAAAAAGAAACATTATTAATTAAAACTGAGGACACATCTCTTGTGGATCAATATGCAAAAAATACAGTATATGAACTTTTATTGACACATACTAATTATGATTATGAGATTTGTAATAGTATTAAATTGGGTGGTGGAATAAAAGTGTATAATCAAGAGAATTTAAATTACTATTTATATCCTATATTTATTAATGAAAGAGTTAGGTATGTATATAGAATTGTTCATGATGAGAAAGGATATTCTGGAATTGTTAGCGAATTGCTTGCATACCAATTTAATGAACTTATTGAAACAAAAACAAAAAATAATGTGATTGCTATCTCTAATAATGATTTAGTTGTTAGTTCGGATGATAATATTATTGTATGGTCAAATGATAAGCTTAATAATGTGGAATATTCAAAAGAGTATATTATGTATTTGAGTAAAGAAAAGAAAAGTGTTATGGAAAAGGATGTGTTATCATTTATTGAAATTCCAAAAAAGACATTAAAAGTTGAAGCAAGAGCTTATTATAATCTGGCTATAGACTATAAAGATGTACAAGGGAGCAATCCATGGTGTGGAGGACATGTGGCAGCAAATATTATTAGATACATGACAGGGAATACAACAGTATATGCAAGTACAATAGCTAAATTTGGGGGAGTATCAGCAAATTCTTCTATTTCTAGGTCTTTGATAAAAAATTATGCAGCTGCTGTGCCCGGAATTTTAGTTTCGGAATATAATGGTGTTGGAAATCTTACATATTCAGTGGTAGAGGGTCAACTTAAAGTTAAACGTCCAATATATGGAGCGTTTCATTATGCAAATAATAGTTCAGCAAGACATGCTATAGTTGTTCATGGAATTGATGGGGGGACAGTAAAAGTACGGAATCCATGGTATGCATATTCAGAAACTTATCCCTTAACAAATTATGCTTATGTAGCAGCGAATGGGCAAAAAATGATTCAGGATGGATTTATGACGTTTGCTAAAGTTAATTAAATAATAGGAATTTAGGTTTATTTAAATTAGAAAATAAATGAATATGTATTGAAAGTAGAGGGTATTAATGAAGAATTCTATATTATACAAAGGATTGGTCTGTGGGTTAATTTTATTGTTTTTAATAGCTTGTTCAACTGATAAATCAAAAGTTGATGGTGGATATAAACCAGGTATAATGTACAATGGCGAGATATATTGGTTAGATAAAGAATGTTCTAATACAACTAGTATAAATGAAGAATATATTTTGATAGGAGAAGTAAATGAGGCTTGTGATAATGATTTACAAAAACCCACTAATGATTTACAAGTTACAAATGCTTTGATAGAGGCAATTGGTAGTAAAGTTTATTATAATAAAAAGGATAATAAAATAGTGATATATAATAAAGAAATAAAAGAATATGTATATTACAAATAGATACATCTAATTAGTATAAAGGTGGGAATTTTTGGTAAAAAGGATTTTCATCTTTTTACTTTTATGTATTATATATTGAATTCATAAAGAATTAGCTTTAAATATGTAACTATTCACCAACAATTTATACAGAAAAATAAGTACTATGAAAAAGTTTTTCAGTTTCTTTCTGTGTTCTTGGTTGTTTTGTTATATCATCTTTTTCTATTTTTAATTCTTTGTTTTTCTGTTTAAAAATAGTTAATGCTTTTAAGAACGCTGGTTTATAACAATAGCCATAGTTCACTGTTTTAAGTTTTTTTTATTGCTGGTTTTTAATATGATAATTTCATCAGAAAGTTTAACGGTTCAATATTCAAGATTATTTACCATCTTTGCAAGCTTTTCATCAAAATATTCTTTATGTTTCAATATAAAATTATAGGATTTTTATTGTGTGTTCTCGTTAAAATCATTGCCTATATTGATTCTTTGTTATAACACAGAGTTTTAACAGGAAAGTGTAAATAATTTCTTTATTATTCAAATACTAAAAAATGAAGAAAAGCTGTAAGCGTCAAATAACATACACCTTAAAAACACCATTATTTAGTTTATAATAATGGTGTAATAGTTATTGAGCACTAAAAGATCATATTTCTATGATTTCTTAGGATTATATAATTCTTTTGGTAGTTCTGCCCACGGCATTACTGATTCTAATAATTTTTCGTCATTCATGTCCTTACCAGGTAAGATGCTTAAAATATAATTAAAGTAATCATACGGTTTTAGATTATTTAGTTTTGCTGACTCAACAAGGCTGTAGATATAAGAACTGGAATCTGCACCCTTTACTGTATTCATGAACAGCCAGTTGTTTCTTCCGATTGTAAACGGGCGTATCGCTCTTTCCG
>NZ_FOIN01000012.1 GCF_900102365.1 Thomasclavelia cocleata | reverse complement strand
ATATTCAGCTTTAAGAGATTTTTCCAGATGAACCTCTTTAATATTTCCATCAGTTAAAATTTTGGTAATAATTATATCTTTATCTTCAATGTTTAAAAAATTCATGATATCATTAATCATATAGTTCCTTTCATAGTATCTAGACAATATCAATGATAAAAGAACTATAAAAAGAAACAACAACTAGTTAATTCCAGCTGTTGTTTTTTTAATGTCTTTTTTGTAAGGTCATCCCCCTAAAGTTGACCCCCAAAGTTGTCCCCTAAACTTGTGCCCCCTAAATTATTTGAATAGCCAAATAAAGAACTACTTTAGTAGTTCTTTATTTACATAAAGGATGTTAGTGTGAAGAAAAAAGTAGTTAAAGTAGTCTTAATAGTTGGATTTATAATTGGTTTGGTAATTAGTTTATATCCGTTGATAAGTAATATGTATGCTAAAAAAAGTCAAATGAGTGTTATAACTAATTATCAAAAAGAAATTGATAATAGTAATGAACAAAGAATTGTTCAAGAAAAAGATCTAGCAAATACTTATAATCGAAAACTTAATCAAACAGTTATTTTATCAGATCCCTTTGATCCTAATGCTATTAGCATGGCTGATGAAAAATATTATGAAATATTAAATTTTACTGATGATAATGTTATGGCTTATATTAAAATACCACGAATTGATGTAAATTTACCAATTTATCATGGTACAGATAGTGAGCATATGTTAAAAGGGGTAGGACATCTTGTAGGAACTTCTCTTCCGGTTGGTGGAAATGATACTCATTCTGTCTTATCGGCTCATTCTGGTCTTTCTTCTGCGGATTTATTTACAAATTTAGCTAATTTAGATAATGGAGATTTATTTTATATTTATGTTTTAGATGAAATTTTAGCATATGAAGTGGATAATATAAAAGTAGTTAAACCTACTGAAACTGATGATCTAAGAATTGTTAAGGGAGAAGATTATATAACCTTAGTGACATGTACGCCTTTTGGAATTAATAGTCATCGTTTGTTAGTTAGAGGACATCGGGTTGAATATAATCCAGATAAAGAAAAACAAGAAGCTAAAAAAGGTAATGAAGATGTGTGGTTTAATGAATATATTAAATCAATTATTAGTGGTGTAGGAATAATTATTGCATTTTTGGTTATTGGTGTAGTTACAAAAAAAATTAAAATAGCTGTTTGGAGGAAAAAAGAATGATAAGGAAATTTATAGTTGCATTGACAATTATAGGTTTTTTGATTGGATTAGGCATTTTCTTGTATCCACATATTTCTTCTTGGATGATAAATAATGAGGTTAGAGATGCAATTGAGGAATTTAAAACCAATAGTAGTTTAGCCTATTCAAAGCAAAAAGATGCATTATATCAAGCGATGATGGCTTATAATGAAACTTTATATTTATCAGGACAATCTGAGATTAGTGATGCATGGACTTTTAAACAGGAAGAGTTTAAATTTAATGATTATGATTATAAGAATAATGCTGTAGCAACTATTACAATTCCTAAAATGGAACTTAAAATGCCGATTTATCTTGGTGCTACTAAGGAAAATATGAACAGAGGAATTGTTAATTTAGGTAATACATCACTTCCAATCGGCGGTAAGAATACTAACTGTGTTTTAGCTGGACATCGTGGCTATCGTGGAGCAGCTTTTTTTAGAAATATCGAAGATTTGCAAATAGGTGATGAAATTATTATCGATAATTATTGGGAACAGTTAAAATATAACGTTTATGAGATAAAAGTTATATACCCAACTGAAAGTGAACAGGTGTTGATTCAAGAGGGAAAGGATATGTTAACTTTGATTACATGTCACCCTTATCGTAATAATTATCAAAGATATGTTGTTTATTGTAGACGTAGTAATGAATTTGATGATAGTATTATGATACCTAATAAAGATAATAGTATTATATCTTCCAAAAGGGATATTGCAGTAGAACAAAATCTACCATATATAATGTTGGCAGTTTTGGGAATAGGAATTATTGTTGTTTATTTATATAAAAGAAGAGCAAAATAAAAATATCGCTTTTAAGCGATATTTTACTTTTATAAAAGCTTTGATTTGTATAATAATTAGTTGCTATTAAAATCACAGTAGATATAAGGAAAGTATACTATGATATTTATAAATAACATTTTATATAAGACAAATAATATATAAAGCTCTTATCAATACAATAAAATTGGTAAATATCATACATCTTTATTATATTATTGATAAAATACTATTAGTGGCCCATACTGTTAGTATTTATAAAATATTTTTGGATTTTCACGTATAGGAGAATTAGTTGTAAAATATTGCTTCCAAAAATAATCAATAAAGTAATCAATGCGATTTTAAACACAATTATTTAGTAAATATAGTGATTTTGCAGCCATCTCTATATTACCTTTTATAAATTTCTCCATTTTATAACGTGATTTGTATGTAGTTTAACATACAAGATTATTCTATCATAATATTGACAGTGTAGAATCGCTAGTTTTGCACGATTAGTGCTAATTTTGTTTAAAAAATCACTCATGATTAAGTGATTTATTTAAAAATCTTATGGTTTGAAGTTGGCGGTATAAGAATTGATGAATGGATGTACTTTAGTTAAGAATGGACTAAAAAGATATTCTTTGATAAATCTAATATAGAGATTGTAAAAAATAATATTAATAAATTTATTGATAGTACAAATTCATAAAAGACAAAAAATGACTAGAAATATAACGATTTCTAGTCATTTTAAACATAATATAAAACACTCCTCCTTAGCTAAACTATATATAATTTCATTGGTCGTATATATCTTTACCATAATTTATTTCAAATTAATATTAAGTAATTTACATAACTGTTAGTATTTTTACTTTAAAAATAGTATTTGCTTCAATAGAATATTCAAATACAGCATCCCACTTTTTAGCATATGCTTTTACACTTCGTAAACCATAACCATGTCCTGCACCATTTTTAGAGATTGGAAGACCAGTGATAGGAGAAATTTTGCAATTTCCATTAAATGTATTAGATATATCTAGTAATAACTGATTTTTTATTGGATAAAGTTTAAGCCAAATTTTACTTTCATGAATAGGGAGTTTTATTGTGGCATTAATTGCATTCTCTAAAAGGTTTGATAATACAGTGGCTAATTCAAATTCATTGATTTTATCTAAGTTTTTGGGTACATCGACAGTGATGTTAAAATCAATCTGATTTTCTTTTGCTTTTAAGATTGAACTAGAAATAATACTGTTTAAGACAACATTCTCACAATATATTTTAGGTTTAGTTTCATCCAGAGTATGATTCACTTCATCTAACAACTTATATATTTGATCAATTTGATTAGCTTTTAAATAAGATATAATTAAATTATTAGTGTGTCTAATATCATGCCTTAGGATTGCATATTTTTCTTCTGCTGTTCTAGTCAACTCTATTTCACGACGTAAACTAGACGAATATGTTTCTAAAAATTCATTATTCCTTTCAAGAATATCATTTTTTCGCTGTTGATAGAATAACTTTCCTAAAATTATATATGAAACAATGGTGATAGATAGTGAAAAGATAATTGCTAAACTATTTTTTGGTGTATTTTTAATATCTCCAGGCCATACAACTAGTGAGTAAACTGTAGTATAAAAAAGAGAAGGGATCAAACATAATGAGAGCCATCCATTTTTGTGGTTCTCTAATTCAAAATGATATCGTTTTTTTAAAAAAAGTATTGTAAAAATTAAAAGTAAGATATTAATAGCACTTTGAATTATAAGCGTATAAAAATAATTAGGATTATATATCCAAATAATTAAAGAAACTATATTTCCAACTAGAATATACGCAACAGCAGTTATTCCTATAAATAATGCTCTAAAGTCTCGATAATATGATAATAATAAGTTAGTTCCTTGAACAATTATAATGCTTAAAATTGTTGCTATTAATGAATATTTATTTTTGATTAAAATAATGAATTGAAAATATTCAACTACACCACTTATAATGAAACTAAGTACTAAAATAATCACAGTTGTACTTTTTTTATAACGTAAAGGTAAAAAAATATATATAAAAAGCAATAAGAAGACCATTGAAATTCGACATTTTAGAAACATAAATTCATTTTGTGTCATACTAATTGTCCTCTTTTAGTAATAAAGTTTAAATATTTAGCTCTAACAGTGGAAAGATGTTTTCTACTGATAGGAATTTTTTTATTATCATCCATTGTAATTGTATTAGAATGTAATGCACTGACATATTTTAAGTTAATGAAGAATGATTTATGTGTTTGAATGAAATAAGGAACTTTTAAAAGTGGTCCAAGAGATTCTTCAAATGAACCATTACGACGTATGCTTATAATCTGTTTATTGTTGTTTAAAGTATAAACAGTATTGCGAACATTATTTTCTATATACATAATATCATCAATAACTACACTAGTAACAGAATTAATCCCTTTTATCAAAATCGTACTAATAGGTCTGTTGCAGAAAAATATATATGCAAAATCAAGGGCTGACCATAGTTCTTTGTTATTTATTGGTTTTGTTATATATCTAAGGGCATGAATTCCATAGGCATCTAAAGCAAATTCTGGATATGAAGTAATATAGATGATTGGAATATCATAATATTTCTTACGGATTATTCGGCCAAGTTCGATACCATTAGTTTCTGGCATCATGATATCTAATAAATAGAGATCAAAATGCTTTCCTTTATTGATTGTATCTATTAGTTCATCAGCTTGTAAAAATTGGGTTACTTTCCAATCAATATTTTTATGTTGCTTAATCCAGGATTCTACACTCTGCAATATTAGTGATAAATCTAATCTATCATTATCACAAACTGCAATTGAAAACATTCTTTATTCCTCCTTCAATAATGTCAATATAATAAATGACTTTATTAAAAGTGAATATAGAGAAACAAAATATTTTTGTTATATTTTGTATTTGGCTGCTTTCATAATTATGCCAAATTTTGTTTTAAAAATCAATTAAGTTTAACATATTTTCATTAAAGGTAAATAAAAACGGTTTAACAAGTTGTGTTAAACCATTTTTTCATTATTTATTGTTTATTTTACCTTGGTAACAAGAACTTCCAACTAGATCATCTTCAATCTTTAAAAGACGATTATATTTACAGATTCGTTCACTTCTTGACATTGAACCAGTTTTAATTTGTCCAACATTTAAAGCTACTGCTAAATCAGCAATAAATGTATCTTCACTTTCACCTGAACGGTGTGAAATAATAGGGGCAATATTATTTTTGAGTGCTAATTCAATACAATCCATAGTTTCACTTAGTGTACCAATCTGATTTAATTTGATTAAAATACTATTACTATAATGTTCATTTATACCAGCTTGTAATCTTTTAGTATTTGTAACAAATAAATCATCACCAACTAATTGGATTTTATTTCCTAATTTAATTGTAAGTTTTTTCCATCCCTCATAGTCTTCTTGATCTAACCCATCTTCAATTGATATAATAGGATAATTGTTAACTAAGTGTTCATAATATTTAATTAATTCATCACTAGTATAATCATGGCTATTTATTGTATAGATACCATCATGGTATAATTCACTTGCAGCGACATCTAAGGCAATGGCAATATCTTTACCTGGTTCTAAATTACATTCTTTAATTGCTTTGATGATTAGGTCTAAAGCATCATCATTATTTTCTAAGTTAGGTGCAAAGCCACCTTCATCACCAACTGATGTTGCTAGACCATTCTTTTTAAGAATAGATTTTAAAGTGTGGAAAACATTAGTTGCCATTTCCATCGCTTGATAAAACGAATTGGCACTGATAGGCATAATCATAAATTCTTGGAAATCTAGGGAGTTAGTAGCGTGACTACCACCGTTTACAATGTTAATCATTGGGGTTGGTAAAATTTTTGCGTTACAACCTCCTAGATAACGATATAAAGGAATATCTAAATAATTGGCGGCACAATTAGCTACTGCTAAGGATACTGCTAACATTGCATTAGCACCTAATTTAGATTTATTTTCCGTATTGTCATAGCGAATCATTGCTAAATCTATTTCACGTTGAGCTAAAACACATTTTTGTTTTAAAAGCTTATTGATGGTTTCATTGACATTATTGACGGCTTTAAAAACACTTTTTCCTTGATAACGCATTTCATCATTATCACGTAATTCCAGTGCTTCATATTTACCTGTTGAAGCACCACTAGGCACAATGGCACTACCATGAAAACCACTTTCAGTTGTAACTTCAACTTGAATAGTAGGAAATCCTCTTGAATCTAATACTTGTCTTGCATATATATCACTAATATATGGCATAATCTTATCACTCCTTCAAAATTATTATGAACGCTTTTAATGTGCTTTAATCAAATATTTAAGAAGATAGGATTATTAAAATAATTGTTATTATAAGCTAAAATAGATTTTTTTGATGGGATAGATTAAATAAATGTGGCATATTATTAAACTGCAATTTTTAAATAATAAAATTAACACAAAAACTGCAAATTATAATATACTAAAAGGTATAAACTGTGCCATTAATAACTCCATAAAACTTATACCTGTTTTTTTATAATTGAGATAATCATAATATAATATTCAACTAAAATTACAAAAGGACAAATAAAAGAGTATGTGCTAGTTTTCTACGTTTACATATACTTCTTCTGGTTCATCTTTATGATGAAAACACATTTATATGATATATTCATTTAATATTTTTGTCCTATATGATATGAAATATACAGATTCCTGTCACCTCTTGAATATTCTCAATGGCTTGATAATCTATATATCTATAACATTGGTCAAAAAAAGAAAAGTAATGCTGAAAAAACAGATAAAATAGAAAAAGGAAAAACAAGAAGAACAGAAATTATTTATTAGGGGATAGAACATATGGAAATAACAGCGTATTATGGAATGGACAGTAATCTATTTTAGAACAGGAAGTATTAAACAGTTCCCAGATGAATTTGGACAATGGTTACACCATAAGATAAGATGTATCATAATCAAACAATGGAAGAAATCAAAGACGATATATATAAATCTAATGAAGCTAAACAAAGCATGTCGATGCAGGTTTAGTGAAGAAGATATTTACAAGTGTGCGAATACAAGGTTAGGGTGGTATAGAAGAAGTGCGATGAATGTCGTTAATTTTACAATATCACCAAAAGTTTTAGGCATAAAGAAAGGGGACAGACCAGGTTTAGTCAAACCCCACGATTACTACCTTAAGAGTTTGTGATAGCGATATAAATGTAGAGCCGTATACGAGACCCGTACGTACGGTTCAATTATCTCGAATTCGGGATAATCAAAAAGTTGTGATAAGTTCAATGGGAGGGGCAATAAATCTAGAATTTATTTCTCTACCCTATTCAGTCATTAAAAATATGATACATATAAAACCGCATATTAGTATATTTGAAAATCAACAAAACAGGTAAAATAATTTACAGTTCAAACAGAAAAGCAGTGTGAAATAATAAAAGAGATAATTTTTCATCATATTTTTTATTTGGATTGATAAAAGGTGATAATTCGTTTTTTATTGATTTCATGTGTATAGATATAAATATGCAGGTATTGTTAAGAATTTAAATGAAAGCTTTCTGAAAATATTTAATTATTATAATAATATTTTATTGACACGAGAATATTTTTTGTTATATAATACATACATAAAATTAAGGTTGTTAAAGGGGGACGATGATATGGAATTAAATCAACTAATCGACGATTATGGAAGCAATGCATTTACTGATGAAGTAATGAAAGAAAGGATTCCTAAATCTATTTATAAGGCTTTTCATGAATCTTTGGAAAAAGGTGAAGAGTTATCAAAAGAGTGTGCAACAGTGATTGCAAATGCAATGAAGATTTGGGCTATTGAACATGGGGCAACACACTTTACTCATTGGTTTACACCAATGACAGGGTTGACAGCTGAAAAGCATGATGCTTTTTTAGAACCAGATGGAACACGTGCAGTACTTGAATTCAGTGGAAAAACTTTAAGAAAAGGAGAACCTGATGCATCATCTTTTCCAAGTGGTGGATTACGTGCAACATTTGAGGCAAGAGGATATACAGCTTGGGATTGTACATCTCCTGCTTTTGTTAAAGATGGAACATTATATATTCCAACATTATTCTGTTCATATACTGGTGAAGCATTAGATAAGAAAACACCATTATTAAGATCTTGTGATGCTTTAAGTCATGCAGCAAAAAGATTAATGCCGTTAATTGGTGAACCTGATGTCACAAGTATTACAGCTTCTGTAGGAGCAGAACAAGAATATTTCCTAGTTGATGATCGTTACTATCAACAAAGAATGGACTTAAAATTAGCTGGTAGAACACTTTTTGGTGCAATGGCACCAAAAGGACAAGAACTTGAAGATCATTATTTTGGGTCTATCAAACGTAAAGTAGCAGCATTTATGGCTGATTTGGATCGTGAATTATGGAAATATGGCATTCCTTCTAAAACAAAACACAATGAAGTGGCACCAGCTCAACATGAGGTAGCTTGTGTTTATTCTAAAGTCAATATAACAACAGATAACAATCATTTACTTATGACGTTAGCACAAGATATCGCTAAAAAACATGGATTACGTTGTTTGCTTCACGAAAAACCATTTGCAGGTATTAATGGATCTGGTAAACATAATAACTGGTCTGTTATGACAAATACAGGGATTAATTTATTTAATCCTGGAAAAAATCCTAGAGAAAATAAACCTTTCTTAGTTGCTTTGGCTTGTACAATAAAAGGTGTAGATGAATACGCTGAATTATTAAGAATGTCAGTTGCTACTGCTGGCAACGATCATCGTTTAGGTGCTAATGAAGCTCCTCCAGCAATCATCTCTATGTTTTTAGGAAAAACACTAGATAATTTAGTAGATATGATTGTTACTGGAGAAGATACAAAAGAAAAAGAAAAAGAAAGATTTAGTACAGGTGTTGAAGTTGTACCTACTTTTTCAAAAGATAATACAGACAGAAATAGAACTTCACCATTTGCATTTACAGGAAATAAATTCGAATTCCGTGCAGTTGGTTCCTCACAATCTGTTGCTGGACCAAATACAATTTTAAATGCTATCTTAGCACAAGAGATGATTGAAATGGCTGAAGAATTAGAAAAGGGTAAGACATTTGATGAAGTTGTTAGAGAATTCATTAGTGAACATCAACGTATTATCTTTAATGGAGATGGATATTCTGTTGAATGGGAAGAAGAGGCAGCTAGAAAAGGTTTACCTAACAATAAAAATACTGTAGATGCTTTAAGATGTTTGAAGAATGAAAAATTTATTCAAATGTTAGATCGTTTAGGTGTTTATTCTAGAACTGAATTAGATTCTCGTTATGATATTTTACTAGAAAACTATTCAAAAACAATTCAAGTAGAAGGATTAACAGCGTTAAAAATGGCAAAAACACAAATTTATCCAGCTGTATGTGGCTATTTAGCTAAGAAAGCTTCTGAATTAACAAAGATGCAAGATGCTGGATTAGATAGTACATTTATGAAGGAAGAAACAAATCAATTAACAGCTTTAGTTAAAGAAATGAAAGAAAAAATGGATACATTAGAAGAAAATATCAAAATAGCACAGGATAGTGATTTAGATGTATTGGATATTGCTATGATGTGGAGAGATGATGTCCTTGAAACAATGCAAAGTTTAAGAGAAACAGTAGATACTCTTGAAAATATAACTGATAGTTCTTGTTGGCCAATGCCTACTTATGTGGATTTATTATTTGGTATTTAATCTTTACAGGGGATTTATATCCCCTACTTTTTTTAAAACAGAAAGGACAAATGATTATGATAGATGAAATTCATGAAGAGTGTGGTGTTTTTGCGATAGAAAGTGTTGATGATGCTGTAAGCTATTGTTATTATGGATTACACAGTTTACAACATAGAGGACAAGAAGCTGCAGGAATCTGTGTTGTTAATCATCATAAGATGATTGTACATAAAGGAGAAGGGCTAGTTTTTGATGTCTTTACAGAAGATCAATTAGCTAAATTAAAAGGAAACATGGCAATCGGGCATGTACGTTATTCAACAGCTGGTGGTAGTGGAATAATGAATGTACAACCATTTTTATTTCGTACAATGAGCGGATCGATGGCGATTGCTCATAATGGGAATATTGTCAATGCTAATGAATTAAAAAAACAACTTGAAAAAGATGGTAGTATTTTTGCATCGACATCAGATACCGAGGTTTTAGGTCATTTAATTAAAAGAGCTAAAGGATGTTTTGTTGATCGCATATGCCAAGCATTAAGGCAATTAGATGGTGCATTTGCCTTTGTGATTATGATTGAAGATCGTATTTATGGAGCAAGGGATTGTTATGGATTAAGACCGTTAAGTTTAGGACAATTATCAAATGGGAGTTATGTTCTAGCATCAGAAACATGTGCCTTTGATGTTATTGGGGCTGATTTTATTCGAAATATAGAACCTGGAGAAGTCATTTGTATTAAAAATCAACAAATTCAAACAAAAAAATATAGGGAAACTAATCTGCAAAATAAAATGTGTGCAATGGAATATGTTTATTTTTCAAGACCAGATAGTACAATAAATGGTATTAATGTTCATAGTGCAAGAAAAAGAGCAGGTGAAATATTATATCAAGAAGCACCTGTAGAAGGTGATATTGTCATTGGGGTTCCTGATTCTTCTCTGTCTGCAGCGATGGGCTATGCTAAAGCAAGTCATATTCCTTATGAAATGGGATTGATAAAAAATAAATATGTAGGTCGTACTTTTATCCAACCTACTCAAACATTAAGGGAACAGAGTGTCAAATTAAAGTTATCAATTATCAAAGAAATTGTAGTAGGAAAAAGAGTCATTATTATTGATGATTCGATTGTAAGAGGAACAACTTCTAGACGAATCATTTGTCAACTCAAAGAAGCAGGAGCAAAAGAAGTTCATGTTCGTATTGCTTCTCCTGCTATTAAATATCCATGTTTTTACGGAGTAGATACCTCCACATTAGAGGAACTTATTTCACATAAGATGGATATACAACAATTATGTAATTATTTGCAAGCTGATTCATTAGCTTTCTTATCAAAAGAGGGTTTAAAAGAATCAATTGATAAAACACATTGTAATGATCTATGTATGTCATGTTTCGATGGTCAATATGTGACAAAATTATATGATTCGTTCGAACATGCAAATAAAGAAGAAAAATAATTGGAGGAAAATGTATGGAAGAGAATAATTTATATAATCCTTCTCTTGAACATGATAACTGTGGAATTGGCGCAGTTGTTAATATTAAAGGGATTCAAACCTATAAAACTGTCAATGATGCATTGAAAATTGTTCAACAGTTAGAACATCGTGCAGGGAAAGATGCAACAGGTGAAATTGGGGATGGTGTTGGAATTTTAACACAAATTCCTTATCAATACTTAAAAAAAGTTGTCACACAATTTGAGCTTCCTGAAAAAGGTTGCTTTGGTGTAGGTATGTTTTTTATGCCTCAAGATGAAAAGTATCGTGCTCGCATTCAAAAAATGTTTGAAACGATTATTAGAAAAGAAGGTATGAGATTTATTGGATGGAGAGAAGTTCCTGTTAATCCTTCTGTACTTGGTCAATTTGCTTTGGATGCAATGCCATATATTACACAAGCGTTTATTGAAAAAAATGACAAGATTAAAAAAGGGTTAGATTTTGATCGCAAATTATATCAGGCAAGAAGAATGTTTGAACATAGTCAATTTAAAGATACATATGTTTGTTCTTTATCTAGTCGTACGATTGTTTATAAAGGAATGTTCCTTGTTCATCAATTACGCTCATTTTATAAAGACTTACAGGATACAGATTACCAATCAGCTATTGCATTAGTTCATTCACGTTTTTCTACAAATACAATGCCATCTTGGCAAAGAGCACATCCTAATCGTTTTATTGTTCATAATGGTGAAATTAACACGATTAAAGGAAATGCTAATAATATGTTGTGTCGTGAAGAAAATATGTATACGACAAAAATTGATACAAAAAAAGTCTATCCTGTTGTAGATGAAACTGGCTCTGATTCTGCTATGTTAGATAATACATTAGAATTTTTAGTCATGTCTGGTATGGAATTACCTAGAGCAGTTATGTTATGTATTCCAGAACCTTATGAAAATGATAAAAATATGTCACAAGTTAAAAGAGATTTTTATCAATATAATGCAACGCTTATGGAGCCATGGGATGGACCAGCATCTATTTTATTTAGTGATGGTGATGTTATGGGAGCCATTCTTGATCGAAATGGATTAAGACCATCTAGATATTATATTACAAAAGATCATTATCTTGTATTATCTTCAGAAGTAGGTGCTTTAGATATTCCAGCAAAAGATATCATTCTTAAAGAAAGATTAAGACCAGGGAAAATGTTATTGGTTGATACGAAAAAAGGGGAATTAATTAATAATGATGATCTTAAATTAAAGTATGCGACAAAACAACCATATGGAGAATGGTTAGAAACAAATCTATTAAAATTAGCTGATATCAAAATTCCTAATACATGTGTCAATCGTTATAAAAATGAAGAACTCACAAAATTACAAATGATTCATGGTTATAGTTATGAAGATACAAATTATATTAAAAATTTAGCATTAACAGGTAGTGAAAATATAATTGCGATGGGAAATGATGCACCACTTGCCGTGTTATCAAAAAATCATCCACCACTTTTTAACTACTTTAAACAATTATTTGCACAGGTTACAAATCCCCCAATTGATGCTATTAGAGAAGAAATGATTACCTCTACAAGTATATGTATTGGCAAAGATGGAAATATGTTGGAAGATACATCGAAAAATTGTCAATTGATTAAAATTGATCATCCTGTTTTAAGTAATACTGATTTACTAAAGATAAAAGAACTAAAAGATGAACGTTTTAAAGTAGGTACAGTAGATATTACTTATATTAAAAATACATCATTAGAAAAAGCAATTGAGCGTGTGTTTGTAGAAGTTGATCAGGCTTATCATACAGGATGTAATATTGTCATTTTATCAGACAGGGGAGTTGATGATACACATTTACCAATTCCTTCTTTGTTAGCAATTGGTGCTGTTAACTCATATTTGGTTCGTACAAAAAAGCGGAATAGTTTAGCTTTGATTCTTGAAGTAGCTGAACCTAGAGAGGTGCATCATTATGCAACTTTATTAGGATATGGCGCAAGTGCAATTAATGGTTATTTAGCGCAAGATACAATTTATCATTTAATTGAAGAAGGATTATTAGATAAAGATTATTATGCAGCTGTTGATGATTATAATAATGGTATTTTACATGGTATTGTAAAAATCGCTTCAAAAATGGGTATCTCTACAATTCAATCATATCGTGGCTCTCAAAATTTTGAAGTCATTGGTTTATCTTCTCGCTTGGTTGATAAATATTTTCCTAAAACAATCACACGAATTGAAGGAAAAACAATCAAAGATATTGAAGAAGATGTGGAATACAGACATAATAAAGTTTATGATCCATTAGGATTAGATGTTGATATTATTTTAGATTCAGCAGGTGATCATAAAAGACGCTCTTGTAAAGAAGAACATCTTTATAATCCAGCAACTATTCATAAGTTACAATTAGCAACACGATTAGGTGATTATCATATTTTTAAAGAATATACAAAAATGATTGATGAAGAAAGTGAACAAATTCATCTTAGAGGTCTTATGACGTTTAAAGAAGTAACGCCTATTTCAATTAATGAAGTAGAAAGTGTGGACAATATTGTTCGAAGATTTAAAACAGGTGCAATGTCTTATGGCTCTATTTCAAAAGAAGCGCATGAAACAATGGCTATAGCCATGAATCGTCTTCATGGTCAATCAAATAGTGGTGAAGGTGGAGAAGATGAAGAAAGATTTCATGTACTTCCAAATGGTGATTCAAAATGTTCGGCAATCAAACAGGTTGCCTCTGGTCGTTTTGGAGTAACAAGTGAATATTTATGTTCAGCTCGTGAAATTCAAATTAAAATGGCTCAAGGTGCTAAACCAGGTGAAGGTGGTCATTTACCAGGTGGAAAAGTTTATCCCTGGATTGCTAAAACAAGACATTCAACACCTGGTGTTGGCTTAATTTCGCCCCCACCTCATCATGATATTTACTCAATAGAAGATTTAGCACAGTTGATTTATGATTTGAAAAACGCAAATAGAGATTCACGTATATCAGTGAAATTAGTTTCTGAAGCAGGAGTAGGAACTATTGCGGCAGGTGTTGCAAAAGCAGGGGCAGGTGTTATTTTAATTTCTGGTCATGATGGCGGAACTGGTGCTGCACCTAGAAGTTCTGTTTATAATGCAGGTTTGCCTTGGGAACTTGGGTTAGCAGAAGCCCATCAGACACTGATCATGAATAATTTACGAAGTCGAGTTGTCTTAGAAACAGATGGTAAATTGATGACAGGAAGAGATTTGGCAATAGCTACATTATTAGGGGCTGAAGAATATGGCTTTGCAACAGCACCATTAGTGACTATGGGTTGTGTCATGATGAGAGTTTGTAATTTAGATACATGTCCTGTTGGTGTAGCTACTCAAAATCCAATTTTAAGAAAAAGATTTACAGGAAAACCAGAATATGTTGAAAACTTTATGCGTTTTATTGCACAAGAGTTAAGAGAATACATGGCTCAACTAGGGTTTAGAACAATTCAAGAAATGGTTGGAAGAGTTGATTTATTAAAGGTAAAAGATAAAAAAGCTGAAAATATTAATTTAACAAGAATACTTCATGTGAAAAATACGAATGTATGTTTTGATTCAAAAAATATGTATGACTTCAAATTAAATTTAACAAAAGATTGTACAATATTAGAAAATAAATTATTGGATGCACTTAAAAAGCGACAAAGTCAAGAAATTGATGTTCAAGTCTCAAATATCGATCGTTCTTTTGGAACATTATTTGGTTCTGATATTACAAGACGATATGGAAATTCATTAGAAGAAGATTTTTTTAAAGTCAATTGTTATGGAAGTGGGGGTCAATCTTTTGGGGCATTTATTCCTAAAGGACTGAATCTATCTTTACATGGAGATAGTAATGACTATTTTGGTAAAGGACTATCAGGAGGAAAATTGGTTGTTGTTCCACCAGAAGGGTCAGTCATTAAAGCAGAAGATAATATTATTATTGGAAATGTTTCTTTATACGGTGCAACTTCAGGTGAGGCCTATATTAATGGAATTGCTGGAGAACGTTTTGCAGTCAGAAATTCAGGAGCAATTGCTGTTGTTGAAGGTGTTGGTGATCATGGTCTTGAATATATGACAGGTGGTATTGTTGTTGTACTTGGAAAAACAGGTAGAAATTTCGCGGCTGGTATGTCAGGAGGAATTGCTTATATTTATGATCCTGATAAGACATTTTATTCTCATGTCAATAAAGAATTGATTGAATTTACGAATGTATCTCAACGTTATGATGAAGAACAAATTAAAAAATGGGTTGATAAACATTATCAACATACAAAATCAGCTATTGCTAAAAAGATATTAGATAATTTTGATGTAGAGGTAAAATTATTCAAAAAAGTTATTCCACATGACTATAAAAAAATGATGAATTTAATTAGCTCTTTTGAACAACAAGGATTATCAAAAGAACAAGCAAAAGTTGAAGCATTCAACGCTTTTAAGAAAGGGGTATAATAATGGGAAAACCAACTGGATTTTTAGAAATTGAGCGACAAGAATCAAAAATAATAGATCCACTTACACGTATACAAGATTTCAAGGAGTTTCATAAACCATTATCATTGGAAAAACAATCTGCACAAGCCGCTAGATGTATGGATTGTGGAGTTCCATTTTGTCAAAATGGACAAATGATACAAGGAATGGTATCAGGATGCCCTTTAAAAAACTTGATTCCTGAATGGAATGATCTCATTTACCATCATCATTATCAAGCGGCATTGAAAAGATTACTAAAAACAAATAATTTTCCAGAATTTACATCAAGAGTGTGCCCTGCTTTATGTGAAGCAGCGTGTACATGCTCTTTGAATGGTGAATCAGTTACTGTAAGAGATAATGAACAAGCTATTATTGAAAATGGTTTTGCTCAAAATCTTATGATACCTCAACCACCAAAACAAAGAATTAATAAAAAAATTGCAGTTATTGGTTCTGGACCTTCAGGTTTAGCAGTAGCTGATTGTTTAAATCATCGTGGTTACTATGTGACTGTCTTTGAAAGAGATGATCGTATTGGGGGATTGTTGATGTATGGTATTCCGAATATGAAATTGGATAAATCAATCATCAATCGTCGTATTCAACTTATGAAAGCAGAAGGTATTGAATTTAAAGTCAATAGTGGAATTGAAAATAAAAAACAAGTCAATCATTTAAGGAAACAATATGACCGCATTATTTTAGCTTGTGGTTCTAGAAAACCAAGAGATATCAATGTACCAGGTAGAGATGCCAAAGGTATTTATTTTGCAGTAGATTATCTTAGTGAGGTAACAAAAAGATATTTGAGTCATCAACTTTATCAATCTTCATTTGCTAATACAAAAGATAAAAATGTAGTTGTTATAGGGGGTGGCGATACTGGAAATGATTGTGTTGCGACTGCTATAAGATTAGGATGTAAAAATGTTATTCAGTTAGAAATGATGGATGAATTGCCATGTAAAAGGGCACTTAATAATCCATGGCCAGAATGGCCAAGAGTTAAAAAAACCGATTATGGACAACAAGAAGCAATTGCTTTGTTTCATCAAGATCCTCGTATATATAAGACAACAGTCAAGGAATTTTTAAAAGATGATCAAGGAAATCTCAAACAAGTTGTTTTGATCTCATTAGAACCTAAAATTATTGATGGAAGAATGCAAATGATTCCAGTTGATGGAAGTGAAAAAGTGATTAATGCAAATTTAGTTTTAATTGCTGCTGGATTTGTAGGTACACAAGAGAAAATAGCCCAAGCTTTTCGTGTTCATTTGACACCAAGAGGAACAGTTGCAGATACAAATTATCAAACAAATCAACCAGGAATATATGTTGCTGGAGATATGCGCAGAGGACAATCATTAGTTGTTTGGGCAATTAAAGAGGGAAGAGAAGTTGCTAGAGTGGTTGATAAAGATCTTATGGGCTATTCAAATCTTTAAATAAATACTGTTACCAAAGCTTTGGTAATAGTATTTTATAATAAAGATAATAAATTATTTTAAAGTATTGATAATTTTTTATTAAACTAATATACTGTAAAATAATAATAAATAGTTATATATATAATATATTTTTAATAAAGGAAGAGAGGGATAAACATGAAAGGTTATTTAATCTTGGAAGATGGAAATATCTTTGAAGGAGAATATATTGGTGAAGAAAAAGAGGTCATTAGTGAGTTTGTTTTTAATACATCAATGACAGGGTATTTGGAAGTTTTAACAGATCCTTCCTATGCAGGACAATCAGTTGTTATGACATACCCATTAATAGGTAATTATGGGATTGCATTAGAAGACCAAGAATCAGTTAAACCCTATATTTCAGGTTTTATTGTTAATGAATTATCTAGAATAGGTAGTAACTTCAGAAAGAATATTGATTTAAAAGATTATTTGATTCAACATCATATTCCATGTATTCAAGGAATTGATACAAGATATCTGACAAAACTTATTCGTAGCAAGGGGTGTATGAATGGGATGATTACAACAACTCATTATGATGATTTAACAGAAATATTCCCTCGGATTAAGGCTTACATGATTCATAATGTTGTTGAAGAAACAACGTGTTCTTCTATTTATACAGTTGGTCAGGGAAAGTTAAGAGTTGCCTTATTAGATTTAGGAGCTAAACGAAATATTGTACAAAGCTTAGTTGAACGTCATTTGGAAGTGACAGTCTATCCTGCTGATACAAAAGCAAAAGAAATTATTGACGGAAACTATGATGGCATTATGTTATCAAATGGACCAGGTGATCCAAGTGAAAACGAAGCATTGATTGAAGAAATCAAATTGTTGATACAAAGTCAAATTCCTATTTTTGCAATCTGTTTAGGACATCAGTTAATAGCTTTAGCACATCAATTTCATACCAAAAAATTGAAATATGGTCATCATGGAGCAAATCATCCAGTTAAAGATTTAAATACAGGTCAAGTTTATATCTCTACGCAAAATCATAATTTCGTCATTAACGAAGAATCTATTGATTCTAAAAAAGCAAGACCCTGGTTTATCAATGTCAATGATGGCACTATTGAAGGTATTGAATATTTGAATGAAAAAATCAAGACTGTGCAATTTCATCCAGAAGCTTGTGCAGGTCCAATGGATACGAATCATTTGTTTGATCAGTTTGTTGAAATGATGGAGGAAAAATAATATGCCAAAAGATTTAACTATAAAAAAAGTATTAGTCATTGGCTCAGGTCCAATTATTATTGGTCAAGCTGCTGAGTTTGATTATGCAGGAACACAAGCTTGTAGAGCACTCAAAAAAGAAGGAATTGAAGTTGTTTTAATTAACTCAAATCCTGCAACAATTATGACTGATCGTGATATTGTAGATAAAGTTTATATTGAGCCACTGACTATTGAAATTGTCAAAGAATTAATTATTAAAGAAAAACCCGATTGTATTTTACCAACGCTAGGGGGACAAAATGCTTTGAATCTAGCGATGGCATTAGACGATGAAGAATTTTTAGATCAACATCATGTAAGAGTGATTGGAACGGATACACAAACAATCAAGTTGGCAGAAGATAGATTAGAATTCAAAAAATTAATGGAATCCATTGGTGAACCTGTAGCTGCAAGTGTTGTTGTGAATCATGTTGATGATGCTTTAGAATTTGCACGTCAAATTGGCTATCCAGTTGTTGTTCGACCTGCCTATACTTTAGGTGGAACAGGTGGTGGTATTGTTTATGACGAAGAAGGACTATATGATATTTGTTCAAATGGACTCCGTTTATCAAGAGTAAATCAATGTTTAATTGAAAGGTGTATTGCGGGATGGAAAGAAATTGAATATGAAGTTATGCGAGATAATAAAGGAAATTGTATAACTGTTTGTAATATGGAAAATATTGATCCAGTTGGTGTACATACTGGAGATAGCATAGTTGTTGCACCTTCTCAAACATTATCTGATAAGGACTATCAAATGTTAAGAACATCAGCGTTTAATATTATTACAGCATTAAATATTAAAGGAGGGTGCAATGTTCAATATGCACTCAATCCTGATAGTTTTGAATATTGTGTTATCGAAGTCAATCCACGTGTATCTCGTTCATCTGCACTTGCTAGTAAAGCAACAGGATACCCGATTGCTCAATTAGCAGCGAAGATCGCTTTGGGATATACACTTGATGAAATTAAAAATGCAGTAACTGGAAAGACATATGCTTCATTTGAACCAACATTAGATTATGTTGTATGTAAAATACCTAAATGGCCTTTTGATAAGTTTGTGAATGCTTCCCATCATTTAGGAACACAAATGAAAGCCACTGGTGAAGTCATGTCAATTTGTAATAACTTTGAAGGAGCTTTAATGAAAGCATTACGTTCTTTAGAACAAAATATTTATTATTTACATTTGGATTATCTTGCTGAGATGAATAAAGATCAGCTAAGAAATCAATTGAAGGATGTTGATGATCAAAGAATTTTTGTAATTGCAGAAGCTTTAAGAAAAGGGATCAGTGAAGAAGATATTCATCAAATTACAAAAATAGATGTCTGGTTTATTGATAAAATTAAAGTTTTAATAGAAATGGAAAATCGTTTAAAAACAGAAAAATTAACGGTTAATTTATTAAAGAAAGCTAAAAGATTACAATTTCCAGATAGTGTCATTGCCCAGTTAACTCATCAATGTGAACAAGATATTCATAGAATGAGAATTGATAATAATGTACGTGCTTCCTATAAAATAGTAGATACATGTGCTGGTGAATTCGATGCAACAACACCTTATTATTATTCTGTTCATGGTGGTATAAATGAGGCTGCTTTTCAAGATAAAAAGAAAAAAATTATAGTATTAGGTTCTGGTCCAATTCGTATTGGACAGGGGATTGAGTTTGATTATTGTTCAGTACATTGTGTTTGGGCTTTAAAAGAAACAGGTTATTATACAATCATTATTAATAATAATCCAGAGACTGTATCGACTGATTATGATATTGCTGATCGACTTTATTTCGAACCACTTACAAGAGAAGATGTGGAAAGTATTGTTGATATTGAAAAGCCTGATGGAGCTATTGTTCAATTTGGAGGTCAAACTGCAATTAAACTCACACAAGCATTAACAGATATGGGTGTTAAAATTTTAGGGACTGATGCAGATGACGTGGATGCTGCAGAAAATCGTGAGCGATTTGATGAAATATTAGAAAAATGTCATATTGCTCGTCCTCGTGGATTAACTGTCTTTACTACAGAAGAAGCACTAGAAGTTGCGCATCGTTTGAAATATCCTGTTTTAGTCAGACCCTCTTATGTATTAGGCGGAGCAGGAATGGTTATTGCTTTAAATGATGCGGATATAAAAAGATACATGAAAATGATTACTCAACAATATCAAGATCATCCTATTCTTATTGATAAGTATTTAGCTGGAAAAGAAGTAGAGGTTGATGCAATATGTGACCAATTTGGTGTATTGATTCCTGGTATCATGGAACACGTAGAAAGAGCAGGAATTCATTCTGGTGATAGTATTTCAGTTTATCCACCACAAAAGATCAAACCAAAAATTAAAGATACTATTGTGGATTATACTCAACGACTAGCAAAAGCACTTCATGTTAAGGGATTAATTAATATTCAGTTTATTGTTTATGAAGATGAAGTTTATGTGATTGAAGTTAATCCTAGATCTTCAAGAACTATTCCATATATTTCAAAAGTAACAGGTGTTCCTGTTGTAGATGTTGCTACAAAGGTTATAATGGGAATTTCTATTCAAGAACAAGGATATTGTTATGGATTAGTACCTGAAAAAGAGACAATTGCGATTAAAATGCCAGTATTTTCATTTGAAAAAATTACAGGTGCAGAAATTGCCTTGGGTCCTGAAATGAAATCGACAGGTGAAGTTCTTGGAATTTCTAAGAGTTTTGATGAGGCTATGTATAAAGCATTTGTAGGGACAGGGATTCAATTGTCTAAAAAGAAAAATATTATTTGTACGATTAAAGATGAAGCAAAAGCAGAATTCTTGCCAATCGCAAAAAAATATGTGGATTTTGGTTATTTTCTTTATTGTACAAAAGGAACTTATCAATTTTTAAAAGAAAATCAGATACCACATGTGCACTTGATAAATCGAATTGATGAAAAGAAAAATACAATTTTTGATTTGATACTTACTGATACAGTCGATTTAATTATCAATATTCCATATAGGATTAATGATATTACAGATGGATTCATTATACGTCGTTTTGCAGTAGAAGCAGGAATACCGATTTATACATCATTAGATACTGCTAGAGTGTTAATTGACTGCCTAGATAAAAGAATTGATGGGGATGTTTCATTGATAGATATCACCAAATTATAAAATTATACTATGGGGGAATATTTATGTGTGGATTTTTAGTGATTGGAAGTGACCAAGTAAAATATAAAGACTTTAAAAATGGATTAAAAAATATAGAGAGAAGAGGCCCTGATGAAACAAATAGTGTGATGTTTGGTAATCGGTATTGGGGATTTAATCGATTATCAATTATGGATTTATCATTAAATGGTATGCAACCATTTACATACCAAAACTGTATTTTAGTATGTAATGGAGAAATATATAATTATCTTGCATTAAAAGAAAATCTAACAAGTAATTATACTTTTTTTAGTGCAAGTGATTGTGAAGTTCTACTACCTTTATATTTAAAATATGAATTAGATGTTATGGTAAGAATGTTAGATGGGGAATTTGCTTTTGTATTATATAATAAAGATAAAGGTCAAATTGTAGCTGCAAGAGATCCTATGGGTATTCGACCTATGTTCTATGGATATACAAAAATAGATCATCAGATTTCTTTTGCTTCTGAAGCAAAAGCTTTAATGCCAGTTTGTGATGAAATATATCCATTTCCACCAGGATATTACTATCAAAATGGAAAATTTGTTTGTTATAATGATTTAAGTGAAGTGAAAACTGTGAATACAGATAGTTTAGAAGAAATTGCACGCTTTTTAAGATTTAAATTAGAAAAAGCAGTAGAAAAAAGACTGCAATCAGATGCACCTATAGGTTATTTGTTAAGTGGAGGATTAGATTCTTCTTTAGTTTGTGCTATCGCAAGTCATTTGTATGATCGTCCTATTCGTACTTTTGCGATTGGTATGGAAAGTGATCCTATTGATTTAAAATATGCAAAACAAGTCGCAGATTATTTAGGAACAGATCATACAGAAGTAATAATGAATAAAGAAGATATCTTAACATCTTTAATAGAAGTGATTAAAACTTTAGAAACTTGGGATATTACAACAATTAGAGCAAGTATTGGTATGTATCTTCTATGCAAATATATTCACGAAAATACAAATTTAAAAGTGATTCTTACTGGAGAAGTTTCAGACGAACTATTTGGTTATAAATACACAGATTTTGCACCTAGTCCTGCAGCTTTCCAAAAAGAATCTGAAAAACGTATTCAAGAGTTGTATATGTATGATGTTTTAAGAGCGGATAGATGTATTAGTGGCAATTCGTTAGAAGGAAGAGTCCCTTTTGCTGACATTGATTTTGTTAATTATGTGATGTCAATTGATCCACAAAAGAAAATGAATACTTATGATAAGGGAAAATATCTTTTAAGACATGCATTTGAAGGAACAGATTATCTACCCCATAATATTTTATTTAGAGAAAAAGCTGCTTTTTCAGATGCAGTAGGACATTCTATGGTGGATTATTTGAAAGAATATGCAGAAAATAAATATACAGATGCTGATTTAGAATACGCTAAAGTCAAGTATCCATATTGCACACCGTTTACAAAAGAATCATTATTATATAGAGATATTTTTGAAGAATTTTATCCACAAAAAAGCCATTGGATTAAAGATTTTTGGATGCCTAACAAGCAATGGGAAGGATGTAATGTTAATGATCCTTCTGCAAGAGTCTTAAAGAATTATGGGGAAAGTGGAAAATAAGCAGGATGAAGAGAAGTCAAACAAAAACGACTTCTTTTTTGATGGGGTTGTATGTCAAGAGTTCAAACTAACTAAATGTAAGAAATTTAGTTAGTTTGTTCTAATATATCTCTTTTCATAAATGTCTGGTGATAAATCCCCACAATGTGAGTGGATTCTTACTTATTATAAAATTCTTTTAAATATTCAAATACTAATTGATATGTCTGATAGCTGCACATTATATACTTTGTTAGCTCAAGATACCTCCTAGATGTGTAATGTATTCTTCTATCGCTTTTATACCGAATTCAGTATAAAAGAGAAAATGGGATAAGAGATATGGTTATTCTCTTGTTAATGTATGAATCGGGATGTAGGGTACAAGGGATGATTGATTTAAAAGAAAATGATTATACTAATGTTGTGGATTGTATGAAAAAGAGAATAAAATGAGGTTGGTGCTAATCAGTAAAAATTGTAGTAATATTCTAAAAAACCATATTAATTCAAAAAATATAAAAGATGATATTTTTTTTATTTACTAACCATTAAAAAAAATAATTTACAAGGGCAAGTATGTAGAAGCAGTTAAAAAACAGAATACGTTAATATTTATGTTTAACGTTCATTCACACATATTAAGATCTTCTATAATTATGCATTTGCTTGAGAATGATGTGAATCTTGTTTATATAAGAGATTTTTTAGGGCACTAAAGTATTGCAACTACTGAAATATATGCGAAGTCTAATTCTGAGTTAAGAAGAAAATATTTAGAAGTATCATGTAAAAATAAGTTAGATTTAAAAGAATTTAACTTATCTTTACATAATATATTTGTTACATAAGAAGGAATAACAGCGTGATAAAATCTACAGCTACTGTGTTTAAAAACAGGTATGAGTGTTATGCAGATATTAACAGTACAGCTTATATCATTTAGTATATTGTAATTTGTAGTTTTTGTGTTGATTTTATTATTTGAAAATTGTGCTTTAATAACATTCTTTGTGGTCACTTTTTTACCATTGTGGATCCTGCCTTGAATGAAGTAGATCATATCTTTGGATTTGTGGTCAAGTTTAATTTCATGATAGAATACCTCTTTAAAACCATCATACTGCAAAATACAAGCCAACAATACAACAAATAAATTTAAGTTCTTGACACTAAAAAGCAGCATTTAAACTACTTTGAGAATATTTATGGTTTTACAAGTGTCCAACTATTGAATTATTAAAATAATTGTTATTATAAGTTAAAATAGATTTTTTGATGGGATAGATTGAATAAATGTGGTATACTAGAGATGGTGATGATATGGAAGTAATAAAGTGGATTGTGATGATAATAGGAATTTTTGGATTGTTGATTATTGGATGTTTGATGTTGCTTCGAAGTGACGAGAAGAAACGTTTTAATACAAAACGTTATCAAGAAAATATTAAATTAATTAATCAAACAAATGAAATGCTTGATGAAACATTAAATGAATTAGAATCGTTCAATGGACCATTAAAAAAAGTATGTGAACAAATTAATAAATTTAATCATAAATTTCTTAAGATAAAATAGCTAAAACTGTTGACAATGAATTGATTTTTTATATAATACAAATATATAAATAAACTCGTCGATAAAGAGAGTAGTTTAATTATGTTTCTAAGCGAGCTGATGATGGTGGAAGGTCAGTAAATAAGATTAAATGAACCGCACTTTTAAGAGGACTGTTTGAATTAATAGTAGGATGGTTAGTAAGTCTACTTTACAGACAAAAGAGGATATAAGTTATTATATCAATGAGAGTGGTACCGCGGAAATTTCGTCTCTTAGCATTAGCTAAGGGGCTTTTATTTTATGGAAGAAAAGGAAGGTAAGAGAAGATGAAAAAAATTATTAAAGTATTATTAGTATGTATGATGGCAGTTTCATTGACTGCATGTGGAGGTAGTTCTAAAAAGAAGATTTTAATTGGAATTTCACCTGATTATCCACCTTATGAATCATTAAAAGGTGATGAAATGATTGGTTTTGATATTGATATGACAAAAGAATTATTTGCTATTATGAAAGAAAATGGTGATGATTATGAATATGAATTTAAAAAATTATCATTTGATACTATTTCAACTAGTTTAATTGCTGATCAAATTGATTTAGGAATCTCTGGTTTTACTTATCATAAAGAGTGGGAAGATGTAATTTGGTCTGATAAGTATAATGATTCTAGACAAGTGGCTTTAGTTGCTAATGATAGTTCTATTGTTAGTGCTAAGGATTTAGAAGGTAAGAATATTGGAGCACAATTAGCTTCAACTGGTGAAGGTGTTGCTAATGAAATTAAAGATGCTAATGTAAAGGCAGTTAAAGATGTTAAGGTTTTAATCGAAACTTTGAATTCTGGTGGAATAGATGCGATCATTTTAGATGAAGCTGTTGCTAAAAATTATGTTAAAGAAGCTGGGTATAGAATGTTAAAAGAAACTTTATTAGAGGAAGAAAATTTAATTATTACTAATAAAAATAATCAGGATTTAATGGATGATATTAATGAAGCATTGAAGATTTTTGTTGAATCTGACAAATATCAAGAATTAAAAACTAAGTGGGGAGCATAATCGTGGAGGCAATGATTGATTTTTTTACTGCTGACAATTTAATCTTTTTACTACAAGGAGCTGGTAAGTCATTATTACTAGCTGCCTGTGCTTTGATATTTGGTTTGATCTTAGGTGTTTTAGGTGCGGCAGCAAAAATCTCTAAACATAAGATATTAAGAATTATTGGTAATATTTATGTAGAATTGATTCGTGGAACGCCGATGTTATTACAAATTTTATTTTTATATATTGCTTTTCCTTTATTAGTAAGAGCAATTACAGGTGAAAGATTTGTTCCTGATCCATATGTTTGTGGAGCTATTGCAATGAGTATTAATAGTGGGGCATATTCAACAGAACTAATTCGTAGTGGAATAATGGGTGTTGATAAGGGACAATGGGAAGCTTGTGAAGTTTTAGGATTAAATTATAGTCAAACAATGAAATTAGTTATTTTACCACAAGCATTTAAAAGAATCATCCCGCCTATTGTTAGTGAGTTTATTACATTAATTAAAGATTCATCATTGATTTCAGTTTTAGGGGCAACAGAATTGTTGTATTCTGCTCAAATTTTAGGGGCTAATACATTTAATTTAATTCCGCCTTTATTGTTTGCAGCAGTATTTTATTTATTTATGACGTTGACAACATCTTATTTTGCAAGAAAGATAGAAAGGAAGTTATCTGTAAGTGATTAAAGTTAAGAATATTGTAAAACAATTTAAAGATTTAAAAGCTGTAAATGATGTTTCCTTAGAGATTGAAAAAGGCGAAATTGTTTGTTTGATTGGGCCTAGTGGAAGTGGAAAAAGTACAGTTCTTCGCTGTATCAATGGTTTAGAAATTCCTGAAGCTGGAGAAATTTATATAAATAATCAGTTATTAGATAGTAATAATTCTCAGGAATTTAAAAAACTTCGTGGGAAAATGGGGTTTGTTTTCCAACATTTTAATTTATTTCCTCATAAAACTGTTTTAGAAAATTTAACTTTAGCTCCAATTCAGGTTTTAGGGTTAGATGAAGAATCAGCTAAACAAAAAGCATGTAACTTATTGCAACGAGTAGGATTGTTAGAAAAAAAAGATGAATATCCAAATAAACTGTCTGGGGGACAAAAGCAAAGAGTAGCTATCGCTAGGGCTTTGTGTATGGATCCTGAAGTAATGTTGTTTGATGAACCTACAAGTGCCTTGGATCCTGAAATGGTTATTGAAGTATTGGAAGTAATGCAAGAATTAGCTCAAGAAGGTATGACGATGGTTGTAGTAACTCATGAAATGGGATTTGCAAGAACAGTTGGAGATCGGGTTGTCTTTTTAGAAAGTGGAAAAATTGTTGAAGATAGTTCATCAAAAGAATTTTTCACTAATCCTAAATCAGAACGTGCTAAAGACTTTTTGAGTAAGGTGATGCATTAGTGAAAATTGATTTATTTGATGTTGAAGCCTGGATGACTGAACATGAAGTTGATTATCGTTATAATCTTGCAGAAACATGTGTTGCTTCAATGAGTATTAATGATTTATTGGAAATGGTAGAGGAAAAAGAAACTGTAATAAAAAATTTATTTGATACAAAATTAAATTACGGTCCAATAACTGGTAGTGTTCGTTTACGAAAAGGGATTGCCAAATTATATCAAACTGGTGATGCAGACAATATCACTATTAGCCATGGATGTATTAATGCTAATGAATTAGTATTAATTTCTTTGTTGGAAAAAGGGGATCATATAATTACCATCACTCCAACATATCAACAAATGTATTCTTTTCCTGAATCATTTGGAGTAGAAACTAGCTTAGTTGAGTTAGATGAGGAAAATGATTGGTTACCTAAATTAGAGGATTTTGAAAAAGAAATTAAGGAAAATACTAGAATGATTTGTTTGGTTAATCCAAACAATCCTACAAGTACAAAATTTTCTAAAGATTTTTTATTAAAATTGATTGCAATAGCTAAAAAACATAATCTATATATTCTTTGTGATGAAGTTTATCAAGGCTTAGGTCAAGATGAAGTATCAGTGAGTGATTTATATGATTTAGGAATTTCTACTAGCAGTTTGTCTAAAGTTACCTCATTTGCTGGTCTTAGGGTAGGATGGATAAAGGCGGATAAAGAGATTATTAAAATAATAAATGATCGGCGAGATTATCATATTATTTCAACTGGATATATAAATGATTATTTGGCTGCTATTGTAGTTGAAAATTATGATAAGATTATAAAAAGAAGTAGAAATATTATTAATACTAATCGGCAAATTTTAATTGAGTGGCTAAATAATGAACCTTTGGTTGACTGTGTTGTTCCTGAGGTTGGGACTATTGCTTTTTTAAGATATAAGTTACCAATTAAGTCGAGAGATTTGTGTGTTGAGTTACAAAAAGATACTGGAGTATTTTTTGTTCCAGGAGCATGTTTTAATCAAGAGTATTGTCTTCGTTTTGGGTTTGCTAATAAAAGTGAAGATATTAAAGCTGGTTTAGAATTATTTTCTAAGTGGTTACATAACAAAGTAAAATGATTTACTGCTTTTTTATAAGTGATAGTTTTGATTTAATTAAGATATCAAATTCTAAAAAAAGAGACTAACCAATATATTGATTAGTCTTTTTATTTCAAAAACTTAAGTAATTTTACATATTAATAATTATATTAAACTTTTAATTTAATCCATTCTTACTTTTTTTAAAATATATTAAATCTGTTGCCTGTATGCCATTTTCTATGATTTCTTTTGGGTAATAATCTAAAAAGAAATTTTCAATTCGATGACTATAAATATAGCCTAAACGAGTATAAAAAGTAATATTTTCAAAACTTGAATTTGCAGTTCCAATTAGAAATGTATCATAAGTATTATAGGTTGATTCAATAAATTTAATTAATGCTTTAGCATAACCATGACGACGATATTCAACTAAAGTTAAGATATTTTTAATTTCTACTTCACCATTAATGATTTCAACAGCAATAAATGAAACTGGTTCATTATTAATATAATAACCATACAATGTACCATGTTCTAAATAATCTCTTACTAAGTTGATATTAGGATCACTTTCTGTCAAAAGAAGATCAAAATCCATTTTATTTTTTATTTCTCTTATCATTATTTTCACTTCCTAAATCGTATTATAACAAAGTTTTATTTAATATTAAAGAATATCATTATATGTTATACTGATGTTGTGGAGGTTTAAGATATGAAAAAATTATTGATTTGTTTAATAATGTTGTTTTTAGTATCTGGATGTTTGGGAGCTAATGAAAATAATCAGAAAAAAGAGACAATTATAAAAGAAGAAAAAATTGAAAAAAAGAAAAAACCAGTTCATACTAGTATAAAATTAAGTTTTGCAGGTGATTGTACATTAGGTAATTATGCCAGTCAGGCATATGATGGGTCATTTAATCAAGAGTATGAAAAACAAGGAAAAGATGCTACATATTTTTTTAAGAATGTTAAGAGTATATTTGAAAATGATGATTTAACAATTGTTAATCTTGAAGGTCCATTAACAAGTGCAACATCTCATGTTGAAAAACAATTTCCTTTTAGTGGTCCAAAAGAATATGTGGATATCTTGACTAATGGCAGTATTGAACTTGTATCATTAGCAAATAATCATTCAGAAGATTATTATACACAAGGTATGAAGGATACAAAACAAATACTTGATGAAAAAGAAATTGGTTATTTTGGCTATGAGACAACATGTATTAAGGAAGTTAAGGGAATTAAAATTGGTTTTTTAGGATATCGTTCAATGTCTTTATCAATGAATAATGAAAAGGGTAGAGCAGCAATAAAGGCAGCGATAGATGATTTAAGAAATAATCAGGGTGCAAATGCAGTTGTTGTATTTTATCATTGGGGAATAGAACGTGAATATTATGCTAATAGTGATCAACGTGAATTAGCAAAATTTACGATTAATAGTGGTGCTGATTTAGTAATGGGTTCTCATCCTCATGTAGTTCAGGGAGTTGAAGAATATAATGGTAAACAAATTGTTTATTCTTTAGGGAATTTCTGTTTTGGGGGTAATCGTAATCCTAGTGATACAGATTCTATGATATATTCTATTACAATGAACTTTACAGATGGCAATTATATTGATGATAGTCATGAAATTATTCCATGTTCAATTACTTCAGTTAAAGGAAGAAATAATTATCAGCCAATGATTTTAGAGGGTAGTGAAAAGCAAAGAGTGTTAGATAAAATTCAAAAATATAGTTATTAAATTTTATATTATCTTTGATTTTTTAATAAATAGGTAAAATTTAATTGTATATTAAGGATTCTATAATCTGGAATACTAGCATTTTTAATTTTTGTATACTGGAATTTATAAAACATTCATTTCCTCCTTTCATTAAAATAGTAGTGATTATTTACTATTTTATCATGTACATATTTTTAATTCGTCTCAAATTTGTATTAATATAATCTTATTTTCTGATTATTTTTAGGAGAAATATTTGATAGTTGAATATAAGTTTTTATATTGATGGTAAGATTTGAAAATAATTAAGTCGAAAATAAATTGTTTTGATAGTAAATGCTTGAATCTTGAATCAATAAATGATATTATGCAAATAGTTATACGACTGACGGAAGTGGAATTAACCACAGGGAGTATAATCATGGAAGAGCCGACCGTCTGGGCAAGAGTCTGGATAAGTGTGGGCTCTTTTTTAATTCTAAGGTTTAGTGTTACATTGTTTTTTAAACAAGGGTACAGGTTGAGAAAAATGATGAAATATGGTATAAATTAGTTATGTTTTTATTTGAATAAATACTGACCTTAGGATCTATATGAGAAATTATAATTGAAAGGGTGGCGTTATGTTAACTGATGTTGAAATTGCACAAAGTGCAAAGATGAAACCAATTAGTGAAATTGCTCAAAAACTTGGTTTAGAAGATGATGATTTAGAATTATATGGTAAGTACAAAGCTAAGATTGCTTTAGAAGCAATTAATAGATTAGAAAATAATCCTGATGGGAAATTGGTTCTTGTTACTGCAATCAATCCTACTCCAGCTGGGGAAGGAAAAACTACAACGATGATTGGATTATCTCAGGCATTAAATAAATTAGGGAAAAAATCAGTTGTAGCAATGCGTGAACCATCACTAGGTCCATGTTTTGGAATTAAAGGTGGAGCTGCTGGAGGAGGATACGCTCAAGTAGTCCCAATGGAAGATATCAATTTACATTTTACTGGTGATATTCATGCAATTACTGCTGCTAATAATCTTATTGCTGCAATGCTTGATAATTCGATTCATCAAGGAAATCCATTAAATATTGATGTACGTAATATTGTTTGGAAAAGAGTTGTAGATTTAAACGATCGTGCTTTACGTAATACTATATGTGGACTTGGTGGTAAGCTTAATGGTGTTCCTCGTGAAGATGGATTTGATATTACGGTTGCAAGTGAGGTAATGGCTATTTTATGTCTTGCAACAAGTCTTGAAGATTTAAAAGAACGAGCTGGAAAAATGATTGTTGCATATAATTATGATGGTAATCCAGTTACTGTAAATGATATTGAAGCTACTGGTGCAGTTACCTTGTTATTAAAAGATGCAATTAAACCAAACTTAGTACAAACATTAGATCATACGCCAGTTTTTGTTCATGGGGGACCATTTGCTAATATTGCTCATGGATGTAACTCAGTTATGGCAACTAAGCTAGCAATCAAATTAGGAGATTATGCAATTACTGAAGCTGGATTTGGTGCTGATTTAGGGGCTGAAAAATTCTTAGATATTAAATGTCGTCAAGCAAATCTTGATCCTCAAGCAGTTGTGATTGTTGCAACTGTTAGGGCATTGAAGATGCATGGTGGAGTAGATAAAAAAGAATTATCAACAGAAAATCTTGAAGCTTTAGCAAAAGGAATTAAAAATTTAGAAAAGCATATTGAAAATATTGCTAAATATAACTTACCTTCAGTTGTTGCAATCAATGCTTTTCCAACTGACACTGAAGCAGAATTACAATTATTAAAAGATACATGTAATAAAATGGGTGTTGATGTAGCTATTTCTAAAGTATGGGAAAAAGGTGCTGATGGTGGAATTGAACTTGCTGAAAAACTATTAGAAATCTTAGACACTAAAGAAGCTAATTATCAACCTTTATATGATTTAGATTTATCAATCAAAGAAAAAATTGAAACTATCGCAAAAGAAATTTATGGTGCTGATGGGGTCGTATTTGATAAAAAAGTATTAACAAAGATGAAAAAATATGAAGCACAAGGATTGGCTAATTTACCAATCTGCGTGGCTAAGACACAATACTCTTTATCTGATCAACCAACTCTACTTGGTCGTCCTAGTGGTTTTACAGTTAAGATCAACGATCTTATCCCATCTGCTGGAGCAGGGTTTTTAGTAGCTATTTCTGGAAGTATTATGAGAATGCCAGGGTTACCAAAACGTCCAGCAGCTGTTAATATGGACATTGATAAAGATGGTAAGATAGTAGGCTTATTCTAAAAGTGACGCATGTCACTTTTAGTGGTTTAAAAAGAAAGGAAGAAATTATGAAAGTAGCAATTATTATGGGTTCTACTAGTGATTTAAGTAAAGTTGAACCAGCAATTGAAATTTTGAAAGACTATGGTGTTGAAGTAAATGTTAGATGCTTATCAGCACATCGTGCTCACTTGGGGTTAAGTTCATTTATCAAAGAAACAGAAACCGATGGAACAGAAGTGATTATTACAGCAGCAGGAATGGCCGCTGCTTTGCCTGGGGTTGTTGCTTCTCAAACAGTACTACCAGTAATTGGTGTACCAATTAGTGGAGCTACATTAGATGGTATGGATGCGTTATTATCAATTGTTCAAATGCCTTCAGGAATTCCTGTAGCTACTGTAGCAATTAATGGAAGTAAAAATGCTGCTTATTTAGCTTTACAAATCATGGCAATCAAACATGATAGTATTAAAGAAAAATTAGTCGCTTATCGAAAAGATATGGAAATTCAAGCAATGAAAGCTAATGAAGAAGTTATTGAAAAATATAAATAAAAGTAAGAGGAGAAATTAGAAAATGGCTGAATTATTATATGAAGGAAAAGCAAAACAAGTTTATTTAACTGATAAAGATGATGAATATTTAATTCATTATAAAGATGATGCAACTGCTGGTAATGGAGTTAAGCATGATCAATTTGAAGGTAAAGGAGTTTTAAACAATACAATTTCTTGTATTATCTTTGATATGTTAGAAGAAGCTGGAATTAAAACTCATATGATTAAAAAATTAAATGAACGTGATATCTTAGTTAAAAAAGTAGATATTTTTCCATTAGAAGTAATTATTAGAAATATTACTACAGGATCTTTCTGTAAAAGATTAGGTGCACCTGAAGGGGTTGTTTTAGAAGAACCAATTTTTGAAATTAGTTATAAAAATGATGATTATGGAGATCCATTAATTAATGAAGATCATGCTGTAGCTTTAAAATTATGTACAAGAGAAGAATATAATTTTATTAAACAAGAAACTTTAAAAATTAATGAATTATTAAAAGAATTTTTCTTAAGCTTAAACTTAAAATTAGTTGACTTTAAAATTGAATTTGGTAAAACACCTGATGGTGAAATCTTATTAGCTGATGAAATCTCTCCAGATTCTTGTCGTTTATGGGATGTTGAAACTAACCAAAAATATGATAAAGATGTATTTAGACAAGATATTGGTGATTTAATCGAAACTTATAAAGCAGTATTAGCAAGAATGCAAAAATAATAAAGGAGATAAATGATGGATTACAAAAAGGCTGGAGTAGATATTGAAGCAGGATACAAGTCAGTTGAATTAATGAAAAAACATGTAAAAGAAACAATGAGACCTGAGGTTTTAGGAGGACTTGGCGGTTTTGCTGGAGCATTTGATTTAAGTGCAATCAAAGATATGGAGGAACCTGTTCTTTTATCAGGAACTGATGGATGTGGAACAAAGGTAAAACTTGCTTTTGTAATGGATAAACATGATACAATTGGAATTGATGCAGTTGCTATGTGTGTTAATGATATTACATGTTCAGGTGGAGAACCATTGTTCTTCCTTGATTACATTGCATGTGGTAAAAATTATCCTGAAAAAATTGCAACGATTGTAAGTGGTGTTGCTGAGGGATGTAAACAATCTGGATGTGCTTTAGTTGGTGGTGAAACAGCTGAACATCCTGGATTAATGCCTGAAAATGATTATGATTTAGCTGGGTTTGCAGTTGGTGTCGTTGATAAAAAAGATATTATTAATGGTGAGAATATTAAACCTGGGGATGTTTTAGTAGGAATCGCTTCAAGTGGTGTTCATAGTAATGGATTTTCATTAGTACGTAAAGTTTTTGAAATGAATAAGGAAACATTAGATACATATTATGATGAACTTGGTAAAACACTTGGTGAAGCTTTGATTGAACCAACTAGAATTTATGTAAAAGCACTTAAGAATGTTAAAGATGCTGGTGTGAAAATAAAAGGATGCAGTCATATTACTGGTGGTGGATTTGATGAAAATATTCCAAGAATGCTACCAGAAGGAATAAAAGCAATTGTAAAAAAAGATAGTTATAAAGTACCTGCAATCTTTGAACTGATTGCTAAAAATGGTAACATTGCAGAGGAAATGATGTATAACACATTTAATATGGGACTAGGTATGGTTATTGCATTAGATCCAGCTGATGTTGATAAAGCAATGGTGGCTATTAAAGAAGCTGGGGATGAATGTTATGTTGTTGGAAATATTGAAGCAGGAGATAAAGGAGTGCAATTATGCTAAAAATTGCAGTCTTTGTTTCGGGTGGTGGAACAGATTTGCAATCAGTCATTGATGCCGTTGAAAATAACAGCATCAATGGTCAGATTGTATTAGTTATTTCTAATCGTAAAAATGCATATGGGCTTGAACGTGCTAAAAAAGCGGGAATTGAAACTGCAGTGGTACGTAAAGATGATGAATTGATTGTAAAAATGTTAAAAGAACGAGATGTTGATCTAGTTGTTTTAGCGGGATATTTAGCAATTCTTACAGATGTATTGATTGATGCTTATCCAAATAAAATTATTAATATCCATCCTTCTTTGATTCCAGCATTTTGTGGACCAGGGCATTATGGAATGCATGTTCATGAAAAGGTTTTGGCACGAGGAGTAAAAGTAACTGGAGCAACAGTTCATTTTGTTAGTAAGGAAGTTGATGGGGGACCGATTATTCTTCAAGAAACATGTAATATTGATGATTTAGATAATGCTGAAGATATTCAAAAACGAGTATTAGAAATTGAACATCGTATTTTACCTAAAGCTGTTGCTTTATATTGTGATGGTAAAATTATTGTTGAAAATGAAAGGGCTAAGGTGATTTAAAATGAAAAGAGCATTAGTTAGTGTTACTAATAAAGATGGTATTGTTGATTTTTGTAAAGGCTTAGTGGATTTAGGTTTTGAAATTGTTTCAACTGGAGGAACAATGGCTAAATTACAAGCAGAAAATGTACCATGTATAGCAATTGATGATGTAACAGGATTTCCAGAAATCTTAGATGGTCGAGTTAAAACTTTACATCCTAAAGTTCATGGTGGATTATTATTCCGTCGTGATTTACAAGAACATGTTGATACAGTTGAAAAGATGGATATTCAACCAATTGATGTTGTTTGTGTTAATTTATATGAATTTGAAAAGGCTTTAAAAGCTGGTAAACCAATGGAAGATATGATTGAAAATATTGATATTGGGGGACCATCAATGATTCGTTCAGCAGCAAAGAATTTTAAAGATGTTTTAATTGTTACTGATCCTGCTGATTATGATAGTGTTTTAACTGCAATCAAAGATAAAACTGATGATTTTGATTTTAGATTAAATCTTGCATATAAAGCATTTTCAACTACAGGTGCTTATGATGCGATGATTTCTCGTTATTTTGCAGGTGTTGTAGGAGATGATTTCCCAGATACTTTAAATATTTCATTAAAGAAAACTGAGCATTTACGTTATGGTGAAAACTCTCAACAAAGAGCTAATACTTATGTTGATCCGTTTGTTCAAGAAACTTTATTAGATTATGAACAATTACATGGTAAAGAAATTTCATTTAATAATGTTAATGATTTATATGGTGCTATTGCTGTAGTTCGTGAATTTAAAGATCAAATCGTTACAGCAGCAATTAAACATTCAACACCTTGTGGTGTTGCTATTGGTAAAGATGGTTATGATTCTTATATGAAAGCTTATGAAGCTGATCCTCAAAGTATTTTTGGAGGAATTGTGGCAGTAAATTACAAAATTGATAAAAAAACTGCTGAAGAAATGCATAAGATTTTCTTAGAAATTGTAGCTGCACCTGATTTTGATGATGATGCTTTAGAAGTATTGAAGAAAAAGAAAAACTTAAGAATCTTAAAACTTAAAAATTTATATGTTCGTGAAGCTAAATATGATATTAAATATTTAGAAGGTAAAGTATTAGTACAAGATATCAATACTGAAATGATCAAAGAAATGAATTGTGTAACAGATACTAAACCAACAGAAGCTCAACTTACAGATATGGAATTTGGTATGCGAGTTGTTAAGTTCGTAAAATCTAACGCTATTTGTATTGTTAAAGATGGTGTTACATTAGCTGTTGGTGGTGGACAAACATCAAGAATCTGGGCTTTAGAAAATGCGATTATTAATAATAAAGATAAAGATTTTAATGGTGCAGTTCTTGCAAGTGATGCTTTCTTCCCATTTAGCGACTGTGCTGAAGTAGCATATAAAGCAGGAATTGGTGCGATTGTTCAACCAGGGGGATCAGTTAGAGATCAAGATTCAATCGATTTCTGTAATGAAAAGGGTATCCCAATGGTATTTACTGGATACAGACATTTTAGACATTAATAGAAAGGCCTAGAATATATGAAAGTACTTGTAATTGGTAGTGGTGGTCGTGAACATGCCATTGCTTATAAATTGAATCAAAGCAGTAAGGTAGATAAAATCTATGCGATTCCAGGAAATCCAGGAATTGCTAAAATTGGTGAATGTATTAGTGGTAATGTTGAAGATAATGAAATGATTGTTAATTTTGCTAAAGAGCATAAAATTGATTTAACTGTTATAGGACCAGAAGTACCACTTTGTAATGGTCTTGCAAATGATTTAGAGGCAGCTGGACTAATGGCATTTGGTCCAACTAAACGTGCTGCTACATTAGAAGGCAGTAAAGCATTTTCAAAAGATTTTATGATTAGACATAATATCCCAACTGCTAAATATAAAGAAGTTAATAGTTATGATGAAGCAATTGAGGCAATCAATGAATTTGATTATCCATTAGTTATTAAGGCTGATGGTTTAGCAGCTGGAAAGGGGGTTGTTATTGTTGACAATCTTGAAGATGCTACTGCTACTTTAAAAGAAATGATGATTGATGGAAGTCTTGATGGTGCTGGAAGTAAAGTTGTTTTAGAAGAGTTTTTAACAGGATTTGAATGTTCGTTACTTTGCTTTACCGATGGTGAAACAATCGTTCCAATGGTAAGCGCTAAAGATCATAAACAAATCTTTGATGGAAATATTGGTCCTAATACTGGTGGGATGGGTACTGTTTCACCAAATCCCTTTATGCCTGAGGGTATGGATGATGTAATTAAAACAGATATTCTTGATCCTTTTATGCAAGGGGTGAAAGATGATAATATGGATTATCGTGGTGTTGTATTTATTGGTTTAATGATTGAAGATGGTAAAGCGAAAGTATTAGAATTTAATGTTCGTTTTGGGGATCCAGAAACACAATCAATTATGCTTCGCTTAGATAGTGATCTATATGATATCATGGTAGGTTGTGCTACAAAAACTTTAAAAGATGTTAAGGTTAAATGGAATGATCATCATGTTGCTTGTTTAGTCCTTTCAAGTGGAGGATATCCAGGTAATTATCAAAAAGGAATTGAAATAAAAAATATTGATGACTGTGATGACTGTGTTATTTTCCATGCAGGGACAGCAATTAAGGATAATAAATTAGTTACTAGTGGTGGTCGTGTTTTAAATATTTGTGCTACAGGAGCGTCTCTTGATGAGGTTCGTGAAAAAGTTTATACAGTAGCTAAAAAGATTGATTTTGAAGGTAAATATTACCGAAGCGATATCGGACTTAGATAGGGGGATAAATATGAGTGATGTAAAGCGTATCTATGTTGAAAAAAGAGCAGCGTATGCAACAGAAGCAAACGAAATTAAACATAATTTAATTGAACAATTGGGATTAGAAATTGATACATTAAGAATTATCAATCGTTATGATGTTCAAGGTGTCAATGATGATATCCTAAAACAAGGGATCAACACTATTTTAGCTGAACCAATGGTAGATGATGTTTATCAAGAAGAATTTCCTACTAATGATCAAGAAGCAATTTTTGCAATTGAATTTCTTCCTGGTCAATATGATCAAAGAGCAGATTCATGTGAACAATGTTTTGCTATTTTAACAGGTAATACTAGTGCAAAAGTTAAATGTGCACGAGTATTTGCAATTACTTTTAAAGGTAATAAGGATGAAGTTCTAACAAAGATTCAAAACTTTTTAATTAATCCTGTTGATCAACGTCTTGCTAGTCTAGAAAAACCAGCTGATTTAAATGATGTTGCACCAGAAATCAAACCAGTGCCTACGATCAATGGATTCAATGAATTAGACAAAGCGGGTCTTGAAAAGTTCTTAGCTGATAATGGCATGGCAATGAATTATGAAGATTTAAAAGTAACTCAAGATTATTTTAAAAATGAAGAAAAAAGAGATCCAACAGAAACGGAATTAAAGGTATTGGATACATACTGGTCTGATCACTGTCGTCATACTACATTTGCAACAGTTATTACAGATTTAGATATTGAAAGTGGAGCTTTTAAAGAAATCTTAGAAAAAGATATTGAAAATTATAAAACAAGTAGACATTTAGTTTATGGAATAGATACTAAGCGACCTTTAACTTTAATGGATTTAGCAACTATTTCAATGAAAGAGTTACGTAAAACAGGTTATTTAGATGATTTAGAAGTATCTGAAGAAATTAATGCCTGCTCAGTTGAAATTACAGTGCATACAACTGATGGAGATGAACAATGGTTATTGATGTTTAAAAATGAAACACATAACCATCCAACTGAAATCGAACCATTTGGCGGAGCTGCTACTTGTTTAGGTGGGGCAATTCGTGACCCATTATCTGGACGTGCTTATGTATATCAAAGTATGCGAATTACAGGGGCTGGAGATCCTCGAAAATCACTAGAAGAAACAATGGCTGGTAAATTGCCTCAACGTAAATTATGTCAAGAATCAGCTCATGGTTTTTCATCTTATGGTAACCAAATTGGGTTAACTACAGGTTATGTTCATGAAATTTATGATGACGGATATGTAGCTAAAAGAATGGAGTTAGGAGCAGTTGTTGCAGCGGCACCAAAAGAACAAGTAAAACGTCTAGAACCTTTAAAAGATCATATCGTTTTATTGATTGGTGGTCGTACTGGACGTGATGGTATTGGAGGGGCAACAGGTTCTTCTAAATCTCATGATGTTAAATCAATTGAAACAGCTGGTGCTGAAGTTCAAAAAGGTAATCCAGTTGAAGAAAGAAAAATTCAACGTCTATTTAGAAATAAAGAAGTTAGTGAAAAAGTTGTTCGCTGTAATGACTTTGGAGCTGGTGGCGTTTGTGTTGCTGTTGGTGAATTAGCACCAGGTTTAGTAATTGATTTAGATGCAGTTTTGAAAAAATATGAAGGATTAACAGGAACTGAGTTAGCGATTTCAGAATCACAAGAACGTATGGCTATTGTAATTGATGAAAAAGATGCTGATTTTATTAAAGCTGAATGTGCTAAGGAAAACTTAGAAGTAGTTCAAGTTGCAGTAGTTACTGATCAAAATAGATTAGTGATGAAACATATGGGTGAAGATATTGTCAATATTTCTCGTGATTTCCTTGATGCTGCAGGTGCTAAGCGTTATCAAGATGTTAAAATCACTTTACCAGATTTTGAAAAAACACCTTTTGATAAACAGTCACAAACTAATTTTGTTGAAACTGTAAAAGAAACTTTATCAAAATTGAGTGTTGCTTCACAAAAAGGGTTAATTGAAAGATTTGACTCTTCGATTGGTAATGGAACAGTATTATCACCATTTGGTGGAATTAAGTATCATACTGAAACTGAAGGAATGGCTGCTTTAATTCCAGTGCTAGGAAAAGAAACAACAACTGCTTCAATCATGACTTATGGTTATAATCCATTAATTTCAAAATGGTCACCATATCATGGAGCAATATATGCAATTGTAGAATCAGTGGCTAAGATTGTGGCAATGGGTGGAAACTATCATACAATTAGATTCTCATTCCAAGAATATTTTGAAAAACTTTTAAATAATCCAATTACTTGGGGAAAACCAACAGCAGCTTTATTAGGTGCTTATCGTGTTCAAAGTGCTTTAAAATTAGCTTCAATTGGTGGAAAAGACAGTATGTCTGGATCTTTTGAAGATTTACATGTACCACCAACTTTAGTTTCTTTTGCAATTACAAGTGGAGATGTTGATGATATCATGACTCCAGAAATTAAAGAAACTGGTCATGTTTTAGCTGAAATTATTATTAATAAAGATCAATATCATGTGTTTGATTTTGATCATCTTCAAAAACAATATGATGCTATTATGGAATTAATGAAAAATAAGAAAATCTATAGTGCTTATACTGTAAAAGATGGCGGTGTTATTGAGGCTGTTAGTAAAATGGCTTTTGGTAATGGTGTTGGTGTAGCTTTTAATAATGAAAATAGTCTTGAAAGTTATGTAGTACGTGATTATGGTAATATTATTATTGAGGTTAAATCTGAAAAAGATTTAGGTATTTTTGATAATTATCGTATTGTTGGTACTACTAATGATAGTGAATTATTATCTTATGGTGGTGAAACAATTTCATTAGATGAAGCTTATGCAATTAATAAAGCACCTTTAGAAAATGTTTATCCAACAAGAGAAAAAGCACCTACAAATGAAATCAAAGTAGCTGCTTGTAAAACAAGATCTCAAATTAAACCAAAGGTAATTGTTGAAACACCTTTAGTCGTTATTCCAGTATTCCCAGGAACTAACTGTGAGTATGATTCAAAACGTGCTTTTGAAAAAGCTGGTGCTAAAGTACAATTGGTATTAATTAGAAATAAAACAGAACAAATGCTTAAAGATTCTATTGATGAATTAGAAGCTGCAATTAAACAAGCGAATATTGTAATGTTACCTGGTGGATTTAGTGCTGGTGATGAACCTGAAGGTTCTGGTAAATTTATTGCTACAGTGTTAAAGAATCCAAGATTGAAAGCAGCAATTACTGATTTATTAGATAATCGTGATGGATTAATGATTGGTATTTGTAATGGATTCCAGGCTCTAGTTAAATTAGGGTTATTACCATATGGTAAGATTCAAGAAATGTCTAAAGATGATCCAACTTTAACATTTAATACAATTGGTCGCCACGTATCACAAATGGTTGATACACGAATTGGTAGTGTTAAATCTCCTTGGTTAAAATATGTAAATGTTGATGATATTCATACAATTCCAGTAAGTCATGGAGAAGGGCGTTTTGTAGCTCCAAAAGAAGTAATTGAAGAATTATTTGAAAATGGTCAGGTATTCTCTCAATATGTGGATCCTAATCGTAAAGTTACAATGCAGACTCCATATAATCCTAATGGTTCTATGTATGCAATTGAAGGAATTGTTTCTAAAGATGGGCGAGTTATTGGGAAGATGGGACATAGTGAACGTCAAGGTGAAAACCGCTTTAAAAATGTTTATGGTGAAATGGATCAAAAATTGTTTGAAGCTGGTGTAGATTATTTTAAAGGTGGAAAATAGAATGGAAAAACAAGAATTTGAATGTTTAACACTTTGTCCATTGGATGGTCGTTATTCAGGTGTTAAAGATGCATTAGGAGAATATTTTTCAGAATATGCGTTAGTTAAATATAGAGTTTTTGTTGAGATTCAATGGTTGAAATTCTTGATTGAAAATGTTAAGAGTGATGTTTTAGCAAAGTTTGATTCTCAAAATATGGATAAATTAACAAGTATTGCTAGTGAATTTAATTATGATTCTTTTGCAAGAATTAAGGAAATTGAAAATACAACTCGTCATGATGTTAAAGCAGTTGAGTATTTTATTGATGAAAAAGTAGATGCTTTAGGATTTGGATATTTACAAAGTTTTGTTCATATTGGATGCACATCTGAAGATATTAATAATACTTCTTATGCCTGCATGTTAAAATATGGATTAAAAGATGTCTGGTTACCAAAAGCTAAAGAATTTGCTGCTATTATTAATAAATGGGCAGAAGAACATAGTGAGAATGCAATGCTTGCTCATACACATGGACAACCTGCGACACCAACAACTATTGGTAAAGAATTTAAAGTGTATGCTTATCGTTTCTTATCAAGTATTGAAAATGTTGAAGCAGTTAAGATTAAAGCTAAATTTAATGGAGCAACAGGAAATTATAGTGCTATTTTAACAGCATTCCCTAATGAAGATTGGCAAACTCTAGCAAAGAAATTTGTTGAAGAATATTTAGGATTAACATTTAATCCATTAACTACACAAATTGAAAGTCATGATTATACTTGTCATATTTTAGATGGTATTCGTCATTTTAATAATGTATTAGTTGATTTTGATGTTGATATGTGGTTGTATATCTCAATGGAATACTTTAAACAGATTCCAGTTAAAGGTGAAGTTGGAAGTAGTACAATGCCTCATAAAGTAAATCCAATTCGTTTTGAAAATAGTGAAGCTAATATAGATATGTCAAATAATATTTGTATTGCTTTATCTAATAAACTTCCTAAATCAAGAATGCAAAGAGATTTATCTGATTCTTCAAGTCAAAGAAATTTAGGTTTAGCATTTGGATATTCATTACAAGCAATTAATGAAACTATGAATGGTTTAGCTAAGTGTGTAGTTAATAAAGATAATTTAGCTAGTGATTTAAATGAGAAGTGGGAAGTCTTGGCAGAGCCAATACAAACTATGTTAAGAAAATATGGTGTACCAGATGCTTATGATACTTTAAAGGCTTTAACAAGAGGAAAGAGTATTTCTAAAGAAGATATTTTGAAGTTTGCTGAAAGTTTGGATATTTTATCTAATCAAGATCGCCAAACGTTAGTAGATATGACACCAGCTTCTTATATTGGATTAGCTGATAAATTAGCAAAGATTGATTTAACAAAATAATCATAATAAAAAGTTTATTCTATTTTGATAGGATAAACTTTTTTCATTAAATTTATTAGATAATAAAGGATTTAACATGGAACAGCTGTGTGATATTATCATGTATTTAACTAATAAAAGACTCTATATGATAAAATAATAGAGTCTTTGGTTTTATAGTAAATGAATGTTATGTTTAGTACACTCATCAATCATTTCTTGAGGCCAAATACTAGCTTGGACTTCTCCAACATGAGCTTTTTTAAGTAATAACATACATAATCTTGATTGTCCAATTCCTCCACCAATTGTATATGGCAACTCTTTATTAAGAATTTGTTTGTGATATGGTAGTTGTAAACGATCAAGACAATTCTCAGCTTCTAATTGACTTGCTAGAGCATCCTCATCAACTCTAATTCCCATTGATGAGATTTCTAAAGCACATTTTAAAGGTTCAAACCAGAATAATATATCTCCATTTAAATCCCAGTCATCATAATCTGGAGCACGTCCATCGTGCTTGATTCCGCTTTTTAATTTTTTTCCTACGCCCATGACGAAGATACATCCATATTCTTTACACATTGCGGTTTCACGTTCATTAGGAGTTAGTTCAGGGTAACGATCTTCTAATTCTTGAGAAGTAAAGAAATGAATCTTATCAGGCAAACGGTTTACAGCTTGAGGATATTTATACCAAACTTCATGTTCCATATGTTTAATTACTTTAAATATTTTTAAAACATGACGTTTTAATGTTTCCTCATTTCTTTCTGATTTTGATATAATTTTTTCCCAATCCCATTGGTCTACATAATATGAATGTAAGTTATCAACTTCTTCATCTTTTCTGATTGCATTCATATTTGTATATAAACCCTCATGCATTTTAAAACCATATTTTTTAAGTGCCATTCTTTTCCATTTTGCTAATGAGTGAACAACTTCAATTTGTTCTCCAGGCATTTCACTTATTTGAAATGAAACAGGGGATTCAACACCATTTAAATTATCATTTAAACCACTGCTTTTTTGGACAAATAATGGAGCAGATATTCTTGAAAGTTGTAATGCTCTACCAATTTCTTTTTGGAATGTGTCACGAATATATTTGATTGCTTCCTGGGTTTGACGTAGATCTAAAATCGGATCATAGTTTTCAGGTATAATTAATTTCATTGTAATAATAGTTCTCCTTTAATTATTTTTATACATTGTAACACGTATAAATGTATGGTTACAATAAAAAAATAGAGTAATTTTGAAATCATTTATGGTAAAATGTAATATATAGTAAAAAATATGGAAGGGAATTAGGTAATGGTGTTAGATTTTAAGAAATATCAAACTTATGTTCAGATTTTAAAAGAAGAATTAGTGCCAGCAACAGGATGTACTGAGCCTATTGCATTATCATATTGTGCAAGTAAAGCTCGTGATATATTGCAGGTCAAACCTAAACGATGTTTAGTGGAAGTAAGTGGAAATATAATTAAGAATGTTAAAAGTGTAGTTGTTCCTAATACAAATGGTTTAAAAGGAATTGAGGCTGCGGTTGCAGCAGGAATTGTAGCAGGTGATGCTAATAAAGCATTAGAGGTAATTGCCAATATAAAAGATGAAGAAATTTTTAAGATAAAAGAATATTTATCTAATCATTTTATTGAAGTAAAACCATTAGAGAGTGAACATATCTTAGATATTAAGATTACATTATATGGTGATGATGAATATGTTCTTGTAAGAATTGTTGATCAACATACAAATATTGTTTTGATTGAAAAAAATAATAAGATTTTATTTTCTAAAGAAGACAAAAAATATAATGATAATATTGTTACTAATCGTCATGAATTAAATATAGCTGATATATACGAATTTTCTAAAAAAGTTGAAATAACAGATATCAAAGAAATAATTAAGAGACAAATTGATTATAATAGCGCTATTGCTAGAGAAGGATTAGATAAAAATTATGGTGCCAATATTGGCAGTGTATTATTAAAAACGGGAAATGATGTAGTAACTAGGGCTAAAGCATTAGCAGCGGCTGGTAGTGATGCTAGAATGAGTGGTTGTGAACTACCAGTTGTAATTAATTCTGGCAGTGGTAATCAGGGGATGACAGTTTCTTTACCAATAATTGAGTATGCAAGAGAATTAGATGTTAGCGATGATGGATTATATCGAGCATTAGTTTTAGCTAATTTGATTGCTATCCATCAAAAAACAGGAATTGGTAGACTTTCAGCTTATTGTGGAGCTGTAAGCGCAGGGTGTGCAGCTGGATGCGGTATTGCTTATTTATATGGTGGTGATTATAAGTGTATTGCTCATACAATTGTAAATTCATTAGCAATTACATCTGGTATTATTTGTGATGGGGCTAAATCTTCTTGTGCTGCAAAAATTGCTGCAAGTGTAGATGCTGGTATTTTAGGTTATCAGATGTATTTAGAGGGACAGGAATTTAAAGATGGTGATGGAATTGTTGTTAAAGGAGTTGAAAATACTATTAAAAATGTAGCACGTCTTGGTAAAATTGGAATGAAGGAAACTGATAAAGAAATAATAAAAATAATGACTGATTGTTGATGATTAGTATATTTTAGTATTTAAGTTATTATGACTTAAGTACTTTTTTATTGAGATAGATGCATAAAACTTGTATAATTAAAGAAATTATAGGGGGAAAATACGATGCGAGATTTAAAAAATATCAAGAATTTGGTTATTAAGATTGGATCTTCTTCACTATGTGATGATGAGGGGAATATTAATAAAGAAAAGATATTGAATTTAATTCAACAAATTGCATATATTAAACGCAAAGGAATTAATATTACTTTAGTTAGTAGTGGAGCAATTAATGCAGGAGTTCATATAATGAATCTTGCAAAGCGACCTCAAACAATTCCTCAAAAACAAGCGTTGGCAGCAATAGGACAAGCTTCATTGATGCAGATATATGAGGAATTATTTAGTTTATTTAATTTAAGATGTGCACAGATACTACTAAATCATGATGATTTTGATGATCGTAAACGTTTAATGAATTTTAATAATGCAATGCAGGCGCTTATTGATTATGATGTTGTACCAATTATTAATGAGAATGATACTTTAGCAGTTGAAGAAATTAAAGTTGGTGATAATGATACATTGGCTTCATTAGTAGTGCCAGCTGTTAATGCTGATATGGTGGTATTGGTTAGTGATATTAATGGTTTATACGATGATAACCCACATACAAATGAAAATGCTAAATTGATTAAGAATGTAAATGGAATAACTAAAGAAATTGAAGATATGGCTAAAGATGCTTCAAGTAAAGTTGGAACAGGTGGAATGATTACTAAAATCAAAGCTGCTAAAGTTTGTAATGATTTTGGGTGTGATATGGCAATTGTTAATGGTAATCAGCAAAATGTGTTAGTTGATTTGATGGATGGTAAAGATGTAGGGACTTATTTTAGTGGTGTGGCAGGAAGAACGTTAAATTCTAGACAACACTGGATTATGTATCGTAGCATGCCTAAAGGAAGCATTATTGTAGATGATGGCGCTAAGTTAGCTTTAATAAATAATCATACTAGTTTATTACCAAAAGGAATTGTTGATGTAAGGGGTAATTTTTTGATTTCACAGATTGTTGATATTATTGATATTAATAATATATTATTAGCTCGGGGAATGGTTAATTATTCTAGTGATGAGATTAAATTGATCAAAGGTTTAAATACTAGAGAAATTAAAAATGTCTTACACTATAAAGATTATGATGAAGTAGTTCATGCAAATAATCTAGTCTTAGTAGAAGGAGTGAAGAAATGATGATTGAAGAACAATTAAAACAAGCTAAATTAGCTTGTCGGAAGATGCAAAATATTGATAAGTATACTAAAATGGATGCTTTGGATGCGATAAGTAAAGCTTTATTAGAAAATACAGATTATATTTTAGGTGAAAATGCAAAAGATATTGCTAATGCTAGAGATAATGGAATTAGTGAAGCGATGATAGATCGTCTATTGCTAACTAGACAAAGAATTGAAGCTATTGCCAAAGATGTTGAAAAAGTGGCAGATTTAAAAGATTGTATCGGAGAAACTGTTCGTAAGATTGAACGTCCTAATGGTTTAATTATTAAACAAGTGCGAATTCCTATTGGAGTAGTTGCAACAATTTATGAATCACGACCAAATGTAACTGTTGATATTGCATCAATTTGCATTAAAACTAATAATGTTTGTGTATTAAAAGGAGGACGAGAAGCAATCCATTCAAATATTGCATTGGTTAATGTAATTAATATGGCTATTAGAGATATTTTACCAACTAATGTTGTTACTTTAATTGAAAATACTGATCGTAGTGTTGTTTTTGAAGTGATTACAGCTAATCAATATGTTGATGTAGTGGTGCCACGAGGTGGTGCAGGATTAATTCAGCATGTTGTCAACAATGCAACTGTGCCAGTAATTGAAACTGGTGCAGGAATTTGTCATTTATATGTTGATAAAGAAGCTGACTTACAAATGGCTTTAAAAATAGCTGTTAATGCTAAAATATCACGTCCATCAGTATGCAATGCGATTGAAACGATTTTAGTTCATCAAGATATTGCTAATCCCTTTTTAACAAAGTTAAGATCAGAGTTTGCTAAAATTAAGATATATGGTGATGAAGAGGCATTGCGATATGTTGATGGTCAAAAAGCAGATAATCAAAACTATGCTACTGAATATGATGATTATATATGTAATATTAAGGTTGTTAAAAATATTGATGAAGCAATCGAGCATATATATAATTATTCTACTAAACATTCTGAAAGTATTATCACAGAAAACAATAACACAGCTAAATATTTCATGGAATCTTTAGATTCTGCTTGTGTTTATCATAATGCGTCTACAAGATTTACTGATGGTGGAGAATTTGGTTTTGGTGCTGAAGTTGGTATTAGTACGCAAAAACTACATGCTCGTGGACCAATAGGATTGCAGGAAATGACATCAACTAAGTATATTATTTATGGTAAAGGACAGATTAGATAAAGTTATAAAGAAAAGCGGTTGCTTTTCTTTATTTTTATGTGATAAAATGGTAAATCTATCTTAAATTATCGAATTATTAAGAAAGTATTGACTTAAAGTTAGCTTTAGTATGTAAACTTAATATAGTTAATAATTTGCATTAATACAATAAATAAGGTGAGATGAAAATGAAAAAAATGTTGAAATTAATAATATGTATAGTTATCTTATTATTTGCAGTTGCAGGACGCTTTTATTATAGTGTTTATGCTAGTGAATATCAGTGTAAATTAATAAATAACAATAATCTTAAATTAGATAGTTTTAGTAATTTACGAATTGGCAGTTATAATATAAAATCATTAAATTATGGAAAAGAATCATTAGAAGATTTTAACAATGATATAAATGGACTTGATCTTGATATAATTTGTTTGCAGGAAGTAGATAAAAATGCATATCGTTCTGATAATTATGATATGTTAAAAGAAATGGCAGAAGCTAATGGATATTCGTATTATCATTTCTATTCAACAATGTGGATTTTGGATGGACATTATGGTTTAGGAATATTAAGTAAATACCCTGTTATTGAAGTTTCTTCTAAACTTTTACCGAATAGTTTATTTAAAGAACCGCGTATACTAACAAAAACTAAGATAGCTTTTGGGAATAAAGAAGTTGATATTTATAATACCCATTTAACATATGAAAATAATGATTTTCGAATCTCTCAGATGGATTTTGTTAAAGAACAAATAGATTTCAATAATTATGCTATCTTAGCTGGTGACTTTAATTCCTTTGGAATGAATGGTGATTTTGAAATAGATGGAATTAATAGTATTAACAGTGAAAAAGAATATATGACATTTCGTGATTTTGCTGCTCCAGATGATATTTTTTATTCAGATAAATTTGTTGTAAAGGAAAAAGGAGCAATAGTATCATCATTTTCTGATCATAATCTTTTATATACTGAGTTAGCATTTTAAGATTGGTAAATTGTTGATTAAAGCTGCTCTTGACAATAATTAGAAATATTACTACACTATAATAGATAATATAGAGAGGTAGGATTAAGATTGTGAATATTGAAGAAAGAGTGAAAAAAGCTTATGACCTGCATCATGCTGGATATAACTGTGCTCAAGCAGTATTAGGAGCATATGTTGATTTATTTGATTTAGACATGGATAAAGCAATGACTATAGCATATGGTTTTGGAGGCGGAGTTGGAATGACTCGTGAGATATGTGGAACATTGACTGGTGGCGCAATGGCTATTGGTTTAAAATATGGTAAAGGTGATGCAGATGTAAAGCAAAAGAAGTTTGTTAACGAAAAAGTTGCTGCATTATGTAAAGAGTTCGAGGAGTCTCATGGATCAGTTGTTTGTGGTGAATTATTAGGACTTAGAAAAACTGATAAGGAAATTAATCGTGCTACATGTGATGATTTAATTGCTGAAGTAGTAAAATTATTGGAAAAGTATTTAATTGATTAGATGTCATTGGACATCTTTTTTTATATAAAACAGTTGACACTAGTTAGTAGACTAACTATAATGGTTAGTGTACTAAATAAATGGTTAGTTGTCTAACTAATGAAAGGAGGTACAACATGGAAAAGATAAGTTTTGATGATGTTGAAAAAATGATTAATAATTTTCAGTCTTTGCATAAAACAATGCATTATATGATGATGGAAAAAACTGAGAAATTTAATATTTCTCCAGATCAAACAAGGTTATTATTTATATTACAGAATCATCAAAACATAAATCAAAATGCTTTAGCTAAAAAATTAAATATAACTAAAGCAACTTTATCAGTGAGATTGCAACGTCTTGAAAAATTAGGTTATTTAACAAAAACTCAGGATAAAAATGATAAACGTAATTATATTTTAAATATTACTGAAACGGGAGAGGTATTTATTGAGACGGCAATTAGAATAATGAAAGAAAAAACATTGATTATGTTTGAAGGGGTTTCTAAAGAACAGATAGCAATTATTAATGATGTAATAGACATCATGAAGAATAATATTAAAAAATGTAAAGGAGAAGAATAATGCTTAAGTTAAAACATTATTTTAAAAAGTTTTGGATACCAATTCTGTTTTGTATTGGATTGCTTTTTTTACAGTCACAAACAGAATTAGCATTGCCTGATTACATGTCAGATATCGTTTCTGTAGGAATTCAAGCAGGAGGATTTGATAGTGCAGTAAGTGATGTTTTAAGTGAAGATACTTATAATCATTTATTAGTATTAATGGATAATAAAGATCAGGAAACATTTGAAAAGTCTTATAAATTAGTGAAAGCTAATGATGTAGATGAAGATATTTTAGATAAATTTTCTAAAGCTGATGGTCAAAATCTTTATTTGTTAAAGGATGTTAATGATAAGGATATGGATAAATTAGAAAAGATTTTGGTTAAACCAATGTTATTAATAACTTCAATTGATACAATGGATCCAAATTCTAAAGAATATCAAGAACGATTTGGAAATTTACCTGCGGGAATGAGTCCTTATGATGTTTTAGCAATGTTGCCAAAAGAACAGAGAGCTGAAATGTTTACTGAAATTGATAATCAGATGGAAGCAATGGGAGAATCAACTTTAAAAATTGCTGCAGGAAATGGAGTTAAAGCTGAATATACTAGACTTGGAAGAGATGTAGATCAGGTTCAAAATGATTATATCTTAGCAACTGGAATTAAAATGCTTGTAATTGCTCTTGCTGGAACAGTTTGTGCAATAGCTTGTGGATTTTTAGCTAGTAAGATTGGTTCAGGTATTTCTAGGTTATTACGTGGAGATGTTTTTAAAAAGGTTGAGAGTTTTTCAAATGAAGAATTTAATAAGTTTTCAACTGCATCATTAATTACCAGAACAACAAATGATATTACACAAGTTCAAATGGTTGTAATTATGTTCATTAGAATTGTTTGTTTTGCACCAATGATGGGAATTGGTGCATTGATTAAGGCATTTCAAAATACTCCATCAATGACTTGGATTATTGGCTTGGTATTAGTTATTATTTTTGTATTAATTGGAGTTACATTTGCAATTGTTATGCCTAAGTTTAAGGTAGTTCAATCATTGATTGATAGACTTAATTTAACAATGCGTGAAAATTTATCTGGAATGTTAGTTATTCGTGCATTTGGAAATGAAGAACATAGTGAAAAAAGATTTGAAAAAGCAAATTTTGATTTAACAAAGGTAAATTTGTTTGTTAATCGTACGATGGTATCAATGATGCCAATAATGATGTTTATCTTTAATGTGGTTAGTTTATTGATTGTATATTATGGAGCAAAACAGATAGATTTAGGAAATATTGCGATTGGTCAAATGATGGCATTTATGCAGTATGCGATGCAGATAATTATGTCATTTTTAATGATTGCGATGATTGCAATTATGTTACCAAGAGCTAGTGTAGCAGCAGAACGTATTTATGAAGTATTGTCTATGGAACCAAAAATCGTTGATCCAAAAGTAGCAAAATCTTTTAATAATGATAAACGTGGTTTAGTTGAATTTAAAGATGTTACTTTTAAATATCCTGGTGCTCATGAAGCAGTATTAGAAAATATTAGTTTTACTGCTAAACCAGGACAAACAACAGCATTTATAGGTTCTACTGGTTCAGGTAAGAGTACCTTAATTAACTTGATTCCAAGATTTTATGAAGTTAGTGAAGGAAGTATTATGGTTGATGGGGTCGATATTCGTGATGTTAAACAACATGATTTAAGAGATAAGATTGGATTAGTTCCTCAAAAGGGATTATTATTTTCTGGTACTATTAGATCTAATTTAACTTATGGTTCCCCTGATGCTACTGATGAACAATTAGAAGAAGTTATAAAAGTTGCTCAGGCTAAAGAATTTATTGATCATAAAGAAGAACATCTTGATTCTAAGATATCGCAAGGTGGTACGAATGTTTCTGGTGGTCAAAAGCAACGTTTAGCAATTGCTAGAGCAATAGCTAAAAATCCTGAAATTTTTATTTTTGATGATAGTTTTTCAGCACTTGATTTTAAAACAGATGCTATGTTGCGACAAGAACTGAATAAAATGATTAAAAAGACTAAAAATACTGTCTTGATTGTGGGACAACGAATTGCCTCAATAATGTCTGCAGACCAGATTATTGTTTTGGATGAAGGTAGAATTGTTGGTAAGGGTAAACATGATGAGTTGATGAAAGACTGTAAGGTATATCAAGAGATTGCTTATTCACAGTTATCAAAGGAGGAATTAGGACATGAGTAATAATCAGAAAAGAAATGGTCCTAAATTCGGACCTGGTGGTATGCATGGAATGCGTGGCAGTGGTGAAAAAGCCAAAGATTTTAAAGGTACTTTAGGAAAGTTGTTTAAATATTTAAAACCTTATTATGTTAAATTGGTAATTGTCTTGATTTTTGCTTCAGCTTCGACTGTTTTTGCTATTGTGGGACCAAAGATATTAGCTAAAGCAACAGATAAATTAGGCGAAGGGATCATGGCAAAGGTTAATGGCAGTGGAGGTATAGATTTTGAATATATTGCATATATTATTTGGATTTTAGTTGGTTTATATTTACTGAGTGCAGTGTTTAGTTATATTCAAGGGTTTATTACATCTACTATTTCACAAAAAGTAGCGTATGATTTAAGAACGTCCATTTCAACAAAGATGGATAGAATGCCATTAAGTTATTTTGATAGGCATACTAGTGGAGATATTTTAAGTCGGGTTACAAATGATATTGATACTATTGCTCAATCGTTGAATCAAAGTATGTCACAAGTAATTACTTCAAGTGTAATGGTGGTTGGAATCTTTATCATGATGCTAACTATTTCACCACAAATGACTTTAATTGCTATTTGTGTTTTACCTGTTTCAATAATATTGATTGGATTAGTGATGAAACGTTCACAAAAGTATTTTGCAAGACAACAACAGGCTTTAGGGGATGTTAATGGTCATATTGAGGAAATGTATGGCGGGCATAATGTTGTTAAAGCATTTAATGGTGAAGAAGCATCAGTTAAACAATTTAATGAATTTAATGATAGTTTATATGAAAGTGCTTGGAAGTCACAGTTCTTTTCAGGATTAATGCAACCAATTACAATATTTATTGGAAATGTAGGATATGTAGCAGTATGTTTGTTAGGTGGTGTTTTAGCTGGTGGGGGTAATATTACAATTGGTGATATTCAAGCTTTTATCCAATATGTTCGGCAGTTCAATCAACCAATTACTCAATTAGCACAAACTATGAATATGTTACAAAGTACTGCTGCAGCTGCAGAACGTGTTTTTGAATTTTTAGGTGAAGAAGAGTTAGAATTAGAAACACCAAAAGTTGGAAGTCAGGATGTAGCTAAAATAAATGGTTCAGTAACATTTGCAGATGTTAAATTTGGATATTTAAAGAATCAAACGATAATTAATGATTTTAATTTACATGTTCATGCAGGACAAACAGTAGCTATAGTAGGTCCAACTGGGGCAGGTAAGACAACGATTATTAAGTTATTAATGAGGTTTTATGAATTAAATAGTGGTTCTATTTATATTGATGGTATAGATATACGTGATTTTGGACGTAAAGATTTGCGTTCGTTATTTGGGATAGTTTTACAAGATACATGGTTATTTAATGGAACTATTAAAGAGAATCTAATGTATGGTAAATTGAATGCAAGTGATCAAGAGGTCAAAGAGGCATGTAAGGTGGCTTATGCTGATCATTTTATACAAACATTAGAAGATGGTTATGATACAATTATTAATGAGGAGTCATCGAATATCTCTCAAGGGCAAAAACAGTTATTAACGATTGCTAGAGCATTTTTGAAAGATCCTAAAATCTTGATTCTTGATGAAGCGACATCATCAGTAGATACAAGAACAGAGGTTTTAATTCAACGAGGGATGGAAAAATTGATGGAAGGTAGAACAAGTTTTGTTATTGCACATCGTTTATCAACAATTCGTGATGCTGATACGATTATTGTAATGAAAGATGGAGATATTGTTGAACTTGGTAATCATGATTCATTACTTGCAAAAGATGGTTTCTATGCTTCTTTATATCGTTCTCAGTTTGAAGGGATATCTGAATAGAAATAAAGTCAGTTTAAGATAATCTTAAGCTGACTTTTTTACTTTTATTAGTTATAATTATTTAGAAATGGATGTGAGATAAATGAAACAGCAATCTTTATTTAATAATATGTCAAATGAGCCTTTAGCTAATCGTTTAAGACCCACAACTCTAGATGAATATGTTGGTCAAAAACATTTGATTGGACCAGGTAAGATTTTATATCAATTAATTAATAGTGATATTGTTCCATCGATGATTTTTTGGGGACCGCCTGGAGTGGGTAAAACAACATTAGCTAGAATCATTGCTAATCAGACTAAAGCTAATTTTATCAATTTTAGTGCTGTTACTAGTGGAATTAAAGATATTCGTACAGTAATGAAAAAGGCTCAAGAAGTTCAAGATATGGGTGAAAAAACGATTGTTTTTGTAGATGAAATTCATCGTTTTAATAAAGCTCAACAGGATGCTTTTTTGCCTTATGTAGAACAAGGCAGTATAATTTTAATTGGAGCTACAACAGAGAATCCTTCATTTGAAATCAATTCAGCTTTATTATCAAGATGTAAAGTATTTGTACTAAAATCACTGACAACTGAGGATATAGCTGCTTTATTAAACAGTGCTATAATCAGCCCTAAAGGATTTAAAGAACAAAACATAGTTATTGATGATGATTTACTTTACATGATTGCGGGGTTTTCTAATGGTGATGCAAGAGTAGCCTTAAATACATTAGAGATGGCTATATTGAATGGTATAGTAAAGGATCAGCAAATCATTATTAACAAAGAAGTAATTGAGCAATGTATTAATCAAAAATCTTTATTATATGATAAAAAAGGTGAAGAACATTATAATATTATTAGTGCATTACATAAATCAATGCGCAATAGTGATGTTGATGCTTCTATATATTGGATGGCACGAATGATTGAGGCAGGTGAAGATCCATTATATGTGGCTCGTCGTTTAATCCGCTTTGCTTCTGAGGATATTGGGATGGCAGACAGCCGTGCTTTAGAAATTGCAGTTGCTACTTATCAGGCTTGTCATTTTAATGGTATGCCTGAATGTAATGTTAATCTAGCACATTGTGTTACTTATTTAGCATTAGCTCCTAAATCTAATGCTTTATATAAAGCTTATGAAAAAGCTAAGCATGATGCCTTAAATACTATTGCTGATCCTGTACCCTTGCAAATACGCAATGCACCAACTAGGTTAATGAAAGAATTAAATTATGGTAAGGGATATCAATATGCCCATGATTTTGAGGAAAAAATAACTAATATGCAGTGTTTACCTAATAATATTAAAGATCATCGCTATTATTTTCCTACAAATCAGGGTACAGAGGCTAAAGTTATTAAAAGAATGGAACAGATAGCTTATTTACGAAAGAAATATCAAAAATCAGAAAAATAAAAGAGGTACTAATTTGATGATTATTGATTTTTGAAATGAAGAAAGTGTATATAAAATATAACATTAAATCACTATTTTTAGAAATTTATGAAAATTAAATGTATTTATAATTGATATAGTTAATGATTAAATAATTTTTTGAGAAAAATTATTAATGTAGATGAGATGTTTTGTTATTAAAAACTGTATTTAAAAATAATTAATAGTGATATGGGATGATTTAAACAGAGTTAGAGGGGAGGTATTTTATTAATATCATTAAAATATCATAGTATATTATATTTTAATGATTGTTGTAGATGAATTTGTAGTAAAAATAAGTATTATGGAAGTTAATATAAACTTAGTTATTTAGATAATAAAATTTCTTGTTATATTCAAGAGATTTTATTATAATATGATGGTATTTAAAGGAGATAAAGTATGATAAAAAATATAATAGGTGGTATTGCTGTAGGAATTGCAAATGTAATTCCAGGTGTAAGCGGAGGTACTATGATGGTTATTCTAGGTATCTTCAATCGTATGATGGATGCTATTAGTGGGATTTTTAAACGTGAAAATTCTAATCGCAAAGATGATATTATTTTTATTTTTCAAGTGTTAATTGGAGCAGCAGTAGGAATTGTTGGGTTTGCAAAAATATTAGAAGTATTATTTAATTATTATCCAACTCAAACGATTTATTGGTTTATTGGATTAATTGCATTTAGTATCCCTTTATTTTTAAAAGGGGAAATGAAAGGACAAAGATTAGAAGTTATACCTTTTGTTTGTGGTTTAGCAATAATTTTTGCTTTAGAATATTTTAATCCTGGGAAAGGTAAAGAGGTAGTTAATCCTGAATTTCCAGTTTTAAGTGTAGGATTATTTATTAAAATGGTTATTATTGGAGCTGTTTCAGGAGCAACAATGATTATGCCAGGTGTAAGTGGCAGTATGGTGTTATTGATTTTAGGGGAGTATTATTTATTTAAATCATATTTAGCAAATGTTACTAGTTTTAGTTTAGATGTAATTATCCCACTTGGGTTTATGGCAATTGGTATTGCAATTGGAATTATTATTAGTGCTAAACTGTGTTCTTATTTTACCAAAACACATAAGGCTGGATTTTTAAGTTTGATCCTTGGGCTGATTGTTGCATCATCACTTGTATTGATTCCATTTAATGTTAGTTATGATTTAAGCTTGATTGTTACGTCATTAGCTGCAGTTATATTTGGTGGAATTATTGTCTTAGGATTATCAAAAATTCAGTAGTATTAAGATCAATAATGCTTTTAGTATTATTGATTTTTTTTATGTGAAGTATTAGCGAATCAATTTTTTCATAAAAAGTATAGTTTTTTAATATTAGTGATTTTTAGATTTGATTAGTGGTAAATAGGTTATTAAGTTTTGAATATTTTAGCATTGATTTAATATTTTTAGTATTTATAATTTTTATATTTGAAAGAGTAGAAATCAGTGATTTTTACCAGCCGTATTTTGCAGTGAAATTTTTAAAACTGTTGGGAGAGTAAGAAGTTAAAGGGATTTTACTAAAAAATATAAAAAAATAAAATTGCCTGGTAAAAAAATAGAAAAGTGTTGATATATAAAGGTTTAGGGGTATAATAGAATATGAAAAGTGGCTTATTTACTAGGGTTTAATAACAACATAAGATGTATTGAAACCCGTGAGTCTTGTGATTTAGCTATGTTACTTAGAAAGTTTAATAACAACATAAGATGTATTGAAACACGATGTACCTATCAAAGATACAATAGGAAATTAGTTTAATAACAACATAAGATGTATTGAAACTAGATTGCATTACCAGTACCAGTATTTTTCAAAAAAGTTTAATAACAACATAAGATGTATTGAAACCGAGACATGCGAACAAATTCAGGAACAATATTGAAGTTTAATAACAACATAAGATGTATTGAAACCCGCTAACACGATTAGGAACATATCTGTACTCTGGTTTAATAACAACATAAGATGTATTGAAACATAATGCATATATAGATATTCCGTGCGGACAGTGTGTTTAATAACAACATAAGATGTATTGAAACTTTTTCCATTCAACACCTTTTCCTGTATCAGGGTTGGTTTAATAGCAGCATGTACTATATTTAAATAAATTTTTAGTAATAATTTTAAATGTCTTTATTTTGTTTTATAACAATATAATGTATTAAAAAATTGTGAATAACTTGTGACTAAAGTGAATATCTTTCAGTAAGGATAACTATTGTTATTTTTTGGTTCAGTTATATTATGTAATAAATCCTAAATTCTATGATTATTATCATAATATGATAACATCAATTTTAAATAGAGGATTATATTTTCTAAATTTGAGGTTGTTCATTAAGTCACAAAAATCTTACCTGAATTTTTTTATTTAATTGCTGATTTTCATTGTTAATGCTTTTTTGAGTTTATCAATATGATGAGATATTTTGTAATATAATTATTAAAAACTAATTTTTAATAAGACATGGAGTTATTTATTTTTATACTTTTGATCTTAGTTAATAATTTTGATACGATTATGTAAATGATGTTGATAATACTATTGGGGTAACTGTTAATGGTATATAAAGATTATTATTTGTATGGGAATTTTTTAAGTTTTAAGAACGATTTTTAATTTAATTGATTATTTGACATTGATGTAGTATATAATTTTATTGATTGTTTAGTAAAAATAAAGTTATTAAAAGATTATTTATTATTGTGGATTTTTCTTTTAGTTCAAATATTTGTGATTAGGTTTTTTATTTTTTAAATTCATATAGTTTATATTTGTTGTTAATTGAGTGATACTTGTATGAAAACTGTTTTTTAAGTAGTTGATAATAGTTTGTTTTGATATTTAATTAAATTATTAGTCCAAAGGATTAGAAGAATAGCTTACAAGAACTAATTTTAATGATTAAAAGACTAGTAAAATGCTTAAAATTAACTATAATATAGGTAATCATTAAGGAGGATAATTTCATGAATGTTGAAATAATTAATGTGGGAACAGAATTGTTATTAGGGGAAATAGTTAATACGAATGCAACTTATATTCAGAAGATGTGTAAAGATTTAGGATTTAATGTTTATTATCAAACAACAGTCGGGGATAACCATGATCGCTTTAAAGAGTGTTTGGATGTGGCTTTTAAGCGAGGTGCTAATTGTGTTATTACAACTGGTGGATTAGGACCAACACAAGATGATTTAACAAAGGAGTTATCGGCAGAATATTTGGGTTTAGAATTATTATATAACGAAGAGGAAGCTAAAAAAGTAGAAGAAAAATGTCGGTTTGTAACTGGCTGGGTTGATATTCCAGAAAATAATTTTAAACAAGCTTTTTTTCCTAAAGATTGTTATATCTTAGAAAATGAAGTAGGGACAGCAAATGGATGTGTAATGTCAAAAGATGAAAAGATGATAGTAAATTTGCCTGGACCACCTAAAGAAATGGTTTATGTTGTTGATCATGTTTTAAAAGATTATTTAAGTCAATTTAAGCAGGATATTATTTATACTTATGATTTTCTAACAATGGGAATTGGAGAAAGTCGTGTTGATGAAGTCTTAGCAGATTTAATAGAACAACAAGATGAAGTTAGTATTGCTCTTTATGCTTCTGAAGAAACAGTTAGAGTTCGATTAGGTTGTAAAGCAAGTGATAAAGAAACTGCTGATAAAAAGGTTGCTCCAATTAAAGCTGAAATAGAAACTGTTTTAAAAGATTATATTATTAAAGAGAAGAATTTAAAAGAGGCTTTAGCTAATATAATGCCATCTTATTGGACGATTTATGAATGCGATAATTTTACTCTTAGAGATGGTTTTAATCTTGGTCATAATCATACTGAAGATACAATGAATTTACTAATTGATTGTCGTGAACATCCTTTAGGATCAATTATTAAAATAACAATTAATTATCAAGGACGAAAAGATGTTTTTGAGGTACCTTTATTAAAAGATCCAACTTTATCATATAATAAGTTAGAATCAAAAATTATTGAGCGAGTTTATAAATTTTTAACTCAGCCTGGTTATAATTAGGAGGATAAGATGTTAGATTTTAGATATGATACTCAACTATTAATTGAAGGTCAAAATCTTGATGAAGATGTTATTAATGATTATATCACTGAACATTTTAATGGAGACTGTTTATTAGCTGTTGGAGATGATGAATTAATTAAAATTCATTTTCATACTAATGAACCATGGAAAGTGCTGGAATATTGTGCATCACTTGGTGAAATTTATGATATTGTAGTAGAAGATATGGAGCGTCAATCAAAGGGATTGAAAGGATAATATAATATACAACAAAAAGGGGCTGTAACGACTAAGTAATTTTTATTAATTATTTAGAGCGTTCAGCTCTTTTTCTTTTGTTAATCCCTTTCATATAAAAAAATCCATAAGTGTTGTTTCATTGTGAATAACTTTTATGGATTTTTGACGCACTTAAAAAGAACCTGCTCTTTTTCAAAAAAATTGGCTCTTTAATTTAATACTGACAATAACTTTTCTGCCTTTTTCCTGTTTTCTATTTTCCTGCGGTGATATTTCCTGATATTTTGTCCTGTTGCTATCATATATATTTCCAGTTTCACACCGGATTCTCCTCTTCGGCGTAATCTGTTATATCCCTGGTTTTGTTT
>NZ_FOIN01000046.1 GCF_900102365.1 Thomasclavelia cocleata | reverse complement strand
ATAGTTTAGATTACCATTTTCCATCCTTCCATTGCTGTCTCTAAATGCATAATCCCTGATCAAACAATCGTCATCATCATTGATAAAGATGATTTGATATACTGGTCTTAACATATTATACTTCTCACCAGCATCTAACTGTTCTACTAGAAGTCTGGCTCCATAAAACTGAAATCTTGCTGTTTCGCTGTTAGTGTTGCCTGCCATCTGTATTTCTATATCAATAACTCTGCCAGTTTCATCAACAGCACAAATATCTAAAATAATATTTTTAGCAAGAACAGTATTTTGATTGATTTCAGGATTTTTAACAATCATTTTTTTACAGTCGATATTGGTAACGAGTTTAACAATATACTTTCTTAACATTCTAGATTCAGCAGTATCTCTGGAAAGAAGATATTTAAAGAAAAGATCGTTATTAAATTTAACTAAATCATTTTGATAACTAATTACTTCACTCATATAATAATCCTCCTATTATTTTATACAAAATAATCAGGAGGATTACTTTTAAAAATCAAATACAACTAATAAAAAACTGTTTATACAACAGTTTTTTATTTAGTAATTTTATCTTTTGTTTCACTTATTACTACTCGATGTGGATATGGAATTTCTATTCCTTCTTGGTCAAATCGAGCTTTAATACTCAAACGTAAATCTGATAATAATTGAAACCCAGACGCACTATCTTTTGACAAGAATGTAGCTCTTAATTGAATACCACTATCGTTAAATTCAACACAATGAACTTTTACTGCTGATTCTTGTTTTTTCTTTTGTGATTTACTTCTTCCATCTATACATAATGGATGTTTTGCTCCTTCTTCTTGGATAATTTTAATTGCCATTTGTAAATCACTTTCATAAGAAACCTCTAAAAATAAATAATTAGCCTTTTGAGTTTTAACATTAGAAACATTTTCTATAATTGCTTTATTCATAACTGTATTAGGAATAATTACTTGAGTTCTTTCAAATGTTTCAATAATACTATGGCGCATCGAAATATCAATTACAGTTCCAATTACATTATATTCTCTAACATTTACCAAATCACCAATTTTATATGGCTTATATGTAATAATCATAAAACCATTAATTATATTACTTGCAGCTTCTTGAGATGCTAACCCAACCACTACTGCTAAAATACCTCCACTAGCTAACAATGCTTTAATAATTGAGTTTGTGAAAGTAATTTCACCCATTATAATTGCAGTTATAATAGTAATTATAACTACTTTCTTTATTCGCATTGGAAAAACTAATTTAAGAGGATCAGTAAATTTCTTTTTTAATAATCTATTAATTATTTTGTTAACCACTAAAATTATGACTATAAATATTAAAATACTAATTCCACTTTGAATTAAACCATGCTCAAATACGCTATCAATCTGTTTATAAATATTTTCCATTCAATCACCTACTTAGTATTTTTACCATAAAATTTACCTATAAAATATAAACATATTGACTGAATAGCTCCTATAAAAGAAACCATCAATAATGCATAACTAATCCAAAATAATATATCATTGCCAATATTAAAAGCATTAATAATTAGAAAAATTATAAATGATATTATTGCAATAATTCCAAGATATTTAGAAAAACCTAAAAATCGTACTGACAATATTTGATTTTTATTCATTTTATTTACCTATACAAAAGCGCTTAAATAACTCATCTAATAAATCTTCTTTTGCTTTTTCTCCTAATATTTCTTTTAAATTACTCCAACATTCATACAAATCAGTAACAATTAAATCTGTGGGAATATACATTTCCATTGCTTCAATAGCTTGTTTTAATGAATGATTAGCATGCTGTAATAGCATTGTTTGACGAGCATTGGTTAAAATATGATCATTATTATCAATAATGCTACCTAATTCAAACATTCTTTTAATTTCACTTACTAAAGTATCAATATTATTATCTTTAGCACTTATATTTACCCCTTGTAATTCTACCTTAATTTCTTGATCAGCTTTATTAATAACAATTATTCTTGTTATGTCTTTAGTTAATTCTATTAATTGTTTATCTTCATCAGTTAATTTTACTGAACCATCAATAACCAATAACACCAAATCAGCTTGATGAATTAATTCTTTTGACTTTTCAACACCCATACTTTCAATTATATTATCAGTTTTTCTAATTCCAGCTGTATCAATCATATTAAGAATAATCCCATCAATACTAATACTTCCTTCAACAATATCTCTTGTAGTTCCTGCAATGTTTGTAACAATAGCTTTTTCTTCTTGTAATAATGCATTTAATAAACTACTTTTACCAACATTTGGTCGTCCAATAATAACTGTCTTAATACCATCTTTGATTAATTTAATATTCTTTGAATCATTTAATATCTTATCCATCTTTTTTAAAAGATTTTTACTTCGTGGTAATAATGATGAAGCAGTTAACTCTTCTACATCATCATATTCAGGATAATCAATATTAACTTCTATTTGTGTAATAATCTGAATCAAATCTTCTTTTAATTCTTCAATAAAATTACTAATATTTCCAGTTATTCCTTTTAATGCCAAATCAGTAGCATAACTATTTTTAGCAGTAATAATATCACTAATTGCTTCAGCTTGTGATAAATCTATTCTTCCATTTAAAAAAGCTCTTTTACTAAATTCACCATGCTCAGCCATTCGGGCACCATTTTTTATACATACATTTAATACTTGTGAAGTTATGTATACACCACCATGACAATTAATTTCAACCATTTCTTCACCAGTAAAAGTCTTTTTTCCACGATAAATATTAACTAAAACTTCATCTATTCTTTTCCCCTCATCTACAATATAACCATAATTAATTGTATGTGTAGATTTTTTAAGTATCTTTCCTGTAAAGAATTTTTGAACAAAGGCTATACAATCAGGTCCACTTATTCTAATCATTGAGATTGCTGCTTCTAAACGACTAGTTGCAATTGCAACTATTATATCTTCATTCAAAATATCACCTTCCTTTATCTTTTGTATTTTATCATAAATTATTATTAATTTATACATTAAATCAATGTTATAATATAATTATATATGGAGGAAATTGAAATGAAACTTGGAATTATTGGTAGCGGTATGATTGTTCAGGATTTACTATCTTTTGTTGACACTATTGAAGAAATTAATTTAATTGCTATTTTAGGAAGAAAAAAGTCACAAGAAAAGATTGAAGCTCTCACAAACAAATATCAGATAAAAAAAACATATTACAATTATGATGATTTATTAAATGATGACGAAATTGATACTGTTTATGTTGCTTTACCAAATCATCTACACTATGAATACACAAAAAAAGCTTTATTACATAATAAACATGTTATTTGTGAAAAACCATTTACTTCAAATATAGATGAATTAGATGAGTTAATTACCTTATCAAAAGAACGGAAATGCCTTCTCTTTGAAGCAATTACTAATCAATATTTACCAACTTATAAAAATATTAAAGATAGATTAAGTGAACTTGGAAAAATTAGTCTTATCTCATGTAATTATTCCCAATATTCTTCACGCTATAACGCATTTAAAAAAGGTGAGATTTTACCTGTTTTCGATATTAATATGTCAGGTGGAGCATTAATGGATTTAAATGTTTATAATTTACATTTTGTAATTGGTCTATTCGGTAAACCTGAAAATGTTGAATATTTTGCTAATATCGAAAGAGGAATTGATACTTCAGGGATTATTATTTTAGAATATCCAACATTCAAGGCAGTTTGTATTGGCGCCAAAGATTGTGCTGCTCCTATTTCATCAACAATTCAAGGGGATTTAGGATGTATTAAAATTGAAGGACCTACTAGTGTACTTAGTGATGTAAAAATTATTAAGAATGATAAAATAAATGAAAGTATTGAAGTAAATAGTAATAATCATCGAATGTATGATGAATTTAAAAATATCTCTAAGTATATTGATAATAGAGATTTTAATACTTGTGATCTAATGCTTGAACATTCAAAGATTGTTATGGATGTTCTTACTAAGGCTCGTAAAAGTGCTAATATTATATTTGGATGTGAAAAAGATGCAAAATAATTTGCATCTTTTTATATACCTTAATATTTTCTAAACATCAAAAAGTAATTTTATTCTACATTTATAATTATGTTTTAATTTCGATATTTGGTATTTCGTTTATAATAATAATATGATAAAAATGTTGCCAAAAGAAAAGCTATTAGACCAAAGATAAATGGTAAACGAGGATTGAATGTATAAAAGAAACCTGCCATCAATGCTCCAATTATTCCACCTAATGATTTAATTGCATTATAAAATCCCATTACAATACTACTATTATTATCATTAGAACGACTTGCCACAAGATCCTGAGTTACAGGAATAATAATAGCATTTAAAGCAAAGAAAATAACATTCATGATAATAAAAATAATTATATTATTTGTTGCTAAAACGCCTATCATAGTAATACTACTTAATAATAATATATACATTGATGATTTAGAAACATTGGTATTTTTTATAATCCATAAACATATAGTTCCATTTGCAATTAATGAAATGATTCCAATTGCAGCTTTTATTACCCCATTATAAGCAGATGTTAAATTAAATATATCCTTTATATAATAATTAAAACTTTGTTCAAAAGCTGTAAACCCTAAATACGCTAAACAACAAATTGTAAATATTATAAAATATTTTTTATCCATAAATATTTTTGCTTGTTTAAAAGAATTAAATGGATTTGCTTGTTTTATTAATACACTAAATTTTTGTTTAACAGGTGAAGCTATATCTTTTTTACAAAATATGAAAAATAAAATTCCACAACCAGCCAAAGTAACAGCTTGAGTTGCAAAGGTTAAATCAATAGAAATTTCACCAAGCATTCCTCCTATAAAATAACCAAAAGATGCACAAACACTAGCCACTGTTGCTAAAATAGTTAAATTTTGTCCCCTTTTTTCAGGAGGGCTGACATTAACAACATATGTTAAAAAACTTACATAAGATCCACCTGTAAAAACACCTGAAAACATTCTTGCAAAAATAATTGTATTTTGTGATGTTGATTGCCAAAATAAAATTTGCCCAATTGCATATCCAAGACTACAAATAAACATAGTTGTTTTGCTATTAATTTGTTCGTTTAGTTTTCCCCAAAACGGAGAAAATAAAAAATTCAATCCTATCATAGCTCCATAAGCTACTCCAAACATATAATCACCTAATTCTAAATTCTTAATTACTGTTGGAGTAATAGGATGTGCATAATTAGCTGCTAAATTAAATAATCCATTTATAATAAAAAACACCAATAATTTATTTTTATTCATTCAATCACCTTCTACCAATGATTATAGTCTAAAGAAAAATATATAGCAATACTAGTTGTTATCTATTTGATAATTCTCTATCCATAATATTGTGATAGTAATATTATTTAGTTTGGTACACTAACTTTCAAGAATAGTTTTCTTTCCAGCCATTATTTCACTGACTTCTTATTGTAAACCTTTTTCGACTGGAGGTACTATCACTGTTTTAAAATTTACCAGACTTCCTCGTCCATAAGACCTCTCGAAGTAAAATACGAACACTATTTCTTCCACAATAGCCTGATTTACTGCTTTGGTTTTACATCTATCTTTTGGATTTCGATTTGTTGTGCAACCTTATCCACCATTTAACCTCATCAGATTTCTGTTCATATACTCAAAAAAATCGCTACATCAATTCCTCCACCCATGACATCACTATCAACATCTTGTAGTTAGTTTATTTCCAACTGAATCCATGCCCAGCATACTAAAAAAAGGGAATAACCAACTACGGTTGTTCCCTATTAAAATTAAAACATTATTTAATTTAGGTTAACACCTAAATTATCTGATTAGCCGTTATTTTAAAGACTTATTTAGACTAGTATCAAAATAAAATATCTTTCTTTAGATTGTTTAAGTTTATTTAAACCAAAACCCAAATAATTTATTTTTCTATCATAAATCATTTCTATTTATTCTATCATTAGAAGATATTTCTTAGAATTATTATATAGGTTATATAAATTCAATTAAAATTATCTCATAAGATCTTTAATTTTACATGTTATTTTTTTAAAATCTTAATATCTATATAAGTTATAAATACTATAAGTATTATTTGTACTACACCTAGAATATAATTTGTAAAAACAAAATCATATAATGCTAAGGTAATACCAAGTAAATCACTAAATACAATCCAAGTTACTGCTCTAGTTTTTTTGCTTTCATCTAAATTTGCATCAATACATATATCTTTAATGACTACAACTACAATAAAAAACATAAAATGCAGTGCTTCGAGTAATACCCCTTTAGATAACAAGAGTGTAAAAGAAATCCCAAATAATAATAATGTAAAAATTCCAATCTTTCTGTAAATATTCATAAATATACTCCATTAAAATTATTTTTATCCTGGAAATGTTGTTTCATAATTTCCTTTTTTTGTATCTATCAACTGTCTTTTTCCATTCACTTTTGCTTCTGTTTTTATAGTATAGTAGACTTTATAATAGCCTAAAAAATACCCTGTTGAATCATACACTTCGTAAAATTTTCTTTCAGTAGTTATCCATGCTTCAATAGAAGATGCATTTAAACCAAATAACAATGATGCTATTCCTGTTGCTACACTACCAGGAAGACCAGCAAAACCTAATACTGCACTAACCGCCCCTAAAATAGCTGAGTAAGATGCATTTTTAGGAGTAACATGATCTGTAGACTTAAATGTTGTGAGATATCTTTCTTCCAAACCTGCTCTAGTTTTTTGATTTATCTCTTTTTTATTGCCCAAATTATCTTTAAGTAAATTATAATTTGATGATAAATTAAATTTTGTAATTTCTCCTTTTTCTTTTATTACTAATAAAGCAGTATTATTAGGATAAGTGTATTTTTCGATTTCTACTTTTTCGTAATTAATATTAATTATATCATATTCAAAAATATAATCTTCAAAAATTTTAAATTCAGAAATGTCGTACTCAATAGTATTATTCATCCCATTTATTGGCACAAAAGAAGTAAATGTTATTAATGTTGCACATAAAATACTAGTAATAAGGCATTTATAGTAATTTTTTTTCATAATTTTTCTCCCCTTTATTTGTTTTTTACTATAAAGATCTTATTATCATCAATTATCAAATTTACATCACCATATATTTTTTCTTAATTAAATTATATTACTATAATCACATATTTTCAACTATTATTGTATACAATTTATCCTTAAAAAATAACGATTTATCCTATATTTGCTAAAATGATTTAATATTATTATTATAGCTTATAATCTCAAATTTCACAGTTAAATTTTGACTATACTTAGATGAAAGTATACATATTAAAATCAAAATCATATTGATTTTATCACTTTTTTTACAATATAAAAGAACTCCTTATGTATAATTTAAGTGTGCAAAACAATCACATTCATATTTCTATCACAATTCCTCTAAATTCATTCCTTTGCTTAGTCTTACTTTGTTTCACATCTTCAATCAAAAACTTATAATTCAGGCGATTAAAACTCGATTACACTAGTAAGATATCATTTCTTAAAGTATATTTAAGATAAATATTTTTTATATAAATCATTATCCTTAAAACCAATATTTATTTTAACCACATAGTTAATATAATTTAATTATTAGTACATACTTTTTAAACCTCTAAACAAACATATTTTATTTAACTAATCCTTAAACATATTCTAATAATTTTTTTATTCATTATAGAAAAAACACATGATTAACATGTGTTCTATTCAACATATGAAATAACCATATGTCTATTTTTTCCTTCACCATGACTTTCTGTTTTAATATGCTCAAAATTTGAAAGTTCCTGATGCATTACTTTACGTTCATCAGCAGGCATAGGATCAAGTTTAATTTCAGCTTTAGTTCTTAATACTTGTTTTCCAAATCTTTTTGCCATTGATGATACTTTTTTATAACGATCTTCTTTATAACCATTTATATCAATACTTAATTCAATTCTCTTTTTATATGTAGTACTAACTGCATTTTTTACAATAAAATTAATTGCTCTTAAAATAACACCAGCTTTACCTATTAAAATAGAATTGTTACTTGTATTAATATTACAATAAATACGACCATCTTGCAGATATGATACAGTTTCAATTTCAAATCCCATTTCACTAATAAAACGTCGTACATATTCTTCAATATACTCTTGAACCATAGAAATTGTATAACATTCAATCTCTGCCTTTTTTGTAAAAAACGTTTTTGTTTCTTTAATTACTTCATAATTTAATTCATCAATTGTTACACCTAACTCCTGACAAGCTAGATTAACAGCATCTTGTACTGTTTTTGCAGTATAATTTTTCATCATTTTATTCACCTACTTTTTTATTTTTTTATGAAATTAGTAGCTGAATTATCAATTTCTTTTTGTGCTTTTTCAATGTGAAAAAATTGAATATACATAGTTCTAACAATATTAATAACATTAGTTGTAATCCAATATAAAGACATTGCTGCAGGCATAGTTGCTGCTAAATAAACAATAAATATTGTCATTACATTATTCATAGTATTCATTGACTTCATTTGTTGACTAGGACGATACTTTGGTGAACGTTTTGCCATAATTTGGGTAATCTGTATCGCAAAGAATTGAGATCCTGCAACTAATAATAATAGCACAATATATCCAACACTAAATTCCATGATATGATTAATTGGTTTATCACCTAAATTAATGCCAAAAATTGATGTTTTATATAAAATATCGATTCTTTGTACTGCTTGCCACATCGCAAACATAATTGGTAAAGTTAGAAAAGTTGAAAATGAACCAAACATACTTACATTATGTTTTTTGTACAAATTTTGGATTTCAGCATTTTGACGCATTTGTGAAGCTTGATCTTTACGACCTTTATATTTACGTTGAATCTTTTCCATTTCTGGTTGTAACAACTGTATTTTTTGAGTTGATATTGTAGATTTGATCATAATTGGTAAAGTAATAATATTAACAACAATAGTAATTCCAATTACTCCAATAGCTACATTTCCTAAATATTGATCAATAAATAAGATTCCTTTTGCTAATGGAATAACAAATAAGAAATCAAACCACCCTGCACTCAATGACCAAGGGGTAGACATAGTTATTGCTCTAGAAGCAATTAATTCACCATTTTTATCAAGATTCTGTGCACATCCTGTTAGAATAGCAACTAAGAAAACCAAGCAAAATACTTTTAAGATTTTTTTAGTCTTGTTATCTAATACCATTTAATTTTCCATCCTTTTTAATATTTTTTTATATAAATATTTAAGTTCATTTAGATTAGAAATAAAATCTAAATCTAAATATTTATTTCTTACAATCACAATATAATCATAATTATCATTAAAATTTATTGTTTGTTGAACAATCATTCGAACTTGTCGCTTAATTTTATTTCTAATTACTGCCTTACCTAATTTTTTACTCACAGATATTCCAATACGAGCATGATTTAAATCATTTTTGACATAATAAATTATAAATGAACGATTAGCCAAACTTTGTTTATGTTTAATAATATGGCTAAAATCTTCATTTTTTTTAACCCGATATTCTTTTTTCATAATTTTTTAGAAAAAAAACCCACCGTAAAGTGGATTTTTCTTAAGCAGATAAGACTTTTCTTCCTCTTTTACGGCGACGTGCAAGTACTTTTCTTCCTCCTACAGTAGCCATTCTAGCTCTAAAACCATGAGTTTTTGATCTTTTTCTTTTATTTGGTTGATATGTTCTTTTCATTAATTACACCTCCAAAATTTTTATACTTTTTATACAAATAACATATGCTCCCCCATTTTATATGAAAAAGCCTATTAAGTCAATGAAATTAACGGAAAAAGTAGGATAAACATATGAAATAGCTATTGAATTTTTATATTTATGAATAAATCAATAGAAATATATTAAATATTATATAATCATATATTTATTTACATAATTTTACTATTAGAACATTAATCTTTAATATTATTTTTTATATATGAAAAATTTCTCTTTGAAATTTAACTAAATTTTTGTTTTATACTGTTTTAATTTATTACATTCATCATAAAAAAGTCGTTTTAGATATTATGCTGAAAAAAGCATCTAGTTTTTAAACTAGATGCTCACATTTTAATCCTCTTTTCTTTTAATCGATACATATCCAATAAAGCTTAATAAACTTAATCCAGCTAAACTCATTAACATTCCTAATGATGTTTCATCGCCTGTTTTTATACTTATTGTTTTATCTCCTTGTTTTACTGGATTAGCTTCTAATCCCGCTAACGCTTTTGTTAATTCTGCTACTGCAGTCTTTACTTCTTCTTTTGTTGCTTCTGGATTATTTAATACTTCTTTTGCTCTTGTCATTACATCATCTACTGCTTTTAATGATGCTGATGTGTAGTTTGCTCTATTTATACCATTTACCTTGTTGATTAAACCTGCTAATAAATCTTTATTTGGTTTTAGTCTTAAATTAATAAATGCTCTTACTAATTCACTATATACTTCATCTACTTCTTCCTGCATTGCATTTTCGTTACCTAATACTTCATTTGCTTTTTCTAATACTGGTAACATTGCATTCCATGTTGATTCAATATATTTATCTGATTCTAAATCATTAATTAAATCTACTTGTTTTTGTAATAATTCTTTATTTCCTTTGAAGAATTCTAACATATGCATTGCATTTGCTAATCTAGTAAACGCATTATCTACTTCTTCTTGTGTTGCATTATCATTTGCATAAACTGTTTGAGCATTTTCTAATGCTGCATTGAATTCTTCTACTACTGCTGGGACAACATTTTCCAAACTAGCACTTTCTGCCATTTCGATTGCAATAGCTAATGCTATTTTATCCCTATCATTAGCAACCATTAATAAATTATCTTTTGCTTCTTGTAATAAAGATAATGCATTATCAACATCTACTTGACTTGAATCACTATTATCTAAAATAATCTGTTTTGCATTTATTAATTGTTCTTTAAAATTATTCCATGTTATTTCAGTATATAATTTTTGATCTAATTCCTGGTATTGAGCTACCAACTTAATAAGCTCAGTAACATCCCCTCTTAAAACTAGTTTATCAGCCATTTCAATTAATTTTGCATTAGTTAGATCAATTGTTTCTTGATTATATGTATCTTTTTTACATATAATTTGAGCTTTATTATATATTTCTTCAAATTCCATCCAGCTTGTAATTGTAACATGATTTTCATCATAACCAGACAATATTTTTTCATTTACCAAACTTAGATTATCTTTTAAATTTGAATTATTACTTGTTTGATGTACTTCAATTTCTGATACTCCTGGATATGGAGAACCAGCATCAGTAGCATATGAAGTAATTGTCACTTTAACATCTTTTATTACTTCACCATTCATATCAATGATAAATGTATAACCATTTTTTAGCCCTGTAGAGTTAGTATAAACTTTTTTCCATTCATCATTTTCTTGTTGTACAGAAACCTCAAAACCTAATTGAGTATTACGGTATCCATTTTCTTCAAAAACAACTTTTATATAATTTACTGAATAATTCTTATCTAATGTTACTCCACCTGATACTGGTAAATTTATTTTTGTATTTGCAACCCAGCAATCTTCAAAATTAACATTATTTATCTTCTCTTTTGAATAAGAACTCATCAGCTCATTGTCAGCATATGGTGTTCCTAGGGGAGCTATATTAGTATTATTTTCATGGATAAGATAATTTTTTGCTAATTCAAGATAACCCTCTGCCTTATATATCACATCATTTGTAGCTGTATCAATGTTATTATAAATATCTTTTGCTTGTTGATAATAGTATTTATATTTATCAAAATATTTATCTATATATTCATTTTTATTTTCATTTTCTAAAATAACTAGATTATTTTTTAACTTAGTAATATCTACTAAATTATTAATGGCATTTTTTAATGTATCAATAGCATCTTTATAATCATCACTAGTACTACTTGAATTATTAATAATATTTTGTGCTTTATCAATAGCTTTTAAAAGTACTTTATAACTTAATTTTGAATAAATATCCTCATCTAATGCTTTTGTTTCTTCTAATAATTTATTTAATTGATTAGTTAAATTACTTGCAAGTGATATCTTTAATTCATCAATAATTTTTTCATCCTTAATTAGTTGAATTATTGTTTGATCACTAACAATGGCATCATCTAATAATATATTACCATTTTCAACACATTGTAAATTACCACTTCCAGCATATAAGTTTGATAATAATTCAGCTACTGTTATTCCATCTTTTACTCCATTTAAAGTTTCATTTTCAATAAACATTGATGTTCCATCAATCAATTGAATTCCTTTACTTGAATAAACTTTCATTTCACATAAAGCTGGATAAATTCCTCCATTAGTTTCATAAGTAATCTTTATATCATTAACTAATCTAGGTTCATCTAATGGAATATTTATAGTATAGGATTTTTCTTCTTCATTATAGCTTTGCCCACTATAAATCTTTTCCCAATTTTCATTATTATCTTTAGTTTCAATAAAGAATTTCATTATGTTATTTCCCAATACTGGGCGTGTTTCAAAGACAAGCTGTAAACCATAAATTAACTGTTCCTGATTAAATTTAATTCCTGCACTAACAGGGATAGCTGAAGTCTTAGCAATCCACATTGAACCAGTATTATTATCATTAATATGATCAGCAGTATAATTTCCTAAAGTTGTATCTGCATAAGCAGTTCCTTCTGGTGCTATATTTTCATCCATAATCTTATCTTTTTGTGCTTGTCCAGTTAAATAACTATCAAAAATTTCTACATATATTTCATTAAGACCACGATATTCTTGATTACCATTTACATCTTTTACTACAGTTGAATAATCTTCATTATTAGTTACAACATTCCATCCAATATTAAAATAATCTTGATTGCTTGATGGCGCCACAAAGTTACCAGTTTCAATTGCAGTATCCAATCGATCTAACCATAATTTCCACATTGGATAATTGTAATCACGTTCTAATCCACTATATTGTCGATGAGCATATGTTTGTAACGTTTTAGAACTCCAGATATTTACAATTGCCTTAGCATTAATTATCATCATATCTTTTGAATAATCATCATATGTTTTACTGTTTCGAGAATCATTGTAAAAATTAGAAGCTTTTGATATCCATGTACCATATAATGAGTCTTTTTCAAAACCAGCAATTTCATCTATTAATAAAATACTATTTAATAATTTATCTTTATATTTTTTAAATATTTCATAATTTTTAGTACTATAAGCCTCATTTATTCGTTCAAAAAATTCAACCTGGCTATTTGCTAAAGTTTGTCTTAATATATCAACAACATCATAAATATAGCACTCATTATTTTTGAATTTATCAAAATCATTCATTAATAAACTAGTTGCTTTTTCAAATTTAGTTGGATCATAAGTTAATTTATAATCTCCTATTACAATTTCTGGGCTAAATGATGGACGCATATTTGTAATACAATTTACATTCCCTGTATGATATTTAGCACTACCATCTTCATTATTAGCACCATAAGCAGTAGACAATAAAATTTTCCATGCCTCCCATGAATTCTGTGAATATTCACCATAACGTCTAGTTATATATTCTTTTAACCAAGTCTCTGTATCTTTGGCTTCACTTTCCCAAGCCATCTCCCAAAATAAATCATAATTAACAGGATTTAAAAGTGTTCCCTCTGGTGTTATTCCAATTCCTTTCATATGATTAGATTCACTATTTGCTTTTGTAATCTGAGATGCTAAATATTCTAACTCACCATGCATTCCTGTTCTTCCACCATAATTATCTAACATACAAAATATCCATGAAGTTCCTCCAAATTCTTTACCATTCCAATTTGTCGTGTTACTCCAATGAGGATTTTCAGTTGCATCTAAATCTAAAACAAGAACATGATCTTCTTTATTATCACCAAATCCCTCTAAAATTTCAGGATTAGGATTTGATAACCACGATTGAATTACCCATACTGCATCTTTATCATAATCCATCATTTGATCTAAAATATAAGCTGACATCTGTGGTTTACTTAAATCTGGCGGAATAATTCCTCCTTCATGAGCTAAATCACCAGCATAATAATTAGTTGCTTGTCCATAAATATATTCTTGAGTTTCATAAAATTTTTGTGCCAATCCATCATATCCATCATACGTTGTTTTTAATATTGGTGGACGAGTAAATCCAGACCAGTCCCCTTGTTCAACCATATATGGACGAATATCTTCATAACCATAATCTTCCATTAGTGTCTTATTAGCGATATCGCCAAAATGTTCTGGCATTGCTCCCATAAAGCCTTGTAAACAAGGTTTTATTCCTAAAACTGACATCTTACGCTGATTTGTTCTTGCCATTTTAACTGTATCAATAACCCATTCATCACTAACAGGTCCTCCATAAGACTCTAAATTTCCCATTAACCACCAGGCTTTATATGAATAGCCACATACAAACGCTTTTGCCTCTTCAATATCATAACCATAATTTTGTAGATATTCTATCCATAATGCTTCTGTTGCAGTAGTATCCAAAATCAAATTAACACCATTTAAGGCAAAATAATCTAATTCTCTTTGCCACTCATCATATCCCCAAAATGGCATTGTATAAGATAATGTGCAGTAATTATAAGCATAACGAATCTCATAAGGTGATTCTTTATAAATAGTCTTATCTAGCACAGGTATTGTTTCTGGCATTTTCACTTGTTTTGTTTGTTGTGAAACATGAACATTACAATAATATTTCAAGAAATAATTTAGCCCTGTTGTTAAAGATAATCCTTCATTACCTTTAATATGAATCTTTCCATTTAAAGAAGATATTTCATAAAAATCTTTTCCAAAATCATTTTTTGCTAACTCAAAAGTAAACCAATCAAGATATTTCTCCCCTAATATTCTTGATATAACTCCTTTTACCTCTGTAAATACATCCTCATCATTAAAAGTATCAGCAATATTATATTTACCATTTTCATTACTAATTGCATTTACATCAACATTATAATTATTTAATAGCCAGTCATTATATGATTCAATTTCTAAATCTTTACGTGTTTCTATTTTTTCAACTTCACTTTTAGTACCATAAACTTTTATTTCTGAAATCTGAGAATTTGCTCCTTCTCCATTTGAATTTGCAGTAACATTTACTCTAATAACACGATATGTATTTTCTAAATTAAGATTAAATTCATCTCCATCTTCACTACTTTCTTTGAGCTTTGTTTCTGCAATTCGTTCAAAATGGACACCATCTAAACTTCCATATAAAGAATAAGCAAATTTAATATTTCCTTTAGGCATGTATACTTTAATTTTTGATATATCATAATTTTCTAATAAATCAACATCTACATATTTAGGATAATCTTCACCAATCCATGATGTAGAATCTTGTCCATCTACAACAAGAGATGAAAAATTACTATTAGTAGTTGACCTAGTAGGCTTACCATATGCAATATTATCTGGATCATTAGGATCTACATTTGGTGTTTCTGGCAATTCATAATCTAAATTTTCAACCCCATAAACTTCCAATTCATTTATATGTACACTTGTATTTGCTGAATTATATGTCATTTTAACTTTAACATATCTTGTAACTTTAGTTTCAAATGTATAAGTTTCTCCATTTACTGTTTGTAAAGTTTTATCAGTTTTTTCTCCTACTTTTTCATAATTAAATCCATCAACACTTGTATAAACTTCGTAATTATAATAACGACTTCCATTATAATATGGAATAACTACAATTTTAGAAACATCATAAAATCCATCTAAATCTACCAATAATTCACTTGGATATAAACCACCATCCCAATAACTTGTTTTATCACCATCAACAGCTCGTGATGAATTTCCATTACTAGCAATAGTTAATTTATTTAAAGCTACATTTGGTAGATCATCATTAGTTTCAATAGCTCTAACATTAATAGATACATAACTAATAATCATTGCAATAACTACTAAACTTTTGACTATATTTTTTAGTATCTTCATATTTTCCCTTCTATCTATATATTTTTTATTATCTTATTATATTATTAAAAACTAAATTATTTGTATTTGTAAATTTAAAATATTTCACCTGCTTTCCTTTACCTTCATAACTACTTATGATAATTAAATATAAATAATTCAGTTAAATAGAAATATATATTAAAAGTATTATAATCATCTTAATTCCATTATAACACAAAATATTTAATAGAATTAAGTAATAATGATGTAATTTAATATACAAAAAGCACAATTATCTATTTTTATTCTTTTTTGTATTATCAAATTATAATTACTGATAACTGTATGTAGAAATATTTTAATGTTATACAAAAAAACACATACTTATGCACATATTCATATCGTTATATTTTTAAGTGTGAATATATGTGAAAAACCGTTGAAAACTTTGTCATTATTAATCTTAACTTGTGAACTTTTAGTGAATCATCTTTTTTAATTCCTCATATATCCACAATTTTCACATTCACATATTTTTTTATGCACAAATAAAGTTGTGAATTTTGTGAATAAGTGCTAAAATCCTTATCAAATATAATAAATATTGTGAATAACTTTGTGAATCCTTTTTCCCCTTTGCAATTCTACTTTAAATTTAATATTTATTTGCTTATAATTATGATGCGGAGGTGAAAATAATGCGTGATAATAGTAGAATTTGGCAGTTATGCCTTGATACACTTGAAAAACAAGATTTACCTGAAGAACGTAAAATAGATAAGGTAATTATGGAATCAGTTTTTCGAAATGCACAAATTGCTTCTATTAATAACAATAAGGTTACAATAACTACCCCTTATTCTTTCAATATAGAAACTATAAAAAACAATCTAAAAGATATTGAAGATATCTTGTCTGGTATGCTGGCATCATCAGTATCTATAGAAATAATTGGTGAAGATGAATTCAAAAAATCTATCACTGAAGAAAAAAAGGAACTATTTAGAGACAATCTTAATAAAAAACTTACTTTTGACAACTTTGTTGTTGGCAGCTCTAATCGAATGGCACAAAATGCAGCTTTATTAGTATCTACTAATCCAGGATCAAATTTTAATCCTCTATTTATATATAGTAACCCAGGATTAGGTAAAACTCATTTATTAAATGCAATTGGTAATTATGCTAAAGAAATAAATCCTAGTTTAAAAATTCGTTATATAACTAGTAAAGATTTTGTTGATGAAGTAGTTGGTGCAATGAGGGGTAAAGATGGCGATGAAATATATGCTAAATACAAGATACTTGATATTTTATTAATTGATGATATTCAATTCCTCTTTAATAAAGAAAAAAGTAGTGAAATTTTCTTTCATATTTTTAATGAAATCATCAATAATAATAAACAAATTGTTATAACTAGTGATAAAATGCCTGAAGACCTTCAAGGAATAGAATCAAGATTAATAAGTCGTTTTAACTCAGGATTAAGTTTTGGAATTGATCCTCCAGAATTTGAAACAGCACGTGCTATTTTAGAAAAAAAGATAGAAAATTTAGATAACCCATCATTAGTTATCAGAGATGATGTTGTAGATTTTATGGCGAATTATTATTGTAAAGATATAAGAAGTCTTGAAGGTGCTTTAAAAAGATTATTTTTCTGCAGTATTATGAATCATACTAATACAATTGATATGGCTTTTGCTCTAGAATCATTTAAAGATGATAAAATTGTTAAAAATCCTAAAAGTGCTTTAACTAAAGAATTAATTTTAAAAACAACAGCAGAGTTTTATTATCTAACAATAAGTCAGCTAATTTCTAAAAACAAAACAAGAAAATTAACGACACCAAGGGAAATGTGTATGTATCTAATGCGTGAATTATTAGACATTACATTTGCTGAAATAGGAATGACATTTAGTAATCGAGATCACTCTACGGTTATGAAAGCTTGTGCTAGAGTAGAAACAAAGATAAAAAAAGATTCCGATTATAAATTAGCGATTAATAAGTTAAAGGAAAAATTAAATGTTAATTAAACACAATTGTTCCACAACTAAATCACACTTTTATCCACATAAAAAATATTGATTATATCAATACTTTTATATGTTATCCACATTATTCACAGTATAATAGTATTAATAAATTTAATAAAAAAATAAATATATATATATAAAGGAGAAAACTTATGGATTTTAAAATTAAAAGACTTAAATTATTAAATGCTCTTTCTAAAACTACTAAAGCAGTTTCAATTCGTAGTCCTTTACCAGTTTTAACAGGAATTAAATTTGATTTACAAGAAAATTGTTTAATTTTAACTGGTAGTGATTCAGATATTACAATTCAAACCAGAATTGAAAAAGATGAAGATTTAATTATTAATCAAACAGGTGGTGTAGTATTAAATTCTCGTTATATTTTAGATATTGTTAGAAAAATTGATAGTGATGAAATTAGTATTCATACAATCGATGGAGCATTAACAAGAATTTCTGGATCTAATTCTAAATTTGATTTAAATGGAACAGATATATTAGATTATCCAAGAATAGATTTATCTAAAACAGGAACAAAAGTATTACTTAATTCTTTAATACTAAAAGATATTATTTCTCAGACTAAATTTGCTGCTAGTGATAAAGAAAATAAACCTATTTTAACTGGTATTAATTTTAAAGCAGCTAATCATCAGTTAGAATGTACTGCTACTGACAGTTATCGTTTAGCTAAAAAGATAGTTTCATTAGATGAAGATGTAACTTTTAATATTACAATTCCTCAAAAGTCTTTAGACGAAATATCTAAAATTATTGAATCTGATGAAATGATTGAAATGTATGTTTCTGATCGTAAAGTACTTTATGTTTTTAATAATAATATAATTCAAACGAGATTAATTGATGGCAGCTTTCCAGATACTAATCGTCTAATTCCTGATAGTTTTGATTATGAACTAGACTTAGATACTCATTATTTATTAAATGCTATTGATCGTGTTTCTTTATTAACTAATGAACAAAATAACATTATTAAACTTGATATGGATCCTGATAAAATAGTTTTATCTTCTTATATGCAAGAAATTGGATCGGTTGAAGAAATTTTAGATAATGCTTTTTATAAGGGAGAACCTTTAAGTATTTCTTTTAGTTCTAAATATGCTAATGATGCAATTAGAGCTTTTAATGAACCTAAAATTAAAATATTATTTACTGGGGAAATGAAGCCATTCATTATCAAAGATTATGAAAAAGATGATGTTATTCAATTAGTTTTACCTGTAAGAACTTTCTAAAGGGGCTGTAACGAAATAACTTTTTAAAAGGAAAGTTGAATTCGTTCAGCTTTTTTTCTGCAAAATAAAATGCAATTACCTGCTATAATTGCAACTCTCACGATATTTAATAATATTTTATGTTATTTTGGCTGTTTTTGAGCGCAATGAGGGTATCATCTGCTAAAACTCCTCTTTTCAATGTGACTTTTCTTCGAGTTATCATTGATTATCACTAATTTATCTGCTGTTTTTTCGTTTCTCTTAATCTATATTTATGATATTTCTTTAAATTATATCCTGTACACACCAGTAAATATTCCATTTTCACCTTCTCTATTCCTCTTCTCGTGAATCTTGTGAAT
>NZ_FOIN01000030.1:10558-32654 GCF_900102365.1 Thomasclavelia cocleata | reverse complement strand
AAAATACCTCCTAATACTATATACAAAAGAATTATTCATATTACTTTATATAAAACAAAAAGAAGCAAGAAATGTTATCTTACTTCTAATATTTTAATTTTCATAAATATTTTTATCTTTGCATAGCTAATGCAATTAAACGATCCAATAATTCACCATAACTAATACCAAAATCATCCATTAATTGAGGATACATAGAAATTTTTGTGAATCCTGGAATTGTATTAATTTCATTTAAATAAATTTGATTAGTTTTTTTATCTAAGAAAAAATCAACTCTACTAAAACCATGACCATCAATTGCTTTAAATACTTTAATAGCATATGCTCTAATTTGTTCTTGGATTTTTTCATCAACTAAAGCAGGGATACAAGTTTTACTTTCCTCATCTTCATACTTAGATTCAAAAGTATAAAATTCACCATGAGGCATAATTTGACCTACTCTAGATACAATCACATCATCATTACCTAAAACTGCTGTTTCCAATTCAATACAATCAATGCATTCTTCAACAACAATATGACGATCATATTTTGCTGCCTCATTTAATTTAATCATTAATTCATCAGAATTATCACAACGATAACATCCTACACTTGAACCAGAACGACTAGCTTTAATAAAACAAGGCATTCCTAATTTCTCTACAATATAACTTTCAACAGTCTCAATTTCATCAAAAGTATTATTTACTACAACCAGTTTATCATCATAACGTTTTTTTACATATACAGATTTAACTTGAGGAATACCAACTGTATCTAAGATTTTTTTTGTATATATCTTATCCATAGCAATACTTGAACCCATCACTCGACATCCAACATAAGGCAATTTTGCTAACTCAAACAATCCTTGTATTGAGCCATCTTCACCATATAACCCATGAAGAACTGGAAAAGCTACATCATAATTACGCAAAAGTTCATAAATATCAGCTACAGGTTTACTATTCTCTAGCCATGTATCTTGAGCCAAATCTGTCTGATTTTTATCTAAAAAATACCAGTTTCCATCTAAATCAATCCCAATTAATGTAATATCATACTTATTAATATCTAAATTATTCAATACTGATGTACAAGACATTCTAGAAACAATATGTTCACTAGATTGTCCACCACATAAAACTAATAACTTTTGTTTCATGAAAATTTCTCCTTTAATTGAGTAACAACATCTTTAAGTTTCATTCCATTTGATCCCTTCAATAAAACAACATCATTACTACATAAATTATTTCTTAAATAATTTATCACTTCTTCATTATCATCACAATAATAAATATTATTCATTTCTAAATCTCTTGCTCCTGCAACAATGTATTTAGCTTCCTTACCTACCGCCACTAAAATATCAATCTTTTTATCAGCCACATACTTCCCAACATTACGATGCAACTGCTCACTAAACTCACCTAACTCTAACATATCAGCTAAAACTGCTATTTTCCTCCTTGAATAGGTTGCTAGAACATCCAAACTAGATTTCATCGAGTCTTCACTAGCATTATATGTTCCATCAATTAGAGTAATATTATCTTTTAATTCAATAACATCCATTCTTTTCTTTGTCAATTGAAATTCATTGATTCCCTTAATACACTTATCAATACTTATATTTAATTTAATTCCAATAGCAATAGCAATTAAAGCATTTAAAACAAAATGTTTACCAGGTACAGGTACCACTACCTGATATTTTTTATCTTGATAATATATTTCAAAGCTACTACTATCATCTTTTAAAACAACATTTAGAGCTTTAAAATCACCATCAGTATCAATTGCCACTTTAACAATATCTAAATCATTTAAATTAACTGTTGAAAGCATATCATTATCATTATTAATAACTAAAGTACTACCATCTTTCATTCCTGCAATTATTTCTAACTTTGCTTTTAAAATATTTTCTCGATTACCTAGTTCACCAATATGTGCAGTACCTACATTAGTAATAGCACTAATATCTGGTAATGCAATAAGTGATAATTCCTCCATTTCTTTAAGATGATTCATACCCATTTCTAAAATCATAATTTCTTCATCTTTTAATCGTAAAATAGTTAATGGTAATCCGATATTATTGTTATAATTACCTTCTGTTTTTAATACTCGATATCCCTGCTTAACAACACTATATACCATATCTCTAGTACTTGTCTTTCCAACACTTCCTGTAATTCCAACAACTTTAACATCACGATGTTTTCTTAAATAACGAGCCATATCCTGTAAAGCTATTAAAGTATCTTTAACTTTTATAATTATCTTATCGCTTTTATAAACATCTCGATCAGTAATTATCGCACTAGCTCCATTTTCAAAAGCACTATCAATAAAATCATGTCCATCAAAACGTTCTCCAATAATTGGAATATACATCATCCCAGCTTTAATATTTCTACTATCCTGACTAAATCCAACAACTTCAAAATTCTCATCGCCATTTAATAAAATACCATTAGTAGCAGTAACTATTTCTTTTATCTTCATTTTATCACCTAGATTTCTTCACCAATAATTGATGGTGTATTATTTTCTAATATATGTCTCTTTCCATCTAAACCTATAATCTCATAACCTATATTTTGTTCTTGAAATGCTAAAGCTAAAACTAATAACTTATCCCCAATTACCTCAAAAGTTAATTCACCAGTTGCTTCAATCGTATAAAGTTTTTTTACCTTTTTGCCATTCAAATCCATTGTATAAATAACATTTCCATCATGAACAACAATATGATCATCAACAATATTAATCATTTTCAAATTAAAATTATCATAAATATCCTGATGATTTCCATTTAAATCACATCTAACTACTCCTTTATCATTAATATAATAAAGATACTCACCATCATAAGTATATATATGTGTATTACTAGCCAATGCTTTACGATCACTACCATCAAGAGCAGTAGAAATTAATTCAGCATTTTTATTAATATAGAATATACGTTCTTTCTTTTCATCAATAATTAAGCTATATGAAACTTCATCATTTATTTTTTTATCTTCGTTTTTAGCCACATCTAAACAATGGATTGATTCATTATCATTATCTTTTTGATAATAAACTTTTTCACCTAAATTTTGAACATAATAAACATTACTCAACAATACATCATCTTTTTTTGTTTTCTTATCCACACGAAGATAATCATTATTTTCATCAAGAAAATAATAATAGTCCTTGTCCTCACTAAAAGATGTCATATACTGATCAAAAACAAGCTCACGATTATTAAGAGTTTTATCATAAACTAACATTTCACGACTCATCATAATATATGCCTTATCTTTATTTACATAACTAATTCCTAACATATTATTATTAGTTGCTTGAGCGTATTTATCTGTTTGTCCATTTATTGTTATAGAACTATTATTATACTCATCTTCACTTTGTTTATTTGAATCAACAACCTCAATTGGATTTCTATCAATATACCCATTTATACCAATACTAACAACTAACAACACTATTGCTATCGACCAAATAATTGGACTTTTCCAATAATTTTTCTTCTCCATTATGTTCTCTTCAATATCTGGATCAAATACCATCTCATTAGTATCAATATTTGTATCTTGAGATACCTTATCTTCTTGAACCATACCACATACTGGACAATACTTTTCATGTTCCAGTAATCTTGCTCCACAATTTCTACAGCTTTTAATCTCTTCCATCTTTTCACCTACTTTTTAATGCCTTTATTCTATCATATTGTGTACATAAAAAAAAGTAGACTTATTTAACTGTCTACTCTAAAAACTCACTAACCAACTCATAACCATCACTAATAAACCAGCTATATCCTTCATTATCACAATAAATTACTTTATCACCTATAACATTAAAATTAAAAACATCATCTCCAATAAAATAAACTTCACCACCATCATTAAAGTAATAATATAATTCATTATCTGTATTCGTATATACAACCCCTTGATCAGTTACAATAAAATTATAAATATCATCATCTTCTACATATAACCAAATATTATTTGTATCAGTAGCATAACTTTTAACTCCATCAAAATCATAATAATAAATAACACCATCATCTACATATAAATTATTAAATACACAGATATTATAATCATTTATAAACATCCCTCTTAAATCAACAGATCGTATGACCCCATCTTTTTCAAAATAAACTAATTCATTTTTAAAATCAAAAGTAAAAACACTTGTATTATAATCAGCTAATTGTTTACTTTCTTCATTTTCATATAAATAAAGACCTGTTCCATCAGTATATAAAAAACGATGATTTTTAATAGGCAACACTTTTTCTACATTAAATAATCCAATTTCTTCTTCAGCATTTATATCATAACGACGATAACTTTCAAAAGAACTATAATATATATAATTACCTTCAACATAAACATTCCCATCAGATTCTGGTGTCATATTATAAAAACCTGAAAATGAAGAATCTGTTTTATTTAGTTGATAATTAATCCCTAAATATATATCATCACTATTTTGATAAACTAATCCCCCATGTTGAAAATTACCAGCCATCATTAAATCATTATTATTTCCATTTACTTCTATCCTATCTAGTTCAACCATTTCAATATCTAATCTTTCTGTTGTAAAAAAACTAAATGCTGCACTTAAAATAACAAATCCACCAATAACTAATTTTAATAAATTTCTCTTTTCTAAACTAACTTTTGATTTAACAGATTTTGCTCTATAATTTAATATTTTCTTTCTTGCTTCTTCTAATCTTTGTTTTATCTCATTATCACTAGATTTATAATCATACATTTCTTGTTGTTTATAAACATGGGTAGATCTACTATGCTTTGAATAATCAGTTGAAATAAACTTACTTGAATATTTCTTACTTATATCTTCTTGTTTATTATACCTAGTAGGACTACCACATTTAGGACAATGAGATTGACCAAAATGAATAACTGTATCACAAACACTACAGTGATAAATTTTCGCTTGATGATACCCACATAATGGACATTTTAGATTATTTTTATACACATTTCCACAATTATCACATTTCATTATTCATCCCCCCTATTAACTATATTGTATCATGTTCTAATCTAGTATCATATTATAATTAATATTTTGTCAAAAAATAAAAGATACTTTCGTATCTATTTACACATATTAACCCCTGTTTCTAAAATTTCCATTTGTAATAAAGTTTGTTCATCCTTAATCCTTGGTTCTTTGCCCTCAATAATTGTCTCATATAATCCATCAAAAACATTTCCATAATCTCCAACTTCAGATACAACTTTTTCTTCATGATAATTACCCTCGTCATCATAATATGATAATGTTCCATAGTCCTCAATTCGATCAATTCCAAATCCTGGTGAACCAGGTAAATAAAATAACTTTAGATGCTCTTCTTGGCGATCTTTATTCGCTTTTATAAAACATCCTTTATCACCATAAACTACAAAACTTGGTCTTTCTTTAACTCTAAAATAACTAGATTTAATTGATACTTTTAAAATTCCATAATATAAATCTAAATCAAAATAATCATTCATCCTTCCTGGTCCTAATAATTGACGCACATCATAATGTATCTTATCAGGCTTACCAAAATAAGAAATAACTTGATCTAGCGTATGACAACCATGCCCATATAAATAACTATCAAAACAAGAATATTCTTTACTAGCAAGTGGAATTTCAGGGCGATAATAATCAAAATGCATTTCTAATTCTAATATATTTCCTAGTTTACCACTTTCAATAACTTTTTGAGTTGTTAGAAAATCTGAATCATAACGACGATTTTGATAACATTGAACCAATAATCCTTTTTCCTTTGCTAAAGCAAAAATTTCTTTAGCTTCTTGGCTATTTTTCATAAACGGTTTTTCTACCAAACAGTTCTTGCCATGTTCAAGTACCATTTTTGCATATTCATAATGACTATCATGACAAGTACAAATACTAATTAATTGAATATCAGGGTCATTTAATAAACTATTTAAATCATCTGTATAATTAATTCCCTCTACTCTATCCCAATCCTTTTTATTTATATTACGAGCATAAATTGTTTTTACTTTAATGTTTTTTCTAGTTAAAACATATGGTAATTGATAACGATTCGTACTTTTTCCATTGCCTATAAATCCTATTGTTAACATATATTTCTCCTTTAATTAAGTTCACTCAGATTATACTATATTTTTATTATAACCCATTATTTTTACAATAACTGAAAATCTCATACAACCATATTAATGATTAAGCATAACAAAGGAATTGTAATCAAAGATAATGCCGTTGATAAAAAAACAATTTCAACCGCTAATTTAGAATCACCATTATATTTCTCTGCTAAAATTGCAGTTGTACTACCAGCAGGCATTCCTGCCAATACTGTTGCTACAGCAGTTACGAGAATAGGTAATTTAACTATTATACATCCAAATAAAACTAATAATGGGATTAATATCAATCTAATAAAACTATAATAAATCGTTAATTTACTAATAACATCTCTAAATCTTATTTCTGCTAAAATCCCACCAATTACAATCATTGATAATGACATTGTACAACCACTTAATGTTTTAATAGAAACATATAAATAATTAGGTAATTTAATTTGTCCTATCATTATAATTAAACCAATAAATACAGCTATAATACATGGATGAGTTATCACCTTTTTAACAACTTCCTTACCTTTAGTACTAGTAAAACAAGCTACACCACCAGACCACATTACAATTCGCTGCGGAATTAAGTAAATCGATGCAAACAACAATCCATCCAAACCATATAACCCTTGAATTAATGGTGATCCCATAAAACCCGCATTAGAACATATTGTTCCATACTGTAAAACACTTCGTTGTCTTGAATGTGTTTTAATAAAAAAATACTTTCCAAACACCTGACACCCTAACTGAATTACAATTGATACAATTAAAATTGTAAATCCACTCTTAATAATTGTTTCATCCATTTTAATCATAAATGAGTAGATTATATTAGCTGGCAAAATAATATAGATAACTAAATCAGTTAAACTTTTTCTATTCTCTTTTGAAATGATATTTATTTTTCTTAGAATATATCCAATTATCATTAATATGAATATTTCAATCTGCAAATCTATTAAATTATTAAAATCAACCACAATAACACCTCTTCAAAAATATCTTAAACCAAAATTCCTTCCTAGTCATTAAAAACTTATCAATATCAAAATAATTAGTTATAATATTATCAATGAGGTAACCTAAATGAAAACAAACTATGTCTATATTGTTGAATGCAGTGATCATACTTATTATACTGGCTGGACAACTAATCTTGAACGTCGAATCAAGGCACATAACGAGGGTAATGGAGCCAAATATACCAAAGTTAGACGCCCTGTTAAATTAATTTACTTTGAAGAATATGTCTGTAAAAAACAAGCTCTTAAACGTGAATATGCAATTAAACAATTAACAAGAAAACAAAAAGAATTATTAATCAATAAAAATTTATAATAATTATATTTTTTGCATTAACATTTCAACATGGTATACTTATACCATAAAGAAAGAGGGTCAAATATGAAATTAAATCGAAATGATCTATGCTGGTGTGGAAGTCAACAAAAGTATAAAAAATGCCATCTCCAGTTTGATGAAAAACTAGAACAATTAAAACAACAAGGAAAAATAATTCCTTTACATCAAATGATTAAAAATAATGAGCAAATTGAAGGTATAAAACAAGCTGCGATTATTAATTCTGGTTTATTAGACTATATTGAAGAAAATATTAAAGCTGGTATGTCAACTGAAGAAATAGATATTATGGCTAAAGAATTCACTGCAAAATATAATGCTGTCTGTGCTGACTACCAATATTGCGGTTACCCTAAACATATCTGTGTTTCAATCAATGACGTAGTTTGTCATGGGATTCCTAGTGAAAATGAAATAATTCAAGATGGAGATATTGTAAATGTTGATGCCACAACCATGTTTAATGGATACTATGCAGACGCTTCAAGAATGTTCATGATTGGTAATGTAACAGATGAAGCTAAAAACTTAGTACAAAACACAAAAAAAGCTTTAGAACTTGCTATTGATGCAATAGTACCATATCAAAGTTGTGTTGGTGATATTGGCAAAACTATTGAGAAATTTGCTATTGATAACGGTTATAGCGTAGTCAAAGAATTTTGCGGTCATGGTGTTGGTTTAGCTATTCATGAAAATCCTTATATTTTCCATTTTGAGCCCAATGAACCAACAGTAACATTAGTTCCTGGAATGGTTTTTACAATTGAACCAATGTTAAATCTTGGCAAAGCAGATATTTTTGTTGATGCAGATGATGAATGGACTGTTTTTACTGAAGATGGTAGTCTTTCTGCTCAATGGGAACATACACTCTTAATAACTGAAACTGGTGTAGAAATCTTATCCAAATAAAAAAACATCCAGGAAACATTTTCCTGAGTGTTTTTTTATTTTACCTTAATAATCACATATTCACTTGGCGCTCCAGTTTTTATTGGATATCGCCAACCTGACATACCAGTTGTTGTAATTGCAGTAAAATCATCAATATTCCTTTGCCCACGAACCAATGTATCACTTGTAAGCGTTTGAACAATTCCCATTGGAAATAATTGTCCTCCATGCGTATGTCCTGATAATTGTAAATCAATACCTAATGATGCATTTTCTTCTAAGTCTAATGGCTGATGATCTAATAAAATAGTATAGTTATCTTTTTTATCATCAGGAATTTTCGCTAATAATTCCACAGTTGATAAGCGTGGATTTGTTCCCCAAAAACTAGCATCTTTTCGACCAATAATATTAATATTTTCTAAAGTTACTATTTCATCATCTAATACCTCTATTCCATTAAATTCTAAATTTTTTCTAATATCCTCTGGTGTAAAAGCTATATCTTTAAAAGCATGTGAACCATTATCATGATTACCATATATATAATATATCCCTTGTTTATTAGATATTGTTGAAAGAACTTTACAAGCATTAAGCATATCATCTAATGGTGTATTTTCATCAAAAATATCCCCAGTTAAAACAACTATATCAGCTTTTTCTTTACTTATTTCATTACAATATTCTTGTAACTGTAAAACCGATAATGAAGTTGACATATGTAAATCAGCTATCTCAATAATTTTTAAATCACTAATCTTTTTACTAATCAAATTATAGGTTGTAGGTATAACATGTTTAATATTATAATAACCATACCCTAAAACTAATGCTGTTATTATTATTGCTAAAACACCTGTTGTAAAAATAAATCGATAAATTAAAAATTTTTTTAGAATAATATTTAACAACTCCAATATCAGCATAATCACTAATAAATGATAGTATATTACTCCATATAACTCCAAAGTATTTATTGCTGGTAAAGAAAGCATTGAAACAACTAAGCCTATTACTAAAATAATTAACATGTTTGTATGATAGTTTAATATTGTCTTAATAAAACGATTAATGAAAAAAGTAAAATAAACAATTCCTGGTAACACCGCAATTAAACCTATATATTGATACATACATATCCTCCTTTTATATTACAATACATAATAAACTATACTCTAAGTCAAGCTATTTTTAATTAATTTAAACATTTATACTATAATCCTATTATGAATAACTATTTTTTAACCGCAAAAACTATAATGATAGTAATGCTATCAATAAACATATCAACTAGAAAGGAGATGAAACATGAAAAAACACTTTCTACTTTTTTTATTAATTATAGCACCATTATTTATTAATACTATTAATGCTTGTGAAAATAACGCAAAACTCATTTTATTAGACGAAAAACATTATGAAACAAATGGTACTATCGTTACTGTTAAATTTCCTCAAATCATTAATGTAGATGATAAGATCAAAGTAGATATTAATAACTTAATACTTAAAACTATCGATACATATCTAGATGAAATTAAAGAATTTGGCAAAAATCAAAGTACAGCTCATAAATTAATTGTTGAAATTGATTTTGAAAATTATTATAGTGATGATGATATATTTTCATTTTCAATCAATTCTTCTCAAATATTAGCTGATAGCCATTTACAAAAGAAATTCTTCACTATAAATCCTACTACTGGAGAAATCTATAATGTAGAACATTTCTTAGGCTCTGATTATCAAAATATTATTTTAACCACAGTTAAAAAACAGATTGCCAAAAATACCAAAAACAATCCTAATTTGATATATTTTGATGAAGAAGTTAATAATCTAAAGATTTCTATTGATCAACCTTTTTATATAAATAAGGATAATCAAGTGGTAGTCGTTTTTGATCAATTTCAAATAGCTCCTGGTTATATGTCACTTCCTAGTTTCATTGTTAAATAGTTAATAAGGGTATTAATAAAGTGGTAGATTTTGATAAAAGCTACCACTTTATATTCTATATCATTTTTTAATTAAAAAATTTGCTCATCAGTGTCACAACTGTGCTATTTAATATTTAATTCTACATGAATATATGACAATAATCCCTCTATTATAGAGGGATTATTTTAAATTCTTAAATGCAGTTGAAAGCATTAACTTAATTCTATTTAACTGATTAACTTCACTAGCACCTGGATCATAATCTATTGCAACAATATTACTTTCAGGATATGCTTTTCGTAAAGCTTTAATTGCACCTTTACCAGTTACATGATTAGGTAAACATCCAAAAGGCTGCATACAGACAATATTAGGAGCCCCTGATTCAATTAGTTCAATCATCTCACCTGTTAAAAACCATCCTTCACCTGTTTGGTTCCCTATAGATACAATTGTACTAGCTTTTTTCGCTAAATGTTCGATTGAAACTGGGGATTCAAAACGATTTGATTTTGTTAGTGCTTTAATCATATCATGGCGTAATAAATCAACAAATTTAACTGCTAGATTACATAATTTTGTACTTCTTTTAGAGGCATGAAAATGTTTATTTTCAAAGTTTGTATTATAAAAACAATATTGAAAGAAATCAATTAAATCAGGCATTACTGCTTCTCCACCCTCACGTTCAATAATTTCAACAATTTCATTATTTGCAGTAGGATGAAATTTAACTAAAATCTCACCAACTAAACCAATACGAGGTTTTTTAATATCTAATAAAGGTAATTGATCAAACTCTTTAACTATTTGATAAACATTTTTTCTAAATTCCTTTATACTACCGTTTTTAACATTTTCTTGACATCGTTTTACCCAAGACATATATAATTCATTAGCACTATTTGCTACTTGTTCATATGGACGTACACGATATAAAACTCTCATGAATAAATCACCATACATAGCTCCAATAATCACCTTCTTAACAAGCGGTAAGGTTAGTTTAAATCCTGGATTATTCTCTAATCCTTGTAAATTTGCAGATATTACTGGTATTTCTGGTATTCCAGCATCTTGTAATGCCTTTCTAATAAATGCAATATAATTAGTAGCTCTACACCCGCCTCCTGTTTGAGTAATGATTACTGCGGTTTTTTTCAAATCATAGTTTCCACTTAATAAAGCCTTCATTATTTGACCAGTAACTAATATACTTGGATAACATGCATCATTATTTACATATTTTAACCCTGTATCTATTGCATCTTTATCAACTGAAGGTAAAACAACTAAATTATAGCCCGATTCCTGCATTGCTGTTTCAACAAACTGGAAATGAATCGGTGACATCTGTGGACATAAAATTGTATAGCCTTCATCTTTCATTTCTTTTGTAAATGGTGTTTTTAATGGTTGATATTTTGGATAAAATTGTTTTTTATTTTTTAATTGTTTATCAATTGTAGCTTTTAAAGAACGGATTCTAATTCTAATCGCACCTAAATTACTACCTTCGTCAATTTTTATTAAAGTATAAATCTTATGACGAGCCTGTAAGATTTCAGCTACCTGATCACTTGTTACAGCATCTAATCCACAACCAAATGATGTCAATTGAATTAATTCAAGATTTGGCTGTGTTGCGACAAAAGAAGCTGCACGATACAATCTTGAATGATATGTCCATTGATCAACTACTCTTAATTGATCTAATTCTTTATCTAAATGACAAATACTATCCTCAGTTAAAACAGCCATACCTTCAGCAGTTATTAAGTCTGCTAATCCATGATTAATTTCAGGATCAACATGATATGGACGTCCTGATAAAACAATTCCTGTTATATTATTATCTTTAATATATTGAAGAACCATTTCACCTTGTTCTTCAATATCTTGTCGACATTTATAAAGTTCATTATAGCCATCTTGAATTGCCTTCAATAATTCTTTATCACTTATTTTAAAGGCTTTTAATTCATCTTTTAAATTACTAAATAATGTTTTCTTATTACTTAAATCCATAAAAGGATTTCGATAAATAATGTCATTACCCTCAAGATTATCAACATTATTACGAATAACTTCTGGATATGATGTAACAACTGGACAATTATAATGATTATTTGCATTATCAAACTCTTTACGTTCATAAGCTAAACTTGGATAAAAAATATATTTAATCCCTTTTTCGATTAATGATTCAATATGACCATGTACCAATTTTGCTGGATAACAAACACTTTCTGAAGGAATTGATTCTATTCCTTTTTCATAGATTTCTTTACTAGAACGTGGTGATAAAACAACTCTAAATCCCAGTTTTGTAAAAAAAGTGTGCCAGAACGGATAATTTTCATACATATTCAAAACTCGTGGAATACCTACTGTTCCCCTTACTGCCTGGTCAGCTGTTAAAGAACGATAATTAAAAATACGACGATATTTATAATCATATAGATTTGGTAATTTTTTAGAAGCAACTGGTATATTTGCTCCACGTTCACAACGATTACCACTAATATATTCACTATTATCATTAAAGGTTGATACTGTCAACATGCAATGATTAGTACATTTCTGACAATATCTTATTTCACTTTGACAAGTAAAATTCTCTAATTCTTCACGACTTAATAATGTAGTTGATTTCCCTTGATAATTTTCATGGGCTAGACGTGCTATCCCAAAAGCACCCATTAATCCTGCAATATCAGGTCTGATCGCATTAACACCCGCTTCTTTTTCAAAAGCTCTTAATACTGCCTCATTATAAAAAGTTCCACCTTGAACTAATATATTATCCCCTAAATCATCGTTACTTCTTAATTTTATTACTTTATACAAAGCATTTTTAATGACCGAATATGATAAACCTGCACTAATATCTTCAACTTTTGCGCCTTCTTTTTGAGCCTGTTTAACTTTAGAATTCATAAAAACAGTACAACGACTTCCTAAATCAATCGGTGCTTTAGAGTCCAATGCTATATCAGCAAACTCACTTACTTTATATCCTAAAGACTTAGCAAAGGTTTCAATAAAAGAACCACATCCACTAGAACAAGCTTCATTCAATAATATATCTTGAATTATACCATCTTTAATCTTAATTGCTTTCATATCTTGACCACCAATATCCAAGATAAAGCTAACATCTTTTTTAAAATATGTGGCTGCTTTATAATGAGCCATTGTTTCAACTTCACTCATATCAATTTTTAACGCAGCTTTAATTAATGCTTCACCATAACCAGTTACTCCACTATAAACTAAATTAACCTGAGGTGGTAATAAATCATAAATCTCTTTTACAATCTTAACTACAACATCTAACGGATTTCCCTCATTAGAATCATAAAAAGAATATAATAATGAATCATTATCATCAATTAATACAGCTTTAGTTGTTGTAGAGCCAACATCTAGTCCTAAATATACATTTCCGATGTAACTTTTAAGATCGTTTTTTCTAACTTTATCAATATAATGACGATGCCTAAATTTATTTTTTTCATTATCATCTTTAAATAAAGGCTCCAAAGTATTTTTATTAGAAACCATCACATCTTCTATAGTATCTAATTTACTTAATAAAGTATTAATATCAGTCACTTTATCTTCATCTTTAGCCAAGATAGCAGCTCCCATTGCAACAAATAACTGTGAATTATTTGGAAAAATAATCTCATTATCTTCAAGATTTAAAGTTTCAATAAATCTCTGCCTTAACTGATCAAGAAAAAATAAAGGTCCTCCTAAAAAAGCTACTTTTCCTCTAATTGGTTTACCACAAGCTAGACCACTAATAGTTTGATTAACTACAGCTTGAAAAATAGAAATAGCAATATCCTCTTTATTTGCCCCTTCATTAATCAAAGGCTGAATATCAGTTTTTGCAAATACACCACAACGAGATGCAATAGGATAGATCATTTGATAACTTTTTGCCAACTCATTTAACCCAGATGCATCTGTTTGCAACAATGATGCCATTTGATCAATAAATGCCCCTGTTCCACCTGCACAAGTACCATTCATTCTTTGTTCTAAAGAACCATTAAAATAAGTTATTTTAGCATCTTCTCCCCCTAATTCTATAGCCACATCACATTCAGGAATATAAGTTTCAATTGTTTTAGTACATGCAATAACCTCTTGCACAAACTTAATATCTAAATATTCAGAAAGTGATAATCCTCCAGAACCTGTCATCAAAGTTATTATTTTAAAATTACCAAATTTATTTTTTATCTCTTTTATAAGCATTGTAATTGTTACTTGTATATCAGAATAATGACGTTCATATTTTGAATAAACACAATTATCATCTTGATCCATAATATAAATTTTTATCGTAGTTGACCCAACGTCAATTCCCATATAATAAATCTTTTCCATTTTGTTCTCCTACTTTAAATTATTTTTAATCTTATTCATTATTCTTATTAAATCTTCAATTTCCTGAGGTTCTAGATCCTTAACTAATATAGCTTCCATTTTTTGAATACACTTTTCTAAACTCTCTTTAAACTCATAGGCTTTTTCTGTTAAAATGATTTTCTTTAATCTTGCATCATAAGCAACACTCACTCGTTCAATAAACCCATTAGTTTCTAAGCTTTTCAATAATCCTGTAGCACTTGAACGTCGAACATTGAATGTTGCTTCAATATCTTTTTGAAAAATATCATGATCCTGATGATCATATAGATAACCTAGAACTAATCCTTGAGGTCCTGTTAAACTATTCTGTTCATCATTAAACCCAACTTCATTTAAACATCGACCAATCAAATTAGCAAGAACCCTTATCTCTATACCTATTCTCTTTTCTCCCACCGTTTTCACCTCTACTTTGTTAGGTTGCTAACATTATATACCAATGTCAAAAGATGTCAACTTTTATGCTTAAAGTAATTAAACCATTTACCAAAAAATAATAAACAAATAAATATCATAAATCATACTCATAATAAAAAGAACTATCCAATTATATGAGGTTAGTACTCATATATTATTAAATAGTCCTTTCATTCAAAACTACAATTTATTTTACAAACTTTAAAGAAGCTATGTTTAAAAGTGTATATGTTACTCTAATTATGCTATTTTTGTATAAGTTGTTCTAAAACATCCCTCAGAATGTCTAGGCTCACATCCTGGAATGTATCCACGTGTAACTTTCCATTTTCCAGTATATCTTTTACCATTATACATATACTATCCATTATTTGAATAAATATAAGAAACTAATTAGCATTATATATACTTCAAACATATAATTAGCTATTTTTCTTCAAAAAAATCTTTTAATTCCTTAGATAATTCATCTAATTCTTTACTATGATCAGATGGGAATCTACTAACTTCATTTCCATTTTTAAGTTTTAAAATTGTTGGAAGTGCTTGAATATAATAAGTATTACATAGTTTCAGAAGTTCTTCACTTGTATATATATCTTTTTCTAACATTTCAGAGATATCAAAATGATATATATTATAATCAATCTCTTTTACTTTAACTTCCTCTTTAACTAATGGAGCTACTTCCAAACATAAAGGACATTCTTTTGATGAAAAATATATATACCCATCTGTTATTTTTTCTAAATCTCCTTTTTTGTCAATTTCTATTAATTCATTTTTATTATTTGAATTAATATCTTTATTAGAATTTTTTGACTGACATCCAACAATTATTAACATTAATGATAATAAGACAAGTATTTTTTTCATGTGTATCAATCCCTTCTCTACTATTATTATTCCATAATAATTTATAAAATACCAGTCTTATACATTATGTTATATTATGGTATAATTAAATTATGAGGGTTATTACTTATCTGTTTACTCATTAAAAATTACTTACGATATTAACATTATTTGAATAAAATAATAAGATATCTTATTCATTCTTATATTTATTTTAACTAATATAAGACAGGAGTTATCCTGTCTTATTTGTTATATAGATTTTTCATAATCAGTTCTTTGAATCTCACTGCCACCAAACACAGCTTTAATCATCTGAGTGGTTAATTTTCTATATCTCATAAAATATTAAATATTTTTTACAAATTGAAAATAAGAAATTTCAGTGAATAAAAACTATTTTAAACTATCACTACTATTAATAATATTTTGATAAGTAAACAAATATCCTAAAAAACACCAGGCTAATGTAGCTGATAAAGAATAAATATAAAATACTCCATAATCAGATAAACCACCAATGAACTCACTTAAAACAATCATTATAAACATTTGAACAATAAAATATATTTCTTTCCCTTGACTCACTTTTAAAACATTAAAACTCATTAAAACACATTTAAAGAAAAATATAACAAATATTATAAATCCAATCACACCAGTTGTTACCAATGCCTCTAAAAAAACATTATGACTATGAACAACTTGTACAGCCCAATATTCTAAAACATCTGTTTCCTGAATACCTATTTTCTTAAAATTATTAGCACCTATCCCTATCAATGGATCAGTTTGCCAAATTTGTAAAGCTGCCTTAGTTAAAGATACACGACCATTAGATACCTCATCTATAATTGTTAGACCTTTATAAAAATCTTCAATATCTCCTGATATTAATAAATGACCTGCTTCTTTAATTTTATCAGTTTGAAATCGGCTAGTCTCCTTTGAAGCAATTCCCTGCATCTGAGGTACAAATTCTACAATTCCTTGTCCCAATAAACTAGCACTTGTAATAATAAATACTAATCCCAATACCAGCATAATACGTTTAAACATACTATATGGTCGTCTTCTAATTAAAAAATAATATCCAACCATAATAATAATTACTACTAAAATTATCAATGCAACTCTACACTTTGTCAAAAGAATATAAACAATCTGTACTCCAATATTAACAAGATACCATGGTTTACCTTTAAAATTTTCTCTTATGGCAATCAGGGCTAAAACAATAGTAATACAGGCCAGAAATGCTGCTGGATTACTATTAAAATAAACTCCAAATAACCTGCTGCCAACCATTCCCAAAGTCCAGCCATTAGCTAAACTAGAAAAACGAACAATAAACATACCTATTGATACCAGTGAGGCAAAACCGACTAAAACATTGACTAATGGAATAATCATCTTCACTTCTTCAACAATATCTTTTTTAGTCATTGATGCAGGATTATTAAATATTAATAAATATATTACTAACTGCATAATTGCAATTACATATGAGTTTAAATCACTATAACTGTTTAAGATGGTTGCTAAAAGCAAAATAAACCCTTGCACAAGCATTAATAAACTGTAATTCTTTTTTATTTTAAATTCCTTTTTATAAATATCATGCCCAATAATAACTAATGCCCATATTAATAATGGTATAAATAAATAATTTGTCTCAATACCTAAATAACCTAAAGCTAATGTATTGATAAACATATATATAATAAAACATAATTTATAATACTTTCGATTAAAAATCATTTTCTCTATCTCCAATTTATTCTATTATACCATTATTATAAAAAAATAAAATAAAAAAGGAGCTCAAATATAAGGCTCCTTAATGAACTAACCCCTTTAATTCACTTTCGTCAATTTTTTTACCTTCTTCAACTTTATTAATTAAATTACGAACCCTTTTAATATGCCCCTCGAATGGTTTCATAACGTCTGATTTAGTTCCATTCATTGAATATGTTTCATAACAATCATAATACTCCCCTTCAATTTGAACATTAATAATATTCCAATCAGCCATATCATTTAATTGCATATTTAACAATGAACGAATTTCATCACTAGACATATCAGTTTCAAACGATCCCTCAAGAGCACTTAACACATTATCAAAATTTGTAATAATTGTTGGTGATAATGCTTTATCCATTAAAGCTTTTAGTACTTTTTGCTGATTACGTCCTCTAGCAAAATCTCCAAGTTTCAAACGTTTTCTTTCTCTTACAAAGCACAATGCCTTATCACCATCCATTTGATTCATACCCTCAGTAATATGATAATTCCCATGTAAAGTAGTGAATTCCTCATCTGATTCAACTGTTATTCCACCTAATGCATCAACAATATTAGTCATTCCACTAAAATTAGTTCTTACAAAATAATTTATTTCCATATCTAGTAAATCTTGAATTGTATTAATAGTTTCATTAGTACCATATATACCTGTATGTGTTAATTTATCTAATTTACCATTTTTATGTAATTCGATTTCACAGTCACGTGGAATGCTAGTCATTAAAATTTGTTTTGTCTTAGGATTAACAGTAACTATTAAATTGACATCACTACGAGATACAGTTTTTAAACTTCCATAAACATCTATTCCTGTTACATAAACCGAAAACGGATTTTCAGTAACATTTGTCTTCTTAGTAGTTACTTCTAACTTAGCATCATAAGAATATGAGGTAATTACTTTAGTTTCATCATTGAAGGCTTCATGATTACTTTGCAACATACTACGATATTGTTCTCCAACAACTATGCAATCAACTGCACCACTATATAAGGCATCTGATAAATCCATATAATTATCGTATTTATCATATGTTTGTTCACCAATATCCTCTTCCATATCAGCAAGCGCTGTTGTTAAAGTTGTAGAATCTTTTTCATAAGAAACACCAAATTTTTTTCCATTAAGATTCTTTTTGTTTATATCACTATCTTTTAATGCGATAACTGATACTACGTATTGTTGTCCTGTAGCATTACTAACTTTTTCTATAAATTTATCTCCTCGAGAAATCATTGCACAACCGACAACTAAAACTATACTAACCAATAAACTGATAACCTTAGTAATTATACTTCGTTTACTTGCAACACCATCTTTAATATTTTTTTCACCATTATAAATAATTGCAAAAAAACTAATCATTAATATCAATAATACAACAATAATCGTAATCAAATATTTAGTTGGAATTAAATTAAGTTTGAAAATAAAATAAACAGCAACTAAAGAAACAATAAATTGAATACCTAAAACAAAATATTTTGATGTTATCAACTTAAAAAACTTATTATTATTCATTTGCCTACCTCAATTCTTTATTATTCTCTCCTATAATACCTAAAATATATTAATCCGTCAAATAACGCTATATTACAATAGTCAATATAAAATATATATTTTTATTAATTAATCAACTTTTATCAACATCAATTATTTAGTAATAGTAAGCACTTATATTAAAAAAGAAGTGCGCAGCTTTTATCCACACACTTCATTCAATACTTTTTAGAACTAACTCATTTAAAACACTACAAACTACTTCATATCTATTCATCCATTTTTTCAACTTCAGGATCAATTCCTGCTTTATCTAAAACTGCATGAACGACATTTCTTTTACCACTTTCGCTCCCTGCAGAAGTACAAGTAGATAAAGTAATTACTGGCTTATTAGCTGCTTTATCAAAATCTACATTTATATCACTTGTTTTTAACATTTCTTGATAAAAAGACTGTATATCTGTAATTGAAGTATTATACAAAATACTTAGTTCTGGGATAATATGTGCTGACACAACTTTATAACGACTTACTGTACCATCAGGTAAATAAATATATACATAAGGATGTTCATTTGCAAAGTCTTGCTTAGTATATGATTTAATATTATTAAACATTGAACCATTATTCATATTATGCCCATATATTACAGTATTTAAATCAGTAAACGGATTTTCATTTTCACTAGCAATAAATATAGAACCTGCTCTAAATTCTTTTTTATCAATATCACTATGGATATAAGTATCATTAGTTTCACCTTGTAAAATTGGATAACTAACTCTTGTATCTGGTATATCAATCCACCCTTTTACATCAGGATTTCTTTTTACTAAAGCATCAAAATCAATCTTTTTATATGATCCACGTTCTTCTGTTTGCTCAGTTACATATGTATTTTCTATTTCTTTATTACTATCATCCATCTGTTTATATTCTAAAAAGATAGAAGCTAAGTTGTATGCACTATAACAAAACACACAAATACATACTAATAATATAATTCTTCTAATCAAATCTTTTATACCTGTAGGTTTAATTCTTTCAATAAAACTTTTTTTATGTTTAGCCATTATACATTAAACTTAAACAACATGATATCACCATCTTGACCAACATATTGCTTTCCTTCCTGCCGAATTTTACCAGCTTCTTTTAATGCTTGTTCACTACCATATTCGACTAAATCATTAAAACTATATGTTTCAGCTTTTATAAATCCTCTTTGAAAATCACTGTGAATGATTCCTGCCATTTCAGGAGCTGTCATTCCCTCTTTAAAAGTCCAAGCTCTAACTTCTTGTACTCCAGCAGTAAAATAAGTTCTTAACCCTAATAATTTATATGCTTCTTTAATCAATTTATCCAAACCGCTTTCTTCGATTCCTAAATCTTGTAAGAATAAATCTTTCTCTTCTTTATCCATCCCTACTAATTCACTTTCAATCTTAGCACAAATAGGTACAACATCAGCACCTTCACCAGCAGCGAACTCAATCACTTTATTATAATGCGGATTACTACTAGGATCCTCTAGATCTTCTTCTCCAAGATTAGCAACATAGATAATTGGTTTCATCGTAAGTAATGTGTATTGTTTTACAATCACCATTTCTTCTTTTGAAAAATCAATCGTTCTTGCAGATTTATTAGCTTCTAATGTTGCCTTTAATTTTTCTAAAATAGTTATTTCAATTTTTGCATCCTTATCGCCAGACTGAGCTTTTTTAGCTAAACGTCCAATTCTTCTTTCTACAGTTTCTAGATCAGCAAAAATCAATTCTAAATTAATAGTCTCAATATCTCTAATTGGATCAACATCACCATCAACATGTGTTACATCTTTATCTCTAAAACATCTTACTACTTCACAAATAGCATCTGTTTCTCTAATATTACCTAAAAATTTATTACCTAAACCTTCACCTCTACTAGCACCCTTTACAAGACCTGCAATATCTGTAAAACCAAAAGTTGTTGGAACTGTTTTTTTAGGTTCAATCATTTCTGTTAACTTATCTAATCGATAATCTGGTACTTCAACAACCCCAATATTAGGGTCAATTGTTGCAAACGGATAGTTTGCTGCTTCTACTTGTGCATTTGTTATTGCATTGAATAATGTAGATTTACCAACATTTGGTAATCCAACAATACCTGCTGTTAATGCCATTTATATCACTCCATTCATATGTACCTATATTCTACTTAATCCATTATAAAAAAGCAAGTTTGTTTACTTCATTATTAGGACAACTGTATTAAAATTATAATAGTAATAATTAATAAAAAAACTTATTATATTTTTAATAACTTAACTAAATATACAAAAAAGAGCTAATACTCTTATCGAAACAAGAGAATATTATCAAGTAAGATATCATTTCTTACTTTTTTTGTTTTCTATAAAGTAATCTGAATAATTCTTTTGTATATAGTATTAGGAGGTATTTTCTATGTCAAAACAATTTTGTAATGATTTTAAAAATGATGTTCTATTTAAGTATTTATTATGTGATGACTTAGATCCTGACTGTATTTTTATGTTAAAGCTCTTTATCGAAAATATCCTTAATATTAAATGTCATCAAATCACTGTCCTTAATCCTGATCTTAACCCTAAATATGTAAATGATAAAGATATGGTTCTTGATATTAAGGTAAA
>NZ_FOIN01000030.1:0-10388 GCF_900102365.1 Thomasclavelia cocleata | reverse complement strand
TATATAAATATTATCAGGAAACAGAAAGGATTAAAAAGGATGACAGGAATAGAAGTGGCACTGTATATATTCAAAAATGGAATAGATAATGATATAATTGGTTTAACAGACCAGGGAGTGATCAATATCATGAAAAAGAAGTTAGAAAAGTTTAATGAAGAAGCCAAGTTAAGAGACATGTATTATAAAAGAGATTTAAACAGGGCAGCAAATGAATCAGAAAAGCAGGAAATATATGAAAAAGGAAAAATCGAAGGAAAAGCTGAAGGAAGGATTGAAGGAAGGGTTGAAGGTGAATTAAAAAATACTATTAATTTTATTGAAGTAAGATATGGAATAAGGGATGAAGAATGGATATCATCGCTAAATGAAAAGCAATTAAAAGCTATCAAAAAAATAATTTTTGAAGAAGACGATTATGAAAAGTTTAAACAACAAATAGAAAAGATACATGAATAATAAATTATATTGGAACTAACTAAACCGATCACTAATAAAAAGCGATGAAGGAGAAATCAAAAATTATCACTTCGCTTTTTTATTAGTAAAACTTCCAAAGTTGAATCCAAATTTAATGAATTTATTAATGCTTCATAATAAAATCCCTTTATTTTGCCATAATTATTTTAACTATTTATACTTGACTCTCTATTAATAAAACGATTACCATTATATTATCAAAACATGAAAAAAGACAATTAAATTGATATCTTGAATCTAAAATTAAACTAGATATCTTTCTAAATAGTATTAATCCTTTAATCAATGAGGTTACAATTATTCATAGTTATTCCAAACAGTTTAATACAACAATATATTAGAAAACAATAAAAATATAAAAAATATTTTACAAAATTTTAACTATGAATGCTAATACAACTATTTTTTCATTAAAAAATAAAAAATGGAGAATTCTATGGAAAAGCTATATCAAAATATGTTACAAACAATCCGCAATCATCCCTTATTAAAAAAATTAATTATCTATTCTTCTAAATACATTCCCCTTATTACCTTTATTATCTATCCAACTGTTTTAATTTATCTGTTTATAACTAAAAACAATTTATTACTATCTACAATTATTAAACCTTCGCTATCTTTCATAACTGTAACCATTTTTAGAAAAATAATTAATCGTAAACGCCCATATGAAAAAATGAATATTAAACCCTTATTAAGCCATAAATCTGGTGAATCATTTCCTAGCAGACATACTGTTAGCGCTTTTTCAATTGCTCTTGCTTGCTTAAAAATAAATATATTATTAGGTAATATAATGTTAATATTAGCTATCCTTGTTAGTTTATCTAGAATATTATGTGGTGTCCACTATATAAGTGATGTAATAAGTGCAATTATAATTGCTTTTTTTATAGCTTTTATATAGTTAAATAAGTTACAATAATAATATATGGAGGAATTTTATGGAAAATAATTTAACTATTTGGCACGAACTACATGATACAACTAAAGCATGGAATGATTTAAAACCATGGGAATATTTTAAATGTAATGATTGGATTAAAATAGATTTTGAAAATGAAGAAACCATTTATTGTACTATCATGGGATATGATAATAAATGTATTGGTCTTTCTATCTATTTAGGAGATAAAGGATATGAGGATCTCTGTTCAATTACAACAAAGCCAATTGATGATACTGTAACAACATACATGATGTATGATCAAACTTGTTTAACCTTTTATATGGGGAATCGTGAAGAAGTACCACCGAAACAAAAAAAACTTATTAAAGATTTAGGTCTTAAATATCGTGGACGTGGTAATTGGCCATATTTTTTATCGTATAAAAAAAGATTTAGCCCATATCATATTAATGATAATCAGGCGTTTACTATTATTAGAGTAATGAAAAAATTGATGGAAATTACAAATCTTTATATCAATAATAAGATTGATGTTAAATTTGATGAAAATGAAATTATTCATGCTTATCAAAAAAAGGATAATTGGTCCTATGAACCATTATGTTTACCAACACCAGTTGATAAATTTTGTGCTATCGAAATAGCAGATAAAAGCATACTTGAACAGGCAAGTTTAGCTCCTAATAATCATCGTAGGCTTATTATTGATTTAGTATATATGAAATTTTCTATAACTGAAAACGATTTTGATCGCCCTATTAATCCTTTGATGTTTATTGTTTTGGATGAAGAAACTCAAATGATCATGGCTACCCATTTTTTAAGTCCAGACGATGATGAAATTGGTTTAGTATTATCTTTTTTAATTGAATACATTTTAAAAGAAGGAAAACCTGATTGCCTTTTCATTCGTAATCCTGCTGTTTGGGCTGCTATAGTTGACGTTTGTAAAGAGTGTGATATTGAATTGATCACAACCCCATTACAAATGATTGATTATATTATCAGTGATATGTGTCATTCTTTTATTGATAGATAATAAAAAAACATAAAACTAAAATTATTCAAATAATTAGTGGAGCTATAGTAGGATTTTATTTAAGAATATTTATATCCATGAATATTCCTGCAAACTCATTAATACCTTTTTTCATCATTTTCTTTATAACCACTTTAATTACTTATCCCTTAACAGTTATTATTCACGAAAGTGGACATTTGATATTAGGATTACTAAGTGGTTATAAATTTATCTCCTTTCGTATCAATAATAAAATAATAATTAAACAAAATAATTCTTTTCAAATAAAAACATATTCTTTATTAGAAACTGCAGGACAATGTTTATTAAAACCACCACCCTATAATCAGCATTTTCCTTATTTTCTATATAATATAGGTGGAGGACTATTTAATCTTATTTTTGCATTTATTTCATTTGGTCTATTTATAATTTTTAAAGATAATTTCGTTATTAAAATAACATTAAGTACCTTTGCTTTAATAAATTTATTTACTGGCTGTTTAAATTTACTTCCTTTAAAACTTGATGTCCCTAACGATGGTTATAATATCTTAATGATGTTCAAAGAAAAAGATTCACGATTTGGGTTTTATAGCCAAATGACTATTTATGATTTAATGATAAACGGTATTAAACTTCAAGATATGGATGAAACACTATTTCAATTACCTGATAACTGCAACCTTAATAACCCTTTGAATCAATCAATTATTATTAATAAAACAGCTCGTTTACATGAACAATTAAAATTCAATGAAGCTAAAATTTTAATTGACCAGCTTAATCAACAATGTACATTATTTCCCCTTTTTAAAAATGAACTTGATTGTGAATATTTATTCTATCTGATTATGGAAAATCTCCGAAATCCTGAAATCAAAAAATTATATCAAAAATTAGAAAAATACATTAAAATGACTATTAAAACATCATTAGAGCGACAAAGACAACTTTATGCCTATGAACTTTTAGTTAATGATAATCCTATCCAGGCTAATCATTACTTAGATAAATTTAATATTTTATCTAAAAACTATCCTATTGATGTAACTATAGAATCCGAAAAAGAAATCTTTAACTTAATTTTAAAACAAAGTAAAAACTAGCTTAAAATCAAGCTAGTTTATTTATTATCCTAAATTAAATTGACTATTATACAAATTATAATAATACCCCTGTTTATCTAATAACTCCTGATGTGTACCTTGTTCTAAGATTCTACCTTTATCCATAAACAAAATAATATCAGCATTTTTTATCGTAGATAAACGATGAGCAACAATGAAAGTTGTTCGTCCTTCCATCATTATATCAAATGCCTCTTGTATCTGTAACTCAGTTCTAGTATCAATTGAACTAGTAGCTTCATCAAGAATTAACATTGGTGGCTTTGTCAACATAATTCGGGCTATACAAATTAATTGTTTTTGTCCTTGAGAAAGATTTCCACCATCTTCTTCAATCATTGTTTCATAACCATCAGGTAATTTCATAATAAATTTATGAACCCTTGCTTTTTTAGCCGCTGCTATTATTTCTTCATCATCTGCATCACTTTTACCATATGCAATATTTTCCTTAATAGTTCCTTTAAAAATCCATGATTCTTGTAAAACCATACCATACAATTTACGAAGATAATCTCGATCCATCTTTAAAGTATCAACATCATCAATAGTAATTACTCCGTTATTTTGATCATAGAAACGCATTAATAAATTTATTAATGTTGTTTTACCACAACCCGTTTTTCCTACAATTGCAACAGTTTGTCCTGATTTAACTTTAAGATTTAAATCTTTAATTAAAGAAACATTTGGTTCATAACTGAAGCATACATCTTTTAAAGTAACTTTTCCTTGGATATCATTAACTATTTGTGGATTTACTACAAAAGATTCATTTTGTTCATCTAAAAGATTAAAAACTCTTTGACTAGCTGCTAAAGCAGTCTGCATCTCTGTCATAACTGAAGATATCTCATTAAATGGCTTTGTATATTGATTAGCATAAGTTAAAAAACTAGATAATAAACCTACTGTAAAGTGCCCATTTAAAACACTAATTGCTCCAAAAACACCAACAGCTCCATAAACTAAACTATTTACAATTCTAGTTGTTGGATTTATTAAAGCCCCATAAAACTGTGATTTAACTCCACTTACGTGCATTCGCTGATTAATTTCTTGAAATCTTTTTTCATTTGTCTTCTCATAATTAAAAGCTTTAATAAGACGTTGATTACCAATCATCTCTTCAATATACCCATTCATTTCTCCTCTAATTTCTAATTGTTCTTTAAAATATACATGTGTCCTTTTAACAATAATTGAAGCAACCAATAAAGATAATGGTGTTAAAACAATTACAACTATAGCAATCGACAAATTAATTAAACACATGATTATAATAGTTCCAATAATTGTTACCACTCCAGTAAACAAGCTTGTAAAACTCTGCAATAACCCATTTCCAATTAAATCAATATCATTAATTACACGTCCAATTATATCCCCATGAGGATGACTATCTATATATTTTAAAGGTAACAAATGAAGTTTCTCAAAAACTTTATCACGTAAATCATTAGTAATACTATATGTAATCTTATTTGTAAATTGACCCAAAAGCCATTGAACTAATACACAAACAACTATCACACCAACAATAATCATCAACTGTACTATCAATGCATTAAAATCAACCTGATTAATCCCTATCAATGAATCAATCGCTCTACCAAATAATACTGGTGTTAATAATGTTAAACAAACACTAAAAAACGATAAAACAAAGATAACTATAATAATAAGCTGATATGGTTTACAATAAGTCAAAAGTCTTTTAATTATTTTTCTATTCATGACTATCACCATCCTTACTATGTTGAGATGCATAAATTTCCTGATATATTTGACAGTCTTTCATTAATTGTTCATGTTTATCAAAACCTACTATTTCTCCATGATACAAAACAATTATTTTATCAGCTTGTTCTATTGAGGATGTTCGCTGTGAAATAATAATTTTTGTTATATCTAATTTTTTTAATTCTTGGCGTAACTGATAATCTGTTCCATAATCTAAGGCACTAGAACTATCATCTAAAATCAATATTTGTGGTTTTTTAACTAATGCCCTTGCAATTGTCAATCGCTGCTTTTGACCTCCAGATAAATTTTTTCCCCCTTGTTCAATAATTGTATCTAATCCAGCTATTTTATCTTCAACTAATTCTTTTCCTTGGGCTATCTTTAAAGCATTCATTAATTCTTCATCACTAGCTTGTTGATTACCTAGTTGAATATTTTCTCTTATTGTTCCTGAAATTAAAGAGGCATATTGAGGTACAAAACCAATATCTTCCCTTAAACTATGTAAATCATACTCTTTAATTGGTTGATCATTAATCAATATTTCGCCACTAACAGTATCATAAAAACGATTAATCAAATTAACTAAAGAACTTTTTCCTGCACCTGTTCCCCCAATAATACCTATTGTTTCACCTTTTTTTATAATAAAACTTAAATTATGTAAAATATTTTTTTGATTATAAGCAAAGTTAACATTTCTAAATTCAATACAATTCTCACTACTATGCCATGTTTCTATCTTACCTAAATCTTTAACTTTAGGTTCAGTTTCTAATACTTTAAAAATTCTTGTATAACTAGCTCCAGCTTTATTATAAATTGATAAAACATTAGCAAAAACAATCAACGCTAATAATATTGAATTCATATAATTTACTAAAGCAATTATTTCTCCTTGAGATAGACCACCTACATTTACTTCCCTTCCACCAAAATAAATAATTAAAACAATTGCAATATTAACAATCAAGTAAGTAAACGGATTTAATAAGGCTTGAATTCTCCCTACCTTAACTTGAATATCTTTTTGCTCTTTAGTTTGACTCTTAAATTTATTTATCTCTTTATTTTGTGAAGCAAAAGCACGAATAACCCTGATTCCATTTAAATTCTCTCTAACAATTAAACTAATTCGATCTAATTTTTTTTGAATATTATTAAAATAAGGCATTGAAACTACAGTTATTGCTAACATAATCACTGCTAAAATAACTGCACCAATAATAAAAATTGATGCTAATGGTCCACTAATAAAAAAAGCTAAAACCAATGAACCAATCATAATAAATGGTGCTCTTGAGGTTAATCTAATTGTCATTGCTATCGCTAATTGAATTTGTACAACATCATTAACTAATCTTGTTACTAAAGTTGGTGCACTTAATTTATCAAGATTACGATGATCATAACGATTAATTTGATGATACATATCCTCACGTAATTTTGTACCAACACCTTGTGATGTTACAGATGCATAATATTGACAAACTAAAGCGAATAAATATCCAGCTATCGCTAAACCAACTAAAGTTAAACCTTTCATTAAAATATAATTTTTATCATTAGTTTTAATTCCAATGTCTATAATATCTGCCATTACTAAAGGTACCATTAATTCTAATGCAGCTTCAGCAATTTTAAAAACAAAACCAATTATCGCAGAAAAACGGTACTCTTTTATATATTTTAACAATTTCATTATTTAACCCCCAAATCTAGGATTTATTATACCCTATATCCTAATAAATTAAAATTAACTATATTAATATTTTGTACCACTTTATATATCAAAACTATATGCAAACATAGATATAACGCCCAAACTTTACATACTCAGTTTTCTTTCTTAAACAACTATCGATAATTAAGAAACCAGCCTGATTAATTTCTTTACTCATATTCTCAAAAGTAACCATAATCATCTTATCACAGATTTTTCGTGACGATTGGATTATTTGGCATTGTTCTTGATATGTTATCGGGGTATAAAGATTATAAGGGATATCCATAATTGCTACATCATAATGTTTTTGTAAATCATGAATACTTACTTTATTTATCAAATATTCATCATATCCAAAATATTTTAAGTTCTTTCTAGCTAGCCATGATATTTCTCGGGAAATATCAAATCCTTCAATATCTAATCCTAAGGCTAAACCTTCAAGGACTACTGTTCCCATTCCACAACATGGATCTACTATTCTAATCTTTTCATTATCACCAGCTGCTATATTTATAAGTGTTCTTGCCAATCTAATATCTAAAGAATTGGAAAAAGTATGGGGCTTTTTATCATGTTTTTTCCATGAAGGTACCCCATGATGATAATATCCACATATCCATTTATCAGCTAATTTAGTTATTGCAATAACATGCTTAGGCTTAGACATATTGACACTACCTTCTATTGCCCAAGAAATATCTTTACATTTTTGTAAAGTTTCTTGATACTCTACATGCGTAATTTCATTTTTCAAATAAATCACTTTAAAATCTACATAATTTTTATGTAACTTATCAACCTTAGAAATTAAATTATCAAAATCTTTATCAATCTGCCAAATATCTATTTTAGCTTTTATAAAAACACTTCTATCAACACTATAATCTTTATTAGTTAAATAACATTTACTTACATATTTATCTTTAAATAATGCTTTAAACTCTAACGCACATAAATCTCTATCTTCTGGAGGATAATTAAAAACATACAAAAACTTTTTCATCAATAACTCCTTATTTGTATCTATTTTATATTTATGCTATAGTAACGGTACTTGGAGGTCAATCATGCAATTTATTCATTCATTAAAAAAACATTTTTCTAAAGAACAGTTAATGATTATTCTTACTGCTCTTAGCTTATCAACCCCATTTTATATATGTGTACCTTTTTTATTACTTGAAACATTATACTTATTGTACACTAAAAAAATAATTAATGCTTTTAAAACTACACCAAAATCAAAATATTTAATTATCTTTATGATTTTGACATTAGTTATATCTTTAATTTATCGAAATTGGATTGGAGCTGGTTGTGTAGTTTTAATTTTTATCTTTGTTTCATTAATGCTTTATTATCGTAAATATATTAATGAAGAAGTATTCGAATTAATTTTAGATATGTTAATTGCTTTATCAATTTTATGGGCTATTTATGGTCTATATGAACAATTACAAATTTTAAATCGACTTGGATATGATCATTTTACTTTAAAAGTATTTAGTCGTCGAGAAAATCGTTTGAATTCTGTTTTCTTTAATGCTAATTATTATGCGATGATGATTGAATTTATTATTATGATGATTGGTTATAAAATATTTGGTACTAAAGAGTTAAAAAAACAAGTATATTATTTTATTACTGCTTGTATTAATTTCTTCCTATTATATATGACTGGTTGTCGTACTGCTTTTATTGCTACAGCTGTAGCAATGTTAGTATTTCTTATAATTAACAAAAATTATTGGATTTGTAGTTTAATTGGTATGGCTTGTATTGTTATTGGCATCTTTTTTATCATTCACCCTGAACAATTTCCAAGAATTGAAAAACTAGTTGACAACTTTACTGTTAGAACAAAAATTTGGCATGCTGCAATCGAGGGAATCAAAGCTCACCCACTATTTGGGCAAGGCCCAATGACTTATATGATGATATTTAAACAATATGCTGGTCATAATACTCAACACGCTCATAGTATTTACCTTGATCCAATTTTATCATTTGGTGTAATTGGTGTAACTACACTTATTCCATATATACTAGATAATTGTAAACGACTATTTAAAGTATATAAACAAAAGATAAATCTTCGTTATGTTGCACTAGTAATTTCATGTATTGTTGTTATATTATTACACGGGACTCTTGATTATACTATTTTCTGGGTTCATACTGGAATGCTATTTTTAATGATTGCTTCATCATTTGAAATGTTCAAACATAATTAAAAGCTGCAATGAGTAAGTCCTCTTACTCTTGCAGTCTTTCTTTTATTTAAAATATATGATAAAATTTATTCATATATGGAGAGGGGAATTAAAATGGTTTCTATTGGGGTAATAGATAATGAACTAAAATATTACACAAAAATATATAATATTTTAGTTAACGAATTTAGTAATACTCGTATTCAGTTGTATAATTCTATACATGAAATTAATCATAATTTGGACTTTTTATTACTGAATATTGATATGTTAAATGAGGATATTACTAATTTTTTAAATAATAATCATCATTTAAAAATTATTTTTTTAACAAATCATATCTTAAAAATTAAAGATGCACTTGGACCTAATATATATGGATGTATATTAAAAAAAGATCTTGAAAAAGAATTAGTAAAAAAAGTAACAGAATTGATTAAAATAATAAATAATGAGTCTTTTATTACATTTAAAATAAGGGGTATAGATATAAATGTTAAAATAAATAGTATAATTTATTGTCAATATATTGGAAACCATATTGTTTCAATAATATATGGAAATAAAATGATAAATATTAATAATACTTCTTTAAAGAAAATAACGGAAATGCTTGATGAGCGTTTTATCAAAATAAACTATGACACAGTTATAAATGGAGATAAAATTAATAATTTTGAAGATAATTATTTATATTTAAATAGTATTAATTGTAAATTTGAAGTAAGTGTTAGAAAAAGAAAATTAGTAAAAAAATATTTTTATGAAAATTATTAAACAACAAACACTAAAGTAGGTTTTTTTAACAAAAAAGGGGTAACCAAATAATTTAGGGGGAAAGCCAAATTATTTGGGGGTCAACTTTAGTGGTGCTAAAAAAAGTCTGTTGAAATTTAGGGGACACTTTAGGGGGCAACCTAAAATTGATGAATAAATAAGTTCAATAGGGAACAATCAAAAATGGTTGTTCCCCTTTATTTCGTCTAGATACTTTTATATTTTATTTTTTAAATTTATAAACTTCTTTTTTGGATTTTGGAGTAGAGAGAATGGATTCGTTTTTTCTGTTGGCCCAAATCAATCTGCTACGTGCATATTCAAAATTATCTAATCCTCTGGAATTTCTTTTGAAATCTTTAGGAGTTCTATTATAACC
>NZ_FOIN01000018.1 GCF_900102365.1 Thomasclavelia cocleata | reverse complement strand
CTTGCTGATTCACTGTTAGAGCTGCCTGCCATCTGCATTTCTATGTCAATAATTCTGCCAGTTTCATCAACAGCACAAATATCTAAAATAATATTTTTAGCAAGAACAGTATTTTGATTGATTTCAGGATTTTTAACAATCATTTTTTTACAGTCAATATTGGTAACGAGTTTAACGATATACTTTCTTAACAATTTAGATTCAGCAGTATCTCTGGAAAGAAGATATTTAAAGAAAAGATCATTATTAAATTTAACTAAATCATTTTGATAACTAATTATTTTGCTCATACAATAATCCTCCTATTATCCTTTACAAAATAATCAGGAGGATTACTTTTGAAATCAAATTTTTACGATTATATATTACTGTTCACACTCAAAAAATAAATACTGATCTGATAATATGAAAAAACATTAAAGATTACAAACTTATTTACTAATAAAATAACAAAAACAAGATTAAGATCATTGAAAAAGCATGGTGAATTCATTTAAAATCAAATTCACACATGCCTTTTTGAAGTCTACTATTTATTTGACTGTGAATGGTAACATCAAAATTGTTTAACCACCCATAAAATACACTTAAAATTATTTATCTTATAACTAGATAAAATCTAATAAAATTGTATTTAATAGCTTTATTGAATCCTTCGTACAACGCAAATAACCATCTTCAATAACAAGCGTTTTTAAACTAAGATGTTTATTTATAGCTCGAGGATATAAATCTAATACTTTAATCCCATAGTACTTTTCAAAAGCTTTTAAATCAAGTCCTTTAACTAAGCGTAATGACATCATTAAATGATTAAACATTGTTTCTTCTTTAGAATTACATAATTCAGTAGTAATATCCTGAAATTTTAAATAGGAATTTAAATTACGACTATGTTCAATTATTCGGTTATCAATTTTGCTACTGGCACCTAGTCCAACACCATAGTAATTATCATATTGCCAATACGCTAAATTATGAAGTGATTCAAAACCAGGTTTAGCATAATTACTGATTTCATATTTTATAAATCCCATTTGAGCTAATCTTTCATCTATCAGTTCATTAATATTAGCTTCATCCTCTTCATCTAAGGGAAGATAATTTTGATTTTTTAGCACTGTATGATCTTCTAAAATCAAGGCATAGTAAGATACATGTTGAATATTTAATAATTTTATTATATCTAAATCTTTTTTTATATCTTCTATTGTCTGTCCAGGTAAGCCATACATTAAATCAATTGAAATATTATTAAAACCTAAACGATGAGCATAATCAATAACTCTTTTAATCTGCATACAATTATGTTTACGATTAATAGCTTTCAACAAATCATCATTAAAAGTTTCTACTCCAATACTTAATCTTGTGATTCCGCCTTTTTTTAAAATATCAAGCTTATAACAATCAAGCGTTTCTGGATTAACTTCAATCGTTACTTCTTTAGTATCATTACTTATATATGGTTTAATAATATCCATTAACCACTCTAACTGCTCATCATCTAGACTAGTTGGAGTCCCTCCACCAATATAAATTGTTTTTAAAGGCAAATCAATTTTTAACGAAGCCAGTTCTTTCTTTAAAACCGCCAAATAATCATCTACCTGTTTTTTCTGGTAAAAGACTTTACAAAAATCACAATATGAACACATATGTAAACAAAAAGGAATATGAATATATAAAGATCTAGTTTCCATCTTCAAATCCAAATTCTTTAGCCAATCCTCCTAAAGAAGTTTCCTTATAAGCACTATTTAAATCTTTACCAGTTTGTTTCATCACTCTTACTACTGCATCAAATGATACTTTATTTTTTCTTAAATACCCTAACTGTTTAGCATACATCGCAGCATCCATTGCCCTTAAAGCTCCAAAGCCATTACGTTCAATACAAGGAATTTGAACATAACCACCTACTGGATCACAAGTTAATCCTAAATTATGTTCTAATCCCATTTCAGCAGCATATTGAATTAGATTATTGTTTAATTCTAAAATCCAGCCATATGCAGCTGCTGTCATTGCGCAAGCACTGCCAATTTCAGCCTGACATCCTCCATCAGCTCCAGAAATTGTAGCATTAGTCTTAATAACATTACCAAAAATTCCTGCTACTGCTATTGCCTTAACTATTTCTTTTCTAGGTATATTAAGCTGTTTAAAACAATAATACATCACCGCAGGCATTACCCCACTAGCCCCACAAGTTGGAGCAGTTACAATTTGATGACCAGAAGCATTTTCTTCACTAACAGCATAAGCATAACTACTAACTAAAAGCCGATCTCGTTCACCACTACGATGAGTATTTATTGCTTGTTGATAAATTGATTTAGCAACTCTTTTTAACTGCAAACGTCCAGGAATAATTCCAGTTATTGAAAGACCTCTTTCAACACATTTAAACATTGCATCTAAAATTTCGTATAGATAAGATTTAAAATCTCCATCTTCAAATTCTAATACATAATCATATAAATTTATTCCCTTTTGATCACAATACTCCAATATCTCATTTAAATTATGATGTGGATATACTTGTTTTGGCTGTTGCAGTTTATCATCTTCATACATCAGTGCCCCACCACCAATAGAATAGACAGTTATTTTATCAAGTAATTTACTTTTTTGATAAACCTCAAATACCATTCCATTAGGATGTTTTGGCAAAGCATCACTAACAAAATGAATTTCAACATTTTCTTTACCAAAAGTTTCCTCAATAATTTGATCAGTTAAATGCCCCTTACCAGTTAATGCTAAAGAACCATGTAAATATACTACAAAATGATCTGCATTATTATATGTTTCTTTAATCTTAACAGCTGCTCTTTGAGGACCCATTGTATGTGATGATGATGGTCCAACACCAATTTTATACAACTCTCTTAACGATTCCATAAATTCTCCTATATTCTTATCATAAATAATTCTAAACCCATTTTTTTATCTATTTTACCTGTCTTTATTTGAACATCTAACTTTGATAATTCATCTAAACACTTTAATAATTCATTTAAATCAAAGCTTTTACCTTCTTGTCTAATATATTTTAAACGATAGGGATTTACACCTAAGAACTTTCCAATTTCCTTATCATTATACCCTTTTCGATCTAATAATTTCACTTGATAAATAAGACGCATTTGTCCTGCAATTAAAACAATCAATTTAATTGGTTCTTCATTTAAAATCATTAAATCATGATAAATCGAAAACATTTTTTTTCGATCTTTTTGAAGAATAGCACTAGTAAGTGCAAAAACATTTTCATCCAGGGGTTTACTAACCAATTTATCCACTACATCATATGTAATATGTTTACAATACAAACAAAGTTTCTCCACCTCTAAAACAACATTATTTAAACTATCACCTAAACGACTTAATAGTAATTCTAATGCATCATCATCAATTGTAGCCTCACGACGTTTCACTGCCTGACGAGTACTATCTGATAGTTTATAGTGATTAACTTTATCTATCTCAAAAAATTTAGCTTCTTTACGTAATCTTTTAACTAACTTTTTTCTCTCATCAAAATCTTTACCAACATTATAAATCACAAAAAGTGTTTCCTCATTATCATTATCTAAGCACTTTTCAAAAAAAACCAACTCATTATTATCTTTCTTTATTTTTTTTGTAGTTAAAAAAAAGGGATTCTTTAAAATAACCATCTTTTTATCACTAAAAAAAGGCGGTGTAATTATATCTTCATATACTATTTCAATACTATCTTCATCCCCCCTATAAACAGAAAGATTCATATTTTCTTCATTACAATTATATTCTTTCTTTAGAGCCTGTAACTTCTGCTCCATTAAAAAACTTTCTTCACCATAAATTACAATTATCATTAATCATCACTCCAACTGTAACCATTATAAACTACTTTTATAATAAAGTCATGGATAAATATAATTATCATCTCCATAATAAATAATCTTCACCATTCCTGTTAAATCACTTCGATAAACTTTAACATCATAATCTTCTAATCGTTCTAATACATTTTTATTAGGATGACCATAACGATTATTCTTCCCGCAACTTATTAAAGCTATTTTAGGTCTAACCGCTTCTAAAAACTCACTACTAGTTCCCGTTACACTTCCATGATGAGACACTTTTAAAACATCAATTTTTAAATTTGGATAATTCTCAATCAATTTATGTTCAATCTTACTAGATATATCACCAGTAAACAAATAAACTAAATTATTAATCATTGCTTTAATTACTAAAGAGTTATCATTATTATCTTTCGTTTCCATCCCACTTTTAAGCATTTCAATTTCAATGTCCCCTATCTCTATTTTCTCCTGATAAGAAGTAACAGTTTGTTTTATTTCAATCTCTTTAACAAGAGAATCATAAGCACCACAATGATCAAAATCGTCATGAGAAATAAAAACATAATCTAGTCTATTAATTCCCTGTGATTTTAAATATGGAACCAATGTAAGTGAAGCTATATCTTTATTTTTCAAACCTCCTGTATCAATTAAAATATTCCCCTGATTAAATGGCTGCTGAATTAAAAAACAATCTCCCTGTCCTACATCAATCATTGTAACTTTTCCTTCAATACTATAATATGGTTTAAAATAAAACACCAGTAACAAACTAACTAACATCAATACTTCTCTAATAACTTTTTGTTTAATATTTATTTTTAAAATTATTTTAAAATAAACAAAGTAATAACTAAGAATAAAAAATAATGTTGGTTTAGAAAAATTTATAAAAATTGAAAAATCATTACAAAAGATAATAATATTATTCAAAAAATAAATAATTATTCTTACTATTGGTTTTACAAAATCACCTAATAACACATAAATCCAAATCATTTGATACAGCAAACTTATTAAAGGTGCTAAGATAACTCCTAAAAATAATGATAAAATATTAATTCGATATTGAATTATTAAAATTATTGGTAAACTCCCAAAATATACTAATAAATTAAAATATCGACTTTGATTTAACAATAAAATAATAAAGTAAATTAAATAAGAAAAAATAAATGACAAACTAAAAATAATATATGGATTAATTAATAACATTAATACTGTTACAATTGATAAACAATCCAATTTATTCAAATATCCTTTATATAAAACCGATAACAACATAACCAAATATGCTCTAATAAATGAAATATTAATTGGAATTATATAAACATATAAGCCAATCAAAACAATTACAAAATAATCAATAAACCTATCTGATACAATAAACCTTAATATATTTTTTAATAAATTATTTAAAATATGAATATGCAAACCAGAAAGAGCAAATAAATGAACTATCGAAAGATCTGTTAACTGCTGATAATAATCTTCTATCATTTCATCTTTTATTCCTAAAACAAACATTGAAGCATAACTATCCTCAAGATCATCACCCGATACTCTCTTTTGCAATTCTTTAAATAAACTCTGTGTAGAATCAACACTTAACAATCGCTTAATCATAGCATTATTAGTAATCCCTTGACTATACAAATATCTTTTATAATTAAAGGCATTATCATTAGTTGGTTCACTTATATTAAAATACTCAACTTCCATTTCTAAAACATCACCAATCTGGTATCCTATAAAATCTCCATACACCTTAACCTTTGTCCGACTAGTTTTAAGTACTACACTTTTTTGATCTACTGCTACTATTTTACCCTTAATAATAGAATCATTAATTGGTGTAGGCCAATTAACAAATAAAAAAAAGAGAGTTGTAAAAATAAAAATACTAATAAAATTCATTAAATTTAAACGATAAATAATAAAAGCTCCATAAAATATTAAAAATATAAAAAAAACTGGATGTACTAATATACTAACAATTAATAACAAACAGCTAATCCCATAATAAATTAAATAATTTTTTATAAACATAATAATCCTCTAATTCTTAAATATGTCTTTTGGCCAATCCCTGATATTTTAGTAATATCTTCAATTGTACAAAATGGTGTTTTTTGACGATATTCAATTATTTTATCAGCGGTTTTAACCCCAATCCCCTTTATTGTCATCAATTGCTCTTTTGTTGCTTTATTTAAAGAAATCAGATTTTCACCTTCAGGAATATAAAAAACTGTTCTTGTAGGTAGAACAGTTTTATCATCAAAGCCATATATATTCTTAATATTTAACTGTTTAAAAACTGCTTCAACTGTTGGAGCTTTATCAAAAGTAAGAGTCTGATTATACTTACCTTCAACAACGATCTTAATTTGAGGATTACTTGTAATTTGTTTAACTTCAGCTTCAGGCAAGTTTAAAGAATAAATTGTAGATATAATCATTAATACAAACAATCCTATAATCTCATGCTTTTTCATTACATCACCTCACAAAAAAGACTAGAATAACTAGTCTTCCATTTGAATATTTAAATGATTATATGCTTCAAAAGTAGCAATTCTTCCCCTTGGTGTTCTTTTAATTAATCCAATTTGTAATAAATATGGTTCATACACATCCTCCAATGTTTGAGGCTCTTCACCAATTGAAGCAGCTAATGACTCTAATCCTACTGGCCCCCCTTTGAAACGATGAATAATCCCTAATAAATACTTATGATCAACATCATCCAAACCTAATTGATCAACTTTTAAACGATCAAGCGCCTCAATAGTTCTTTCTTTTGTAATTACATCTTCACCATTAAATTGAGCAAAATCACGAACTCTTCGAAATAACCTGTTAGCAATTCGTGGTGTCCCTCTAGAACGCATGGCTAATGCTGTTTTAGCATCATCATCCATTGGCATTTGATAAACTCTACTAGTTCGATCAATTATCGTTTTTAAATCTGTTTCATCATAATATTCTAATTTAGAAACAATTCCAAAACGATCACGTAATGGTGCAGACAGATCTCCTGCCCGTGTAGTAGCACCTACTAAAGTAAAAGGAGGCAAATCTATTCGCACCGATCTAGTCGAAGCTTCTTTACCAATAACAACATCAACACAAAAATCTTCCATTGCAGGATATAATATTTCCTCAACGACTTTATTCAAACGATGTATTTCATCAATAAACAATACATCTCCTGGTTCTAAAGCTGTTAATATCGCAACTAAATCCCCTGTCTTTTCAATACTTGGTCCAGTAGTAATCTTAATATTAGTCCCCATTTCATTAGCAATAATCATTGACATTGTTGTTTTTCCTAAACCTGGTGGTCCATATAACAAAACATGATCAAGTGATTCATCTCGCAACTTTGCTGCACCAACAAAAACTTTTAAATTTTCCTTTAAATTTGTCTGTCCAACATATTCATCAAACGATGAAGGCCTTAAACTGCTTTCATCATCTTCACATATATTAGCATCAAGAATTTCATTTCTGCTCATATGCTACCTCCTTATTTCACTAATAAGCTAAGTGCTCTTTTTACATATCCATTAGTATCTAGCTTTTCATTTAATAAAACTGCCAAAACTTTATCTACCTCAGATTTCTTATATCCTAATGCTACAAGCACCTCTGATGCTTCATCTAAATCATTATTATTTATAATCGTAGTTGTCGTATTTTTAAATTTACCTTGGAGATCCAATATAATCTGTTGAGCTGCTTTTGGTCCAATTCCTGGTATTTTTTTTAAATAAGCTACATTACCTGTTTCAATTGCACTAATTATGCTTGTTACATCACCAGTAGCTAAAATTCCAATTGCTGTTTTACACCCAATTCCTTTTACTAAGATCAACTTTAAAAACATTTCTTTTTCTTCATTAGTTTTAAATCCATATAAAAGCAAACCATCTTCTTTAACATATTGATACAAATAAACCTTAATCTCTTTACCTTTAACAAATTCATAAGGATTACTTACATAAACCAAATATCCAATACCATTATTTTCAATTACAATATGATCAATATTAATCTCTACGACCTTTCCAATTATATAACTATACATGATAGACTCCTTTACGTTATTATTATACTATATGTTAATTATTTTTTCGTCTCAAATCTATATCAAAAGTTTCTCAACAATTATATCACCGAATATTAAAAAAACCAACTAAAATAAAGCTGTTCAATAATAAATTTATTTATAAAACTTTAGCTTCATTACTAAAATATGAGGGACTTAACCCTCATATTTTTCTATTTGACAAATATATTTTTTACTATCCTTATCATAAGTAATACCTATCAAAAGTAAGTTATCTAAATATTTTTCTAAGCCAAAATAATATTCTTTTCCTTTAATCTGGGTGATTGCTGTTTCTACTTCCTGATTCCATTTTAATTCAATAATCATTGCTGGTTTATCTCCTTTAGGAATAAACACCATATCTGCAAATCCTTTCCCTGCTGGTAATTCTTTTACTATTGTATAAAAATCCCTCGAACGATAATATGCTAGTGATATAGTATAGCTTAAAGCATTTTCATCATTATACTGTAATAACGATGTTTCCAAATGAGCTTGTTCAATATAATAAGCAACTTTTTCTTCATTTAAATTCCATGTTGCTTTTAAAAGCTCATCACTGTTTATCAATGCAGTAGTTGTTTTTCCCCATGAAGAATTTTTAACTGATTGAACAAATGAATCTATAACCTCTTTATTAGGTATACATACTTCTTTTGTATCCTGATTATAAGCTAAATATCCTAAATGAACCAACAAAGTAAACACATCATCTTTTGATTTGAAGGAAGTCATATCATTTTGAAATGATGTTGTTTGAATATTAATCTTTTCTCCTGACAATAATCATATGATATCATCCTTAAGCCCATCAAAATTCATATCAATATAAATCTGCAAAGCTTCATATGTTTCTGTTGATGTCCAATAATTATTAAATATTCTTCTAGTAATTGAAGCAACTACTGACCTAGGTGAAAATACTGATATCTCTTTTGTTAATTGATAACCATCATACCACTGTTTCAGTATATCAAAACTAACATCATACTTTGCACATAAGTTCTTGACTTCCTTTTCTATAAAACCCATAAATTCATAAATTATACCTGGATCAATCATTGAAATTTCATCAAACATATTTAAAGCACTATGTGTCCCATACTTTTTAATCGGCAGGATTCCTGTCATATAAGCAAGTTCTATATAAGGTTTATCTTTCAATAGATTTCTTAAAAAATCTAAATATTGATTCTGTGCTTCTTTATTCTGAGAATATTCCCTGAAGATATAATCCCATTCATCAATAATAAATATGAATGTCTTGTGAGTTTGATTGTACATATCATTAAGAACTCTAACTAATTTTGTTTTATCAAAATACAATAAATCCTTATATTCTATAAGTAATTTTCAAATAAGTGAGTCATTTACTAATTGTATCATTTTTTCGATATCATATGTTTCACTTAAAAAATCCTGCATATTTAAATGAATAACATTATGCTGATTTAAATGTTTTTGATACAACTCAGTTTCACTAATTTTTAAATTATCGAATAACTTTAATGAATCACACCCTTTAGAATAATATGCAACTAACATATTTGCATCTGTACTCTTTCCAAAACGTCTTGGTCTTGAAACACAAACATATTGCATATTAGTGTTAATTACCTTATTTGTATACTCAATCAACAATGATTTATCTACATATATTTCACTATTTATTGCTATTTCAAAAGATTTATTTCCTGGATTTAAATAAACTGACATACGATCACCCTTTCCATATCATTATACCACCTTTATATCTAAAACACTTCTTTTATTTTTCTTACTTTTTTGATTCGCAATAAAAAAGCTGAACAAAATAATTTTAAGTTATTTTATCCAGCATTATTTTAATTATTCAAAATAATCAAATTCAAAATCAGCAATTGTTACATTATCTCCATCTTTAGCCCCAGCATCTCTTAAAGCTTCATCAACCCCCATATTTCTTAGCTTGATTAATAAACGCTTTAATGAATCATCACTAACTAACGAAGTCATAGCAACCATTCTCTCAATCCGTTTACCAGTAATTTTCCAGTTTCCATTACCTAAATTATGTAATTCAAATGGTTTTTCTTCTTCATCCTCCATTGTATAAAGAACAGTATTTTGTTCATTATCTTCCTCCAATGTAAATACTGGAGCAGCTGCTAAAGTATCAGCAATTGCATATAAAACCTGATCAACACCATCATGGATAATAGCACTAATTGGAAAAACCTTAACATCCTCACCAGCTAATTCTTTAAAACGAGCAAGATTTTCCTCAGCCCCTTCTTCATCCATTTTATTAGCAACAACAATTTGTGGACGTTCCAATAAACGATATTGATACTCACTTAACTCTTTATTTATTGTTACATAATCTTCATAAGGATCTCGACCATCAACTGCCCCCATATCAATAATATGAACAATTACTCGACAGCGTTCAATATGTCTTAAAAACTGATGACCTAACCCTTTACCTTGAGCAGCACCTTCTATCAATCCAGGTAAATCAGCCATAACAAAACTGCGACCATCCTTTACCTGAACAACCCCTAAATTAGGAACAATAGTAGTAAAATGATAATCAGCTATTTCTGGGCGGGCTCTTGATACTACTGAAAGTAGTGTTGATTTACCAACTGAAGGAAATCCCACTAATCCTACATCAGCTAATAACTTTAATTCGCATTGTAAATCGAATTTTTCACCTGGTTCACCACGTTCACAAATTTGTGGTGCAGGATTTCTAGAAGTTGCAAAACGAGCATTCCCACGACCTCCACGACCACCTTTAGCAATTACCACACGCTGTTTATCTTCTGTTAAATCTGCCATGATCTTATTTGTTTCTTCATTGATTATCACTGTTCCAACAGGTACTTTAATCAGTGTATTAATAGCATCTTTACCATGCATTTTTTTAGCCATTCCATTTTGTCCAGCGGGAGCTTTATATAAACTATTATATTTTAAATCCAATAATGTTGATAATGAAGTTGTTGCTTCAAAAATAACACTACCACCTTTTCCACCATCACCACCAGCTGGTCCACCTTTAGGGACATGAGCCTCTCGTCTAAATGCAACAGTTCCATCTCCACCTTTACCAGCTTCTACTCTAATTTTTGCTTTATCAATAAATTGCATAAATCCACCTCTTTTCTTATTATTCTCCAGTTGACACAAAAAAATCCCTTTTCAGGGATTAAATTATGCAGCTGGATAAACTGAAACTTGTTTTCTATCTCTACCAAGTCTTTCGAATTTTACAACTCCATCAACAGTAGCAAATAAAGTATCATCTCCACCTTTACCTACGTTAGTACCTGGATGAATTTTAGTTCCTCTTTGTCTATAAATAATAGACCCTGCAGTACAAAATTGCCCGTCAGATAATTTAGCTCCTAATCTTTTTGATTTAGAATCACGACCATTTTTAGTTGACCCTACCCCTTTTTTAGAAGCGAATAATTGTAAATCTAATTTGAACATCATATGTTACACCTCCATTTTAGATATCTTAATAAATTGACCATAGTTTTCAACCATCGTATCTAAAGTTACTTCAAGTGTCTCTAGCACCACTTGACAAACTTCATCTACTTGATTAACAACTATATTTATATATCCTTCATCAATCTCAATTGTTCCAATACTCTTATCTAAAAAGCCTTTTTTAGATAACATATTCAATACCCCAACTCCAGCAGTAGATACTCCAGCACAGACTAAGTCTTTACCATATACATCACTACCAGCATGTCCAGTTATTTTGAGATTAATAATATGATTTTGTTTTTTTTTAATTAATACATTAATCATTATCCATTGATAGCATTAATTACTAATTTTGTATATGGTTGTCTATGCCCTTGTTTTTTGTGGTAATGTTTTTTAGCATTATATTTATAAATAACAACTTTCTTTTCTTTACCATGTTTTTCAACAGTAGCATCTACAGTAGCCCCTTCAACATAAGGAGTACCTAATTTAGTAGTTTTATCTCCTATTAATAATACTTTATCAAAAACCACTTTTTCTCCTGCTTCAACATCTAATTTTTCTACAAAAATAGTATCACCAGCTTCAACTTTAATTTGTTTTCCACCTGTTTCAATAATTGCGTACATATCGCACCTCCTATTAATATTCTAAGACTCGCCAACCAAGGCAGCATTGCTTTAATACCTCTTATGTGCGGTTGTAGCTAGAGGTCTACAACATTAGTGATTATATTAAATTTATCCAATAAAGTCAATCAGTTTTAAGTTTTTTTATTAAAAAATGTAGAACCTGCTCTTCTTGGTATGTTTTGCCATTTATTATATAAATATTATTATAAGGTCGATAAAAACTGTACTTGCGATTTATTTTATAAAGTTTATATTTATTTTGTTGGAATCGATTTAAATAAAGGCGAATGATCATATACCGAAATTCTTTTATATATTCATAATTTGCATATAATAAATAAAAATATACAAGTAAATATCCAATTTCATTATATAATACAATCAATACCGATAAGGATAATAATGATATTTTTATTTGCAGTTTAATTGCTTGATAATAATCTTTAACCAATGATAATAAAAGCAATAACATTTTAGAGCCATCTAGTGGATAAATTGGTAAAAGATTAAAAATAAAGACTAAACGATTTACCTCTAATAAATATTGACTTCCAATAAATATTTCAATAATAAAATAAATAGGTAAATGAACTGCTAAACCTGCCATCACCATAATTAATTCTTCACATATATGATGAACCCCATAATCATTTACACTTAAAAAAGCACCAAAAGGAAAGATCTCAACTTTATCAATTTCAAAATCAAACTTTTTAGCAAAATAATAATGACCATACTCATGAACACAAACAATAATCAGTGCACTAATATAATTAAAAAAATTATCATTTAAGACACTAATTAAAAGATAAATCAAAGTAAAAGGATGGATATACCAATTATTCCATCCTTTGATACTCTTCATAACTTATCTCTTTACCAAGATGCTCAAATTGTAAAATAAACTTTTTATCATAACTTCCTAGTACCATCCCTTGATCAACCTCATCATATAATGCCACCATCACATTATTAATTTCACTATAAGTAATTGATACATTATTTTTACCTAAAATAACTACATAACCACCTAAACTCTCATCTGTTCCTGTTTCAATAACACGACCAGCTTCTATACTTAAAACTTCATTACTATTATTTTTATAATAATCATCTTCTACATGCTGATAACTAATTTCACTTGACACACTCACATCATCAGAAGGCAGAAAAGAAAATAGTGTATCTGATATCCAGCTTGTAACCATCTTATAATTAGCATCATTTAAAATCATTTTTTTTAAATTTGAACCTGGGTTTAATTTAACATATGACACTGAAACTAAAACTACTAAAATCACAACCATAAACTTAACCATAAAATTATAAAAACATTTAAAATTATCATCATTCAATGGTTGTTTAATTTGACGCCTTTTTTGCATTCTTTTTCTTACATCATCAAGATCATTCATCATATCACCTAATTCATTATATGAAACCAATTAAATTAAAGACTTGATTTATGAATAAAAAAATCGACGAATTAAACTCTTCTTTTTATATTTTAAATATGGTACCTGATGTCCTAATAAACGTTTAGAAATATTAATAAAACAATTATGTAATAAATGATGTTCATTCAAAAAGATTGGTACACCACGATTATTAGCCTCTATCATATCATGACTATCATATACAATTCCAAGTAATGGCAATGATAATATCTCTTTAGCATCATTGATTGTTAGTGAACGAGAACTTTCGATATCATCAACATTTACCTTATTAATAATCATATTAATTGTATTAATTCCTTTTTTCATCAATAATCCCACTACACGATCAGCATCACGTAAAGATGAAACATCAAGATTCACTACTACTATTGCTTCATCAGCTAATGAAGCAGAGTATTCAAATCCCTTTTCCACTCCTGCTGGACTATCTACTATAATAAAATCAAAATCTTTGTTTAATCTTTCTATTAAAGAATTCATTATTTCAGTATCTAAATTTTCAAATGATAATGACTTACAAGAAGGTAATAAACTTAAACCAGCTATTCTTTTATCTTTTACCAATACTTGTTCAATCGTACAACGACCCTCAACAACATCATTCAAATCATAAACAACTCTGTTTTCTAAACCCATCATGACATCAAGATTTTTAAGACCAAAATCGCCATCAATCAAACAAACCTTAAACTTAGAAAAAGCTAGGGCACTAGCCAAATTAACACTTATACTGCTTTTACCTACCCCGCCTTTACCAGAAGTAACTACAATAACTCTAGACATAAATCATGTCCCCCTTATCTAAGAATATTTCATTGTCTTTATAATAAAGCATCGTAAGCTCAGAACTTGTATAACTTTGTCGAGAAACTCCATTAATTCTAATATGAGCATTTTTAAAACACTGACCACTAATTCTTGATTTTGCATTAACACCTTCAATAAAACCACTTACACGACCCATTACATATAATTTTCCACTAAAGCGTACGATTGCCCCTGGGTTTATCTGCCCAATTATTAATGTATCTTGATTTATTTCTAATACTTCACCTGAATGAATTGTCTTTTTAATTACTTTAATATCATTTTTTTGTTCTTTTTTTACCATATTAATGCCATCAAATAATAAAACTTGTTTTTCAAATAATAACTCTAATAATTTTGACAGTTCATGAACACTCAAAATTCGACTTTTAAAGTCAAAAAAAGCCCTTGGAAAATAACCATCACTTTTAAGTAACGGAGACTCTAAAAGGCTTTCTAACTCACTCATTAAACTATTAAATTCTTGACTATCATCAAAAACAAAAACTAGATGACCACTAACCCCTTTTACTTTGATATGCATTGACTTTTCCCTCGAATCCTAATTTCTTATGGATAAAATATATCGGAGCAATCAAAAACATATTGACTACTACTGTCGGTAATAAACGATTTACCACAAAGGTTGCAATTGAAAGCTGTGTTATATTAGTTATCCACACTAACCAATATAACACAATCTCTTGCACGATTATTGTCACAATTACAGTTATAAACATTTCTAAAAGGGTAAAAGTTGCTAATTTTGTATATCTTTTACCTAAAAAAGCATATAAACAATATAATAAAACATAAATTAATAAACTATTAGCATAAACAACTGCATAATACAATCCAGTAACTGTTGCAAAAATATAACGATGCTCATCACCAATCGTATTATTTAATAATGTAAACATCATCAAACCAATACAAGGAATAATTGTGATCCCAGATTTATCAAAATTAAATGGAATATAATAATTAATTACACTATCAACCATAAAACTTAAAGCCATTACTAAATAATATCGATATAATTTCTTATTCATCAACATTTCCTCTAAACACTACTGATACATAACTTAAATCACTAAAATCCTCTGCTGGCTTAACCTTAAGTGTTTTTGTTGTTCCATCTCTAGAAGAATCAAGACCCTCAAAAGTACCAATATATATTCCTTTTGGTGCTTTTTGATCACCACCTAATCCAGAAGTAATAACTTTAGCATTATCCTCTAATTTATCAATATTGCTTAACAATGTAACTTCATAACATTTACTTTCAACATCATAACGTTTTAATAAACCATAAATATTTTGATCACCATTTATAATTTGAACAGGTAAATCAGATATTGGTTTTTCAGTTGTTAATAATTGAACAGTAGCACTAACTTCAGTAACTGATGTTACTTTCCCCACCATTCCTTTAGAAGCAACAACAACCATATCCTTACTTACTCCTGCCATACTTCCTAAATCAATAGTTATTTCATTAGTCCAGCTACCAGCATCTCGAGCAATTACTGTAGCAGTTTTTACATTATATTCAGTAGGTAAATGATCAAGTTTTGTAATCTTTTTCAAATCTTCAATTTCATTAGATAATACATCAGTATTAACCTCTACACTTGCATATGCTGCTAACTTAGCTCTCAAGATCTTGTTTTCATTATATACATCTTTTAATTCATTATACTCATTAAACAAATTACTCACAAATTCGATTGGTTTTTTTATTACATAATACTCTACCACGGCTATTGAATCACTAATCATTCTTTCAATTCCCCACTGTGTTCTAGAAAATATTAAGGAAATACTTGAAAAAACAATAATGGCAACCGTAATTATCAAAATAATTCTTCTATTTCGTTGTTTCTTTCGATTATTCAAATTATCACCTCACACGTCCACTTCATTATAAGGCATTAATATAAAATAATCAATTAACTTTAGACCTCAAAAATCTCTTTTGATGCAAAACTATAAAATTTATTTCTTCCAATAATCAAATGATCAACTACTTCTATCTCTAATTCATCAGCCATTTTATATAATCGCTCAGTTGTTTCAATATCCTGAAGTGAAGGCTCAGGATTACCAGAAGGATGATTATGAATAACCATGATTCGACTACTACCACAAATCAAAGCTTCTTTAAATAATTCCCTCCCACTAATAATAGAGATATTATTACTACCTATAAATACAGTTTTTTCTTTCATCACTTCTAATCTTGAATTTAGACAAAGAACAATTACACGTTCTTGTTGTTCAAACATTAATTTATCTTTAACTAACACATAACCATCTTTAGGTTCTTTAATAACAGGCATTGTCATTTGGGTATTTTTTAATCTTTTTGTAAGTTCAATTACTGCTAATATTTCTATCGCTTTAGCTTTTTTTATCCCATTAATTGAAACAAGCTGGTGATAAGTAATATCTTTTAAATAATTTAAACCTCCAACCTCATTAATTACCCGTTGTGCTAATTCTAATACTGATTCCTGTCTACTGCCTGTTCTTAAAATCAAAGCTAAAAGCTCTACATTATTTAAACTTTCTATCCCATAATGATATGCTTTTTCACGTGGTCGTTCTTCTTGAGGATAATTTTTTATCTTCATGAACTTAACTCTTTGATAATTGCTTCATAGTTTTGTTGTTCAATAACTTCTTTAAAATCACTAGTAAAATTAACTTGTTTAACTACACAAGTAATTCCTTTTTCACTAATAACATTTCCCATTTTTTTAGCTTCCTCCTCATTTAAAAATACTCCTGCAATAACAACAAAATTATTATCTTTTTGATATCTATAATTAGGTTGCTGTAAATCTGTTAGTTTTTTAATCATCTCATTTGCATTTTCTTCCTGTTTATAAATTCCAATCTGTACTATGTAAGCATTGATATTACTCGAAATTGATGAAAAAAACTTTAAATAGAAACTACCAAATAATATTGATAATGCTACTGCTAATACTACAATAAATCTAATTATCTTCATATTCTACCTCCAATAAAGAATATGCAAATAATTATAAAATATGAAAGGCTTTTAGCCTTCCATATTAACGATGTCTTGTAATAGAATAATGCCCTTTTAATAATCTCGCAACATTAATTGCTGTTGCAACAGCAATCACTGAAACAACAAACGGAATTACAAAACCACCACTGACTTGCATTTGTGATGAAACAGGCAATTCCTTCATTCTATCGCCATTCAATTGAAATAATCCTTGGAATTGATAGCCGTCCAGCCGCTGACTTAGCCATCTTATAAACTGCTGTACCCATTATCACACAAAAAAATACTGTCGTAAATCCACCACCAGATATTTGCATCTGACTACTTAATTGTAATTCATTCATCTTTTTTTCCTCCTCTTTTATTTCAGGCCACACATCCACTAAACCTCTTATTATTATTTACAATATAATTACCAATTTTACTTTATAAAAAATAAATTATTTATAAAAATAAACCATATTGTATGTAAAAGGGCTTTAGTGAGTAAATAATCTATTAGAATTGAATAAAAAAGGCTGACAACCTTTCAATAGTTAAAATACTATTAAGTCGTTACAGCCTCTTAATTATTACATTAACTCAATTTTTTCTTTAACAGCATCATATTTAGATTGATAATCTGCTAATTTATTTTTTTCTAATTCAACTTTTTCTTTAGGTGCCTTAGATGTGAATTTTTCATTAGAAAGCATATTTTGACAACGTTTTATTTCACCCTCAAGTTTTTTCAACTGTGTCAATAATTTTTCCTTTTCCGCATCTTTATCAATATAATCACCCAATTCTACAAGTAAAGAATTACCACCTTTAATTGTAATATTAGCTACTTCTCCACCTGTTTCCAAATTATATCCCTGACATACAGCATTACATAATTTTTTGATGTATGGTAAACATTGATTCATTATTTCTTCTAAAGCTATATCTTTAGTATTGATAGAATAAGGCATTTCAATTGCATTTTTAATTGTATATTGTGTTCTAATTTCTCTAATTCCTTTTACAATATCAATTAAATATATAAATTGATCATTTATTGTTTCATCATTAAATTGTTTATTCACTTCTGGCCATGAAGCAATACAAATAGATTCTTCTAAATGAGGAATTGTTTGGAAAATTTCTTCTGTTACAAACGGCATAAATGGGTGTAGCATCTTCACGATTGCATTTAGTACATAAACCAAAGTATTTAAACTAGCTTGTTTTTCTTCATCATTATCACTATTTAAATGAACCTTTGTAAGTTCAATATACCAAGAGCAAAAATCGTCCCAAATAAATTTATACAATTCGCTACCTACATTAACAAACTCAAATTTATCCATATTAATATCAACTTCACAAATAACTTCATTTAAACGATTTAAAATCCATTTATCACATAAGTTAAGATTTTCAAAAGATAAATCTTCATATTTCATTTCATCATCAATATTCATTAAAACAAATCTTGCACTATTCCAAATCTTATTAATAAAATTCCATGACGATTCTAGCTTTTCAGGAATATAACGTAAATCCATTCCTGGTGCTGAATTGGTTGTTAAAAAGAAACGTAATGTATCAGCACCATATTCATCAATAACATCCATTGGGTCTACACCATTACCTAATGATTTAGACATCTTTCTTCCCTGTTCATCACGAATTAATCCATGAATTAAAACATGTTCAAACGGTCTTTGTTCAGTAAAATGTAATGATTGGAAGATCATTCTACTTACCCAGAAGAAAATAATATCATAACCAGTTACAAGGGTATTAGTTGGAAAATAACGCTTAAATAACTCACTATCCACATTAGGCCACCCTAAAGTTGAAAACGGCCAAAGAGCACTAGAAAACCAGGTATCTAAAACATCTTCATCTTGTTTCCAATTTTCTATATCTTCTGGAGCTGTCTTACCTACATAAACTTCCCCAGTAACTTTATGATACCAGGCTGGTACTTGATGTCCCCACCATAACTGTCGAGATATACACCAGTCTTCAATATTTTCCATCCACTGATTAAATGTTTTTTCAAATCGTTCTGGTACAAAATTTACTTTTGAATCTTTTAACTGATTATGTAATGCTGCTTTAGCAAGTGGTTCCATTTTAACAAACCACTGTTTAGATAAATATGGTTCAACGATTGCATTACTTCTTTCTGAATGCCCTACCTGATGCATATGTTTTTCAATATGATCAACTACTCCAGCTGCTTTAAAATCAGCCACTAATGCTTTACGACATTCAAAACGATCCATTCCCTGATACTTATGAGCCATTTCATTCATTGTACCATCATCATTCATACAAATTGGCATTTCTAAGTTATATTTTTTTGCTAAAGTAAAGTCATTAGGATCATGAGCAGGTGTACATTTCATTACTGCTGTTCCAAACGACATATCAATATAACTATCAGCCATGATTGGTAAAGATTCACCATTAGCTGGATTAATTGCTTTTTTACCAACTAAATGCGTATATCTTTCATCATCAGGATGAACAAAAATTGCCTGATCTGCAAACATTGTTTCTGGACGAGTTGTTGCAATAATTAGTTGTTCATCACTATCAACGATTTGATATTTAAAATAATACATTGCCCCTTCAATTTCTTTGTGGATAACTTCAATATTACTTAAAGCAGTTCGTTGCACTGGATCCCAGTTAATAATCCTTTTCCCTTGATAAATCAATCCTTCATTATATAATTTAACAAATACTTCTTTAACTGCATCACTCAAACCATCATCCAAAGTAAAACGCTCTTTAGAATAATCCAATGATAATCCTAATTTTTCCCACTGTGAACGAATAATAGAAGCATATTCCTCTTTCCAAGACCAGGCTTTCTCTAAGAAACCTTCACGTCCTAGATCATAACGTGAAATACCTTCTTCTCGCATTCTAGCCTCAACTTTAGCCTGTGTTGCAATTCCAGCATGATCCATTCCTGGTAACCATAGCGCATCATATCCCTGCATTCTTTTATAACGGATAATCATATCTTGCAAAGTTGTATCCCAAGCATGCCCTAAATGTAATTTTCCAGTTACATTAGGAGGGGGAATTACTATAGCATAAGGTTTTTTACTAGTATCACCAGCTTCAAAATACTTTTTGTCAATCCAATGCTGATATTTTCCTTCCTCAACCTTATGGTGATTGTATTTTGGTTCTAATTGTTTACTCATCAGTCTTTACCTCCATATCAATAAAATCATTTTTATTCTCTCTAATATATTTTCCTGTTTTCAATACAATATCAGATGATTTAAGCATTGACTTTAATTCATCAGTAAAGTCAGCAAAATTGTATTTACCATAATCACTATCATCATCTATTTCTGTATCCTCATCATTTTCAATCATTACTGCCAATTTTTCAGCAGCCTCCATTAATTCTACAACATCATGGCAACCAACAGCTTCAAATGCTTCTTTAGCATAAGATCGATATATACAGTAAGGTTCTTGAATAAAAAAAGTGTGGATCGAACCTTGATTCCCTTTCATTGAAGCTTCAACTTGACAAATCGTATAAACCAATAACTCTCCATGAGTTAAAATATCTTTTAAACTGCCTTTAATTTCTTCTCCCTCATACAATTTATCTTCTTTTGTCATAATATGAAACATTACCGCTTGTGTCAGTTCATCATCAGGAGTTCCATCAAATATCTCACTTGTAAAATTACGATATTTGACTCGATTCTCCTCATATTCTATTTGTTGTTTTTGTTGAGCTTTCATTTTCCCACTAGCAGAATATAGCCAGAAAATACAAGCACCTGCAAAAAATATCCAAATAATTGAATTGTCCATATTTTCCTCCTCAAAATAAAAAAGCACCGTCATAAGGACGAATGCTCGTGGTACCACCTTACTTCACATAATAACTTATGTCTCAAAACTTTAACGCAGTTATACGTGTCTACCTACTACTTTCAATAAACATGCTCCTAGGCTACCTTCAATCTATTATCTTATCCCATTTCCACCTTAAGGGACTCTCTATAAAGCCTCTAGATTTACTCCTCCTGATCATTGCTAAAACCATTCTAACAAAATCCTACCTACTAGTCAATTGAAAGCTTTTTATTTAATGAAGAAATAGAGTCTAAATAATATAGTAACCTTGACATAGTAATAATATTATTTATTTCATCATGATCTAATTTAATGATTGGAACTACATGTAATAAACATTGTAATAATAATCTTTCCTCTTTTAATAATTTCAATTTACAAAAATAACTATCTAAAATTATATCAAAATCAAAAATAAGTTCTGGTATTTTTTGATACATATTATAAATATCATAAATACATAAATTAATCTTAATATAATCAATTGAAATCAATTTACTTTCTTTCATCATAATATGATTATAATTAAAATTATTATAAGTTAAACATAATCTTATTGAATCTAAATTACAAACATAATTCTGATAACACTCCAACAACTCTAAAGCATTATTTAAACAACATTCTATTCGATGATAATTTAATACAAACATCCATCCAGTTGGACTACGATATGCTAGCGTTTCAAAATTTTTCATCAATTCTTCATAATATAATTTTCGCTCACAAATAATCTTTTCAATATCTTCTATTTGACGTTTAAAAAAACTTTTTGAAACACTATAATTAAAAAATGAAGTTGTATGAAGATAAGCAAGACATTCATAATAAAACTTTAACTTTAATTCTTTAATTATTACATTATCATTTGCTAACCAAGGACTAAGATAAAAAGTTTTACCCTCACTAGTTGTCAATATTTGTTGACGAGAATTCTTAATAATTGGTAAAAAACATTTTAAATGCAAACTCTCAATATGATCCCATACAACTGTTATACTATTATCTTCCACAAACTTTAAGCAAAAAAAGCCTTCTTTACATTTAACTTTATAAACTTTTTTAGATACCTTTATATAACCAATAACTTCTAATGCATAGGCTTCCTTAATTACCTTACTTACATACATATGGAATAATTAAAACACTGCCAGGTTCCAATACTTTATCCTGGTTGTAGTCTCGAATTATATTTTCATCCACACTGTAACGAGTAGCCACATCACCATAACTATCATTTTCTTTTACAATGTATAAATAATAAGTACCTACACTATCACTGGTATCTTGAAAGATTGGTCGTGATTTGCTTTGATAAACTTTTTCTTGTAACTGCTCGCTAATTTCCTCTGCTACTGCCGCTTCTTTTGCCACCATCGCCTCCTTTGTCACTGCTGTTTCTTTTGATGAAACTATTTTATCAACAGTTACCTCTTTAGCCTTGACTTCAGGAACAAACGTCGCACTATTTTCAACTACGACATCTTGATAAACTGCATGTGGTTTCTCAACTACCTCCACTCTTTTCACTGCCTCAGGCTTTTTAACGGGCTTTACTTCAACAATTGGCTTATTTTCCTCAATTACTTCTGTCTCTCTAACCGCTTCCATTACTGGTGTGACTGTTTTAGTTTCGACTGGCTTATCTTCTCGAATTAGATTTTCAATTTCTTCCAAAGTATCTTCATTTGCAAAACTATCATCTCTTACATAACGATCTTCTCCTTCAACTACACCATGAATTCCGACTTCAATTTTAATCTGTACATTCCCATCTTTAATAAAATAATCAAAATCTTCAACTTTAATATTAAAATCTCGTTGATCTACAATCTTATCAAAAGTAGCTAAAACATCCATTTCAATATTTTCTTCAAAATTCTTACCTTCGTTATACTCTCCTTTAACAATCAAACTTCCGATTGCTCTAACCCCAACACTTTCAATCTTGTAATTAATCGACTCATCAACCGATAAAGATAACAAATCTTTCAACTGATGATTCAAATCAACCCACTTTTCAAAATATATCTTTTGCATAATTACCTCCCACCAAACTATATGCAAAAAAAACTAAAATATGAAAAAAGACAGCCAAGCTGTCTAATTAAAATCAATATCACATAATTCATAAATATAATTCCAAGCTTCTTCTATACCTATTTTCTTTAAACTTGAAAAACGAACAAATTTATCTTCAGGATGAAATCCCAATGTATCCTTAATTATCTTTTCATTTTTCTTTAAATCATTTCTTTTGAGTTTATCTTCCTTAGTTGCCACAACCAAAACAGGAACATTATGATGTTTAACAAACTCATACATCATTACATCATCTTTAGTTGGTTTATGACGATAATCAACTAATAAGATAAATCCTTTCAATGTCGAACGTAATGTAATATATTCATCCATTGTTTTACCAAATTGTTTTGTGATATTATCATTAACTTTTGCATATCCATACCCAGGAACATCAACAAAGTATAGAGCATCATTAACATTAAAGAAATTTAATGTTCTTGTTTTCCCAGGAGTACTAGAAACTTTAGCTAAACCATTACGATTTAACATTGCATTTATAAAACTGCTTTTCCCTACATTACTACGACCCGCTAGACACATTTCAGGATAGCTTTCTTCAGGCCATTGACTTTTCCAAGCTGCTGAAAGTACATATTCAGCTTTTTTAATTTTTACCATTTTTTATCACCTCTTTCATTGTATCATAAGATATGAAAAAAGGGTTGTCTTTTAACCCTTTTATTTAACTAATGCATGTTCTAAAACTGTATCAATATGATCAGCTAAAACAATTTCCAAATCATCTTGAACCGATTTTGGAATATCATCAATATCTTTTGCATTATCTTTAGGAATAATAATCTTTTTAATTCCTGAACGATGTGCAGATATAGATTTTTCTTTTAATCCTCCAATTGGAAGAACATTACCTCTTAATGTAATTTCTCCTGTCATCGCAACATCATTACGCACAGGTTTATTTTTAAACGCTGAATAAATTGCTGTTGTTAAGGTTACCCCCGCACTAGGACCATCTTTTTTAACTGCCCCTTCTGGTACATGGATATGAATATCCTCTTTATCAAAAGCTATTTTATCAAGACCATATTTATCCTTATTAGCTTTCATATAATCAAGGGCAATCGAAGCTGATTCTTTCATTACATCACCTAATTGTCCGGTAATTATAAATTTACCTGAACCTTGGAAATGGTTTACTTCAATTGGTAAAATATCTCCACCAAACTGAGTATAAGCCATTCCTGTTACAACTCCAATTTGACTATGATCTAATTTTTTAGTATGTTCAAATGGTGCTTTACCAAGATACTGTTCAAGTTCTGTTGTTATAATGATCTTCTTCTCTTTACCTTTTAAAATAACCAAAACTGCTTTACGACAAACTTTAGCAATCAATCGTTCTAAATCACGTACCCCAGCTTCACGAGTATAATGACGAATAATAGCCATTACTGCATCATCTTCAAAAATTAACTGCTCAGAATTCAAACCATGCATCTCTAATTGTTTCTTTATTAAATGATTTTTAGCAATCATTAATTTTTCTTGTTCTGTATATGAAGAAAGTTCAATTATTTCTAAACGATCTCTTAATGGTGCTGGAATATTTCCTAAATCATTAGCTGTTGCAATAAACAGTACTTTAGACAAATCATAAGGTTCTTCTAAGTAATTATCAGAAAATTGACTGTTTTGCTCAGGATCAAGTACTTCCAGCATTGCACTAGTTGGATCACCTTTATAATCACTAGACATCTTATCAATTTCATCTAATAAGAAGACTGGATTAACAACCCCAGCTTTTTTCATACTTTGAATAATTCTACCTGGCATAGATCCTAAATAAGTACGACGATGCCCTCTAACTTCAGCTTCGTCTTTAACGCCTCCTAATGATGCTTTAACAAACTTTCGATCTAATGCTCTAGCAATACTTTTAGCAAGTGAAGTTTTCCCAACTCCTGGTGGCCCAGCTAAGCAAATGATTGGCGCTTTTAGATTTTGAGTCATCTGTTTTACAGCTAAGTGTTCTACGATTCTTTCTTTAACTTTTTCTAAACCATAATGATCTGTATTTAAAACATCCTCAACTTTTTGGATATTCTCTACATCTTTGGTTTCTTGATACCAAGGGACTTTTAACATCCAATCAATATATGTTCTAACAACATTTGCTTCTGATGAAGCAGCAGGCATTGTCTCAAAACGTCTTAGTTCTTCTTCAATTTTTTCCCTAACATATTGAGGATAAGGATTATTTTCTAATTCTTCACGAATACTTTCTGCATCATCTTCTTTAGGAACAGTATCACCCAACTCTTCTTTTATCGCTTTTAATTTTTCACGTAAATAATATTCACGTTGATTTTCATCAATACTTTCACGTACTTTACGATTTATCGTTTCTTCGATCTCACCAATTACTTTTTCAGATTCAATTGAACTAGCAACTAATAACAATCGTTCATTAACATTAACTGTCTCTAAGATTTGTTGCTTTTGTTTAAAATCAATTGGTAAGTATTGCCCAATCGTATTAGCTAAAACACTTGCAGATACACCACTAGTTAGACGATTGATAGAATCTAAAGGCATATTAGGCATACTTCTTTTTGCCTGTTCAAAATATGAAGTAGTTTTACGAACTAAAGCTATTTCTTCATTACGATCACCAAATTCATCTTCAAGAACCGTAACTGTAGAATAAATAGCACCTTCTTTTTCGATAAAATTTTCTAATTTGATTCTTTTTGCACCAATTACAGTTAATTTAATTGTACCTGAACTATCACGACGTACTTTACGATCAATTTTACAAATTGTACCAATATGATACACATCATCAAAAGAAGGATTATCCACTAAGGGATTGATTTGAGAGACAAAGATTATATTGTTATCATGCTCTCTAGTACTTAATTCAAGTGCTTTTAAACTCACAGGACGTCCAACATCTAATGTCAATTTATTTTCTGGGAAAACGATCATGCCCCTAGTACAAACTACCGGTAAAGTTAATACAGTTTGTTCGTTCACTTTAATTCCTCCTATTTTCTATTTTACTAAAAAGACGCATGAGCGCCTTTTTATTTCTTTAAGTTATCTTTTACTAATTCAATAGCTTTACGAGTTAATAAATCATTTTCGATTCGGCTCATATTTCCTTCAAAAATTTTCTTAACTTCAGCTAACTCTTTTTTATAATAATCTGCAATTGTTTGTAATTCAGTTTCTAATTCTTCATCACTAACAACTAATTTTTCTTCTTCAATAATAGCAGCAAGAATAGCATTTATTTTAACACGTTTCTCTGCTTGTGGTTTTACATCTTCTTTAATTGCATCCTTATTCTTACCAGTAAATTGTTCATATACTTCAAAGTTTAAACCTTGTCTTTGTAAATTTTGTTCAATTTCTTTTAATAACATTTCTTGTTCTTCTTTTAATAAAGCTTCACTAGTTTCAACTTTTGAATTAGCAATCAATGCATCATAGATATCATCCATGAATTTTTGTTCATTTTCATTTTCTTTACGATTTTTGATATTAGCCTTGATATGATCCTTTAATTGATCTAAAGTTTCAACACCATCAATATTAACATCTTTAGCTAATTCATCATCAATTTCAGGTAAATGTTTTTCTTTAATTTCATGAACAGTTACTTTAAAAACAGCTTCTTTTCCAGCTAAATCTACAGCTCCATAATCTTTTGGGAATGTAATTTTAATTTCTTCTTCTTTATCAACACCCATACCAACTAATTGTTCTTCAAATCCAGAAACAAATGAACCACTACCAATCTCTAATGGATAATTTTCACCTTTTCCACCTTCAAAAGCAACACCATCAATAAATCCTTCAAAATCAATCACAGCAGTGTCACCATCAGCAACATTTCCATCTTCTTTTACTGATAATTCAGCAAATTGACTTTGATAATTTGTTAATTGTTCTTCAATTTCTTTTTTAGTTACTGTTACACGTGTTTTCTTAACTTCTAATCCCTTATATTCTCCAAGTTCAACTTCAGGTTTTACAGGAACTAATATTCTTACTTCTAATTCTTCTTCACTTACTTTATTAATATTTAAAGCTGGTTGTGCTAATGGTTCAACCTTAGCATCATTTAAGATTTTAACAAAGTTTGCTTGTAAGATCATATCAGTAGCTTCTTCTAAGATACTACCTTTAGATACTCTTGCTTTAACCATAGCAATAGGTGCCTTCCCTGGTCTAAATCCATCAATCTTAACTTTTTTAGCTAATTTGTTTAATGCTTTTTTTTGAGTTTCTTTCCATTCATCTACATCAAATGCTACTGTTAATTCAACAATCGCATTTTCTAATTTTTTATTATCGATTTTCATACAATTCTCCTTCTTTAGTTTCATCACGTATTATATACTAACAATATTATTAATTCAACTTTTTTGAACATTAATATCCTAATTTTTGTGAGTTTAATATTCAATTTGTTTAATTTCATTTAATTTTTCTAAAATTTCTTCTTCATCACAATTATAAAGCATTTCTATATCATCTATCTCTAAATCAATATATTGCATCGAAGCCAAATGATAATGAATAGCAGCTGCAAGTGAACGATAATCATACTCATTTATATATTTAGGATAGATCAAATACAAATAGTAATTTAAAAACTGCTCACAAAGGCAAAATAAAGATGGATTTTCATCCTCAATTCCTTCACTCAATAATGCTAAAATTGTTCCACCAACTTCTTGATTTAATACTAATGGTGCATAACTAGGATTAATATCATATTCAATTCCATTTTTAATCAATATCATATCTTCATCAATCTCTTGATCAATCATTAACTCAATTAATAAGCTTTTAGCAAAACTTGGTTTACTACTATCTTTTAAAAAGATTCTAATGGCTGGTAAAAGACGACGAATATTGATCCCTTCCATTTGTTCAATTGCCATATATAAAAGATCTTCATTCAAAATATCCTTCATCAAGATATTTTCCATATCTTCTAAACTAAAAGCATTATTGTGTCGTTCCATCCCTTCATTAGCTTCTCTTTTAGCTAATAATAATTCATCATGAGCAGCATTAAAGACAGTTTCATATTCATAAGGAATATAAGGCATTGATAATTCCTCAACTACAATATCAATTGCTTCTTCAAATTCCTCTAATTCCTTTAATGAAGCTATATAAATACTTATAACATCATAATATGTATTACTTGCTTTTGCTTTAGCTAACATTCCTTCTGCTTTAGCTCTATGATACTCACCCAATCCATATAAACAAACCAATCTTTGATAACGAACTGTTTCATCATCTAAATCAGTTAATAGATCTAAAGCATCCTGAAATTGATTATTTGCAATATATTCTTCAATCATACATTCTCCTTAAAAATGATGTATCATTGATACATCATTTACTTTTCATCTTCTAAATCAAATTGATAATTAATATCATCATCGTTATGTTCTTGAGCTTGTAGACTTTCAATTACCTCATTATAAAGCTCTAATTTACTATCTTTTAAAAAATCATCATCTGTCAAAGGCATATTCATCACCCCTCATCACACTATTATAACGATCCTATATTATTTTGCAATGTAAAAATAACTATATTTTTAAGATTATTCAACCTCAAAATACTGATTAAATAATTGTCGATAATAATCTGCAAAAACACTATTTTTTCGCCAAACAAAATTAATATCATGTTTAATTGACAAACCAGCTATTTTTATTTCTTTTAATAACCCTATTTCCAATTCTTTTTCAACTGCAACACGATATATAAAAGTAATCCCATGATTATTACTAACCAATTGCTTTATAGTATTAATATTACTTATCTCAATTAAATTATTAAAATCATTAATACTTAGATTCTGATCACTTAGATATTGTTCAATTATTTCTCTAGATCCTGACCCTTCTTCACGAATAATCAAATTATATTTAAATAACTCAGACATATCATCAACAGCATCAATCCCAAATTCTTTTGAACCAACACAAACAAATAACTCTTGACAATAATATAAGTAATCATACTCCATCTTATTGAAATATCCTTCTACTAAAGCAAAATCAATCTTACCTTCATTCATATAACTCAATAATTTTTTAGTATTTGCAACCTTCATTTTTATCATCACATTGTTTTCTGTACTTAAAAAATGATCAATTACATTTGGCATCATATATTCACCTACTGTTAAAGTAGCTCCAAAAACCAATGTCTGTTTCATCTTCATATCTTGAAATCTTTTTTTTAAAAATATGTCATCATGTTTTAGTGTAGTTGCATATTCTAATAATATTTTTGCTTCATTTGTCAATTGCATCTTTTTTCCTAAATAATAAAACAATGTAATATTATAATAATTTTCAAGATAACGAATATGACTAGAAACAGCAGGTTGGGTAATATTTAAGTATAGACTAGCTTTAGTAAAATTCATAAATTTACATACTGCTAAAAAGGTATCAATTCGAAAATCTAACATTTTATCACCTCATCAATCATAACATATTTTTATCATTATATAAATATATATAATTTTTATTTATTGTTTTAATTGTGTATAATAACATCGATCGAAGGGAGATACATATGAATAAAATTAAAACTAATGCTTTAGGTATCATTTTATGTTTAGCAATTTCTTTACCAGCCTGTTATTTAGGAAAATTATATCCATTAATTGGAGGTCCAGTTTTTGCAATCATCATTGGAATGATCATCACTCATTTTTTCAAAGATAAAAGTAAGATTCAAAGCGGGGTAACTTATACTTCAAAAAAAATCTTACAGTATGCTGTAATCTTATTAGGATTTGGAATGAATTTAAAAGATATTCTAAAAATCGGCAGTTCATCGTTACCTATTATTATTTCTACTATTACAGTATCACTAGTTGTCGCTTATGTTTTATACAGAATTTTAAAAATTCCTTCAAAAACAGCTACCTTGATTGGGGTTGGTTCTTCTATCTGTGGTGGTTCAGCTATTGCTGCTACAGCACCAGTTATTGAAGCTGATGATGAAGAAATTGCCCAAGCCATTTCAGTAATTTTTCTTTTTAATATTTTAGCAGCTTTAGTTTTTCCTACTTTAGGTGGAATACTAGGTTTATCAAATGATGGTTTTGGTTTATTTGCAGGAAGTGCTGTTAATGATACTTCTTCTGTTACTGCCACAGCTACTGCCTGGGATGGAATTCATGGCAGCAATACGTTAGATCAGGCAACTATTGTAAAACTTACAAGGACTCTAGCAATTATTCCAATCACCTTATTTTTAGCATTTAAGCGAACTCGTGATAAAGAAAAAAGTAATAGTAAAGTAAATTTAAAAAAGATTTTTCCATATTTTATTTTATTCTTTGTCTTAGCCTCTATAATTACAACAGTTTTTAATTTACCAAATACTACTACTGCTCCAATCAAAGAATTAAGTAAATTCTTTATTGTTATGGCAATGGGTGCAATTGGATTAAATACTAATATCGTAAAATTAGTAAAAAGTGGGGGCAAACCTATTTTATTAGGGTTTAGCTGTTGGGTAGCAATCACTGGAGTATGTTTATTAATGCAGGTTTTATTAGGTTTATTTTAGTGACGGTCATACCGTCATTTTATTTATATAAGTTTTTTTAATTATTTTGTTTTATTTTTATCAACGTTGTTATAAAATACAATTAGATTATTAAAAGGAGTGGAGCTATGCTTTGCAAAACAACAAATATACAATTTCAAAAATATGGTTTTGTTTATAACGAAGCTTTCAATAAAAAAAATAAATACATTTATAAAGAGATTGCTATCTCTAGCCATCTATTAACAACAATGTTTTATTGTGATAAAGAAATACGAGTTGAGTCAGCTAATTTCGCAAATATTGTCGTTAGTAAAGACTTACATCAGTTCGATTTATTTTCTATTCGTCTAAACTTAATTATTAAACCATTTCAATATTTTAATATCATCCCTCAAAATAAGAAACAGACAGTCAAATTAATCATCCCCCATGATGCTAAATTTATTGCTTTAAATCTTATGAAACCATATATCTATCGGCCAATTGTCCCAGTTTTATCAATTCCACAGATTGTTGGGTGTTATTACAATATCAAAAAACCAGACTACTACTTTAGAGGTGAACAACATAATTTTTATGAACTTACATACATTGATCATGGCAGCTTAGACTGCTTTGTTGAAGATACTTGGTATACTCTGCATGCTGATGACTTAATGATTTATGGACCTAACCAATTTCATCAACAAAAAGTTGGTGATAATCAAACTTGTTCATACTTAACAATTCTTTTTGAAATGGATATCAATGATGATTCAAAATTATTAAATACAGTATTTCATCTTAATGATAATCTTCATAATTTATTAAATAAACTATCTTTAACAAGTGATAAACAAAATATTTATTCACAAACATTAATGTTGTGTTATCTCCAAGAAACAATAATTCACTTATTACAAGATAATCAACTTCAAAAAGGTGCACCTAAAACACCAAATATTCAAGAATATCGTTATGACTTATTTAAACAAATTGCAAAATATATTGATGAAAACATCAACATGCCTTTATCAATTGAAGATATAACCCATAATTTTTCAATTTCCCGCAGTTCATTACAAACATTATTTAAAACAAACGTTAATAAAACACCAAAATATTATATAACTGATTTAAAATTAAATCGTAGTAAAAAATTATTACTTGAAAACAAGTACACTGTCACAGAAATTGCATATATGCTTGGCTTTAGTTCTATCCATTATTTTTCAAGAGCCTTTAAACAACGCTTTAACCTTACTCCAAGTGAATATTCCAAACTTGTATATCATCAACAAGAATCTCTATCACAACAAAATGGCGAAAAATAATTTGCCATTTTTTATTTATTAACAAAATCACATGTTATTCACAATTATTAAAAATTTATCTAACCACTAGCAAAGATATATCTTTTGATCCCTTTGATTAAAAAATTATTATTAATTTAAATTTTAAATATATATCATATTCTAAAACTATTTCTGCCATAACTATTGCAAAATCATTTACTCTAAAATATAAATAATACAATTGTATTACACTCAAGTTTCCAATACATTATATGTCAGCTCTAAATAGTTTACTCCCTATTTATAGTAAATAAAAAGCCTTGATGTATATCAAGGTAATTTTTTAATGTCTGTGGAATACGAAAAAGATATTTTTACATTCTAGACAGAGGAATTTGAACCCTCGTAATACAAAGCTCTTAAAAAAATCTCCCCAAAAATTAATAGATAAATAAGGCGTAACAACTGAGATGATGATTTCATTTCGACTCGGTATGCTATTCATACCGAACTATCTTTGTTCGTATTGGAGACAATGGTGGAATTTTATAAAAATACTAATAAAAACGAAATATAAAAAATAAAAGTGAAGAAAAGACGAAAATACTAACCCCTTATAAAACAAGGATTTTAGTACAAAAAAACACACCGAAGTGTGTAATTTATAAATGGCGTCCACGAAGGGATTCGAACCCCTGACCGCACGCTTAGAAGGCGTGTGCTCTATCCAGCTGAGCTACGTAGACCTCTATTAACTGCTTATAAATAATAGCATAAAACAAAAAAATATGCAAGTATAAGTTTTTTGAATTTTAGTATTTTTTACATGTCTCTCTTATTAAATTCATATATCATTTTAAATATAATATTACCTGTTTAGCCACATGACACTCAAATTTAAATCCCTTAAAACATAAGAAGTGACATTTCAATATGAATTTACATATTATTCTTTATATAATACCACAATTCTAAAAAACATATTTTAAAAGCAATCAAAATGATGTATTAAAAATTCATTTAATATAATTTCAATATATGTAAAGCTTTTTTATACATTTAAAATGAATTCTGACAAAAACAATAAACAAAAAAATTAAATCAATGATATTGAGTTCTTACCCACTTTAGAATAAATGTAAAAAAATATTTCTTGTTTTACTGGTAAATACAACAGTTTTTGAAATTTCTTATTTTTAGTGAGTAAGAACTTTCAAATTACTATTAGCTTAAAACTTAATATATTTCATAATTTATTTAAAGCATCATAACTTAATTATATTTTGATTTTTGAAGCCTTATATAATCATTTAATAAAACAATATAGTTACATTCACAATTAATAATTTTTAACATCAATGTCATTTCATCATTAAAACAACTATTGCTAGAATTGTCTAATTCTTTTTCGATTTTTATAATAAGTTCAAATAATTTATCTAAATCTTCCATATTAGCTACCTCACATATTCACCTTATACCTAAACAATTTACCAGCAAATTATCTACTCATCTAAACTTAGTAGTAAACAAAAAAAAGCCTAAACACTATATTAATAAATGTGTTTAGACTTCTTATTTTCTAAATGGCGTCCACGAAGGGATTCGAACCCCTGACCGCACGCTTAGAAGGCGTGTGCTCTATCCAGCTGAGCTACGTAGACCTCTCTTCCGATTGCCTATATAGAATAACATATCCAAAAGAGATGTGCAAGTATTTTTATATTATTTCTTTAAATTCAACCTTAATTTCGCCTTGATCAACAAAAATAATACAATAAGATTTATTACTACCTTGTCGTGGCAATGTTGTTGAACCTGGATTAATTAAATATAAACCATTAATTTCATCACATTGAGGGACATGTGTATGTCCTGATAATAAAACATCACATCCATGTCTCAATAAATCATCAACCATTATTTCTTCACGATTAAAATACCCATAACGATGACCATGAGTTACTAAAAAATTAACCCCCTCAACTTCAAAAACTATTTCATCTTGCAATCTTGCAATCCAGTCATTATTACCTCGAACACAAATCCAGCCTTTTAATCGTTCTTCTAAAGCTTCACTATCACCACAGTGAACATAATAATCACTATCTGACTCTAATTTTCTAATTTTATCAAGCATACTTTGCTGTCCATGATTATCTGATATTACCACTATTTTCTTCATTCCTATCACCAATAACTATTATACACAATTATTGACTAAATTTAAATTACATTTTAATACGATTGTCAACCTCTCCATTTACATCCTCTACTGGAGCTATTTCTTGATCATCAATAAATAACAAAACCTTTTCAACATTTTCTAAATGACTTGCAGATTTTACAATACGATTATAAAGAGTATTATCAATTGATTCATTATCATTTAAAATATTACTTGCTAAATGAATCTGTAGAGTCCCTTCATTTAAAGAACATTGTTGTACTAACGATAAAGGCTGTTCATATTCCATTTGTTTCAACATGATGGAAACCTTAGTATCAATATCACTCTCTGTAGTTTCTACACGTTTTGTAACTGGAACATAGTATTCTTGATTATTAATTGTCTGAGTATTATAAACAACTACGGGAGTTGTTTTATACAAATAATTAGTTGAAGACTCAAAATTATTGATTCCTAACCTATTTGTAATACAGCTAGCAGGAACAGTACTATTAGGCAGTTCACTAATATCATTACCATCAATTTTTAAATTCACTTTTTCAATCCCATTCACACAAAAAACATAAGAAAACATTTCAAAAATATCTAATGCTTCCTGGTTATTATTTACATATAAATTATCACTAAAGTCAAATGTTAATGATTTTTCATTCATTGCCATAGCATTAACTTGGAGATTTGAATCTAAGATCGGGTGTAATCCTAAATATTCATAATCTTTAGATTTCATAACTTCTATCATATTACGATACTTAGCATCATTTTCTAGCTCCTGCCCTAAATCTACTTCAATTGGTATTAATGTATTATTGTCATCTCTAAAAACAACTGTTTGATAATTGGTTTTAACTGGTGGTTGTTTAGTTTCTTGTTTATTGTCATCTTGTTTTATACAAATAAGACAAATAACTAAGCTAGCACAAATTAAAATTCCTGTTAGTAACTTTTTTCTCATTAAATCACCCCAATATTAATATATGAGATAAAAAACTGAAAATACCAAAATAAAAGATATTCGCATCTGCAAATATCTATTTTATAACAATATGTTCAACCTTTAATCCTGTATAATCGAAAAAACCTGAAGAAGAATATCTAAATTCTTCTGTTTCTCCAGTTGTATAGATTTTTATATAATTATCAGGATTGATATTTAATAAATTCTTATCAGCTAAAAATGCTTTAACATTTTTACTAATTGCTTCACTACTAGAGACATATTCTATGTTAGGCAAAACACGTTTTATTTGCTCTTTTAAAATAGGATAATGAGTACATCCTAAAATGATTGACTGAACTTTGCCAAGATAATTATCAAGATACTCATGTAACACTTCATAAATTCCTTCTTTATACATTCCTGATTCGACTAAAGGAACTAATTTAGGTGTAGCTAATGAATAAGTTTTTATTGAAGAATCTATTTGTTTTATTGTATCAGGATATTTTTTTGATTTAATAGTTGCAGAAGTTGCAATAACTAATGTATTATCTACTTTCCTGCTTATAAAATCCTCTACAGTTGCATCGATTACGCCAATAATCGTTATTTGTGGATATGCCACTTGTAAGCTTTCTAATACTGTTGAGCTTGTAGTATTACATGCTAAAACAATCAATTTGACATTTTGTTCAATAAAATACTCAACTATTCCACTTGCATATTCAAATAACTGTTCTGGAGTTTTATCACCATAAGGACAATGATAGTTATCCCCAATATAAATAATATTTTCATTCGGTAGTAACGACCTAATCGAATTTAATACTGTCAAGCCACCTACACCTGAATCAAAAACCCCTATCGCTCTTTCCATCTAACTACTCCTTATCTCCCTTATCTTCATATTCTTCTAAAGCTAAATTTTGTTCATATAATTCAGTAGCAATATCTTTACCAACATACCTAAATGTCGTTGGACTGTATTCATGCCCTGTCACCATTACTTTATCAGCTGGATATCGTAAAATAAAACCATATTCATGACAATGATTAATCAACCATTGATAAATATCTGTTTGATTAAAATCAGCAACACTTATTTCACTTTTTTGCAGATTTACAGTAGTTCCCAGCTGGTATTCATTATACCCAGGAATAACTCCCTTATCTTCTAATGATGCAACATCATAACTAATAAATGCTGCTGTCAAGATCATATCTCGATAACCTTCATCATAACACGCTCGATACATATCCATTAAGTTATTACACGTTTCTTCTTCAAGATACATAGAATACCTAACTCTAGGCATCCCAACTGTAACAACCTGGTTTTTTGGCTCATAACCACCAATATATGCTTCATTATTTACAACTAGTGATAATTCACTAGGGTTATAAATTCTTTTAGCATTAGGTTGTAATTCATGGTTAAAAAGTGTCACTAATGAAGTTTTGGTAAAATTACTACTTAACTGTTTAAATACAGTATATAATTTCTTTTCTTCTAAGTCATCATATTCTTTCATTATCTCTAAATAGGTATTGGTATCACTAACATATGTATAATCATTATCATCATATATCGAACGAAGTAACTGGTAATATTCAATATTATCAAAATCAAAATTTTCCTGGTTAATATATGCACTAATTAAATCATTTTTTATTAATATATTACATTTAGATAGAGCAGTATTTGCAAACGACTCATCTAACTTACTCACTAATTGATTACCTACATTGATCAATTCATTATAATTAGGATATTTTTTTGTTCTATCCAAAGCATTATAGAACTCATAATACTCCAATTTAAATTCTGGATATTCAATATATTTAATAAATCTATCTACTGGTATTGCATTTTCAACTAAATACTCTTGTTCATCATCATCTAAATACATTTCAATCAACGCTCGATTATCATTATTTATCCCATTAACCCGATAAAAACGATCATATTTACGATTAATTGCAACAAATGCCATAACAAAACACAAAGTTACAATCAAATATAAATGCCATCTTTTTAACTTCATAACATCACCTTGTTTCATTATATACTAACTATTAATAAAAAACCATAATAAAAATAGTACTCAAAAAATATCTAAATACTTAATTTTAAATAAATCTTTATTTCCAAATAAAAATTACCAATACAGCTAAATCACTATCTTTTTACAACTAAACTAACCATTTTTTATTAAATAAAATTCTTTAGATAAAAACACTTATATTTTAATATTCTTAGTATACATAAAAGTATAATTAATATTATTAATCAGCTATTCAAAAACAAAAAATCAAATTTACTTCAAATAATATTTTAAAGGACTAGATATTTATCACTAGTCCTCTATCTCCTACTATTACAATTCTAATTCCTTAAATTTAATCAATTCAAAAACAGCTTGTATTCTTGAATCAACTCCTAACTTTTGTATAACATTAGAAATATGATTACGTACCGTCTTTTCACTAATTCCTAGTGTTTGTGCAATTTCCCTAGTTGATTGATTTTTAATTAAAAGATTAAAGATTTCTTTCTCCCTTGGCGTTAGGATAATATTCATCTTCTGCTTCACCTCATAATGTAATATATGAAAACATTTATTTATCGGTGTCAATTTTTAAGATATTAAAAAGATTTAATGCTACTTCTTTAGGTAAAACTTTCTCTAATTGTTCTAAATTCGCTTTTTTTAACTGTCTAACACTACCAAATTCTTTTAATAACAGTTTTTTACGTTTTGGACCAATCCCTTCCACATTATCTAATATTGATTGAAATAAAGATTTAGAACGTACATTTTTATGAAAACTAATTGCATAACGATGAACTTCATCCTGCATCCTTGTCAACAGGAAAAACAATTCACTTTTTTTATTAATTTCCACAATTTCTCCACTACTATCTAATAATACCGAAGTAGAATGTTTATCATCTTTAGCCAAACCACAAACCATGATCCCCATATTTAAGCTATCAATAACTTCTTTAGCAACCTTTATTTGACCTTTGCCACCATCAACAATAATCAAATCTGGTCTTTCTAAACCATCCATTAAAACCCGAAAATACCGACGATAAATAACTTCCTTCATACTAGCATAATCATCAGGACCTTCAACTGTTTTAATTTTAAATTTTCGATAATCTTTTTTAGAAGGAACACCATCTTTAAAACAAACCATTCCCGCAACTGCATAAGCTCCCTGAATATTAGAATTATCAAATAATTCAATTCTTCTTGGCAATTTAATATTTAATAAATCCCCTAATTGTTTAATTGCCCCAATTGTTGCTGCTTCATTTTTTTGAATTAATAAAAACTTTTTTTCTAACTGCTCTTTAGCATTATCATTAGCCATAGAAACAAGATTAGCCTTATTACCTTTCTGAGGTTTAATAATTTTACAATTAATTATCTCTTCTAATAAAGTTACATCTAGTTCCTTAGGAACTAATAACTCTTTTGGCTCAGTATTTTCCTGATAAAACCGTACTAGAAAAGTAATTATCTGATCTTGAAAATCATCTTGTAAAGGTACTAGATTTAAATCTCGTGCTAAAAGTTTTCCATTTCGCATAAAAAACAATTGTAAACACAAATATCCTTTATCATGATAATATCCAACAATATCTCGATCAACTAAATCATTAAACTGCACATGCTGTTTACTTGTAACATGTTGAATATGATTAATCAAATCCCGACATTCTTTAGCTAATTCATAATTTTGTAATTCACTTGCATTAAACATTTTTTCTTGTAATTCATTAATTATTTGTTTAGTATCACCTTGAATAAACTTTGTAATACTTGAAGTAATTTCCTTATATTTTTGTTCATCTACTTCCTTAATACATGGTGCTATACATTGATTTAAGGAATAATAAAGACATGGTTTTTTAGGAATATGATTACATTTTCTTAATGGATATAAGCGATTTAAAAGTTTAAATGTTTCTCTTGCTGCTGTTCCATCAGGAAAAGGACCAAAATGTTTGTGCTTTTTATTTTGAGCATTTCTAACTATTTTTAACCGAGGATGTCTTTCTTTAGTTAATTGAATATATGGATAATATTTATTATCCATAAACGAAATATTGTATTTAGGTGAATAGTCTTTAATTAAATTAATTTCTAATAGTAATGCCTCTTTTTCTGAGTCTGTAACAATATAATCAAAATCAACAATCTCTTGAACTAATTTAGTTGTTTTATAATTATGAGCTCCTACAAAATATGAAGAAACACGGTTTTTTAACTTCTTAGCTTTTCCTACATATATTACCGTTCCATCTTTATCCTTCATTAGATAACACCCAGGCTGTAGCGGTAATAATGAAAGCTTGTTCTTTATCATTTTACGATCCATCATTCAAAATAAACTAAGGTCGCCCCTAGTCCTCCTTCATTCGGTCCTCCATCACGATAACTAACAACATTTTTATTTTTCTCCAACATTTTTTTCACTCCATTTCTAAGTACTCCTGTACCTATTCCATGAATGATCCTAACCATTGAATAATTATTAACTAAAGCATCATCTAAAAATTTATCAACTAAAAGCATAGCTTCTTCATAACGTTTACCTATAATATTTAATTCATAACTTTGATTAGTTGATTTACGCAATGATTTAAGATTAGATTTAACTTTTTTAGGTTTGATTTTTTTAGAAACAAAAATAACTTCTTCTGGTTTTGCATTTAATTTCAATCCACTCATGCTGATTGTTAATATTCCTTTTTTATTAATTGAAAGAATTTCACCCTGACGATTAGCAGACAATACTTTAACGATATCTCCTACTTGATAAGCATGCTTCTCTTCATTAATGATTTTCTTTTCTTCATGTTTTAATAAATCAAGATTTCGTTTTGCTTCAATTACTACATGTTGTTTTAATTCAGCTTGTTTTTTTAATTCCTCAACAACCAGATCTATTTCCTGTTTAGAATCTTCCAATAACTGATTAGCTTGCTGTTTAGCATTTTCTATTAATTCATCTTTTTGTTTTTCAAAATTATTAATTAAACGCTCATATCGGTTCATTTTATTTTTTGCTTCATTAGTCAATAACTCTAAACGATCCCTTTCAAGTTGAACCTGAGTCAACTCATCTTGTAATTTTTCAAGTAATTTATCACTATCAGTTAAACTGTTTTCTTTAATTTGATATGCTAATTCAACAATTTCCTCTTTTAAACCTAATCGTGAAGAAATTTCAATCGCATAAGAATTTCCTACACTACCTTCAATCAAACGATATGTTGGTATCATCTTTTCCTGATCAAATTCAACTGCTGCAACTAAAATATATTCTTCATTTTTAGCAAATTCTTTTAACCCTGAATAATGAGTTGAAGCTACGATTAACGGATTAACCTTATGTAAATAACGTAAAATGGCTTCAGCAATACTCTGACCTTCCTTTGGATCAGTTCCTGAACCAATTTCATCTAACAATACTAGTGATTTTTCACTTACATCATTAGTAATTTCAACTAGCCTTTTCATATGACTAGAAAAAGTTGATAATGATTGTTCTATTGACTGTTCATCACCCAAATCAACACAGATCTGATCAAACATCGGAACTACAGCTTGAATACAAGGAACTGCCATTCCACATAAAGCCATTAAACTAAGTAATCCTGCAGTTTTTAAGACAACTGTTTTTCCTCCTGTATTAGATCCACTAATCAGTAACATTCGCTTAGGCTCATTTAAAATAATACTATTAGCAACTACTTTATCTTTATCAATTAATGGATGACGTGCTTTAATTAAACTAAAACTACTATAATCCTCGCATACCTCTGGAACAACTCCATCGATTTGTACACCATATCCAGCCTTTGCAAAAATAACATCTATTTCTACCATCAATTCTTGATTTTCATGTAATAAATCGTAATTATCTTTAACCATTCTTGATAATTCTGTTAAAATTCGATTTATTTCTCTTAATTCATCATCACGAGCATGAACTAGTTGATTGTTCATTGAAACGATTATTTCAGGTTCAATAAACATCGTCTGTCCTGTAGCTGAAACTGCATGAACAATTCCTTTAACTATATTTTTATTACCAGCTTTAACAGGTAATACTAAATGATTATTACGACTAGAAATAGCTTCTTGTGATAAATAATCTTTATTTGCAGCTTTTACCTGTTCAATTTTTGTTCTAATGTTAGCTTCAATTGATAAAATTTGACGTCTAATTCTTCTAAGTTCTTTACTAGCATTATCTAAAACATTACCACTACTATCAATACAACGATTTATTTCTTTTAATAATTGTTTTGGTAATATAAACTGATTACATAAATTAACTAATTCATTTTCTTTAATTTCTTTATCTGATAAATAATTAATTATTTCTTTGACATTATTCAATAAATAAACAATTTGAACAAAGTCTTCACCAAATAAAGTTCCATCTTTATTTGCTTTTAATAATAATGGTTCAACATCATTATAATACCCCATTGGTAAGCGACCATATTTATAAATCAAACACATTGCTTGATCTAAATATTTTTGATCTAATTTCAAATCTTCTAAATCCTGATAAGGTTGTAAAGTCTCTATTTTATCTTTAGCTAAAGAGCTAATACAAAATGCTTCAACCTTATTTTTTATTTGATTAAACTCTAATGTATCATATGTATTTTTCATTCTACTCACTCACTATTATCTTATTTAATATTTTATCTATATCTATTTTACTACGATCTATTTTTAATAACAATTTTTCTACTTCATCATACTGTGACTTATTTAATATGATTGGTGTTTCTATATTATCAATATCACGATAATATTTTAATAATGAATTTTCTAAATCTTCTTGACTAAGTAATCCTTTATCATAGGCATTATTTAATGAAACAGTGATAGTATAAATGCTATCAGCATCAAAACTATCATAATTTATTCCATCATTAATTACCTCACTAATTACATCTAAAGATTCAATTTCATTTGTAACCGTTGGTACAAGTTCTAATACTTTTTTTGCTACAACTGTCTTTTCTACATTTTCTTTACCTCCAGGCACAATTGGCATGATAATAAAAATCAATGCCAGATAAATCATGATTACTCCTTCAAAAAAACTAGCAACAATTCCTAATAATCTATCTAATTGTTCAAATAACTTAAAACTATAAATAACCTTTTTTAATAAAGGTTTAATAATCTTTCCAATTAATAATAATACTACTTTTAATCCAATAAATAAAATAATAAAAATAATAAACCGATTTACTACCTTACCAACAGCCTCACCAAGTCCTGTAACTTCGTATATTGTATAAAGATTAGATAATGGAGAAGATCCATATAAAGCTGCTAATAGTGATATAATCGTAGCCACCAAATCATAAGCACGATAAACGAATCCCTTAAAATATCCAAAAATCAGCATTAATAACAAAATAAAAGTAATAACTATGTCAATAAATAGCGAATTTATTACAAAATTCATGAAAACACCTCAATTTCTTTTAATACACATTGTAGCAAAACAAATTTATACTGTCAAAAAGTTTAAAAATATGTTATACTAAGTTAGTAGGACTAGGAGGACAAGTAATGAACATGAATGTAGTAAGAAATAATAGTTCAAAAAGAATGAATATTATTAATATGCATGCTTACGATAAACTTGTAGCTTTTAGCGACTCTAGTACAGCCAATGGTAATGATGATATTCAAAACAATTCTCATAATTATATAAACATTAATCATATTGGTTGTGATGAAACAGGATCTAGTGATTTTTTTGGACCTTTATGTGTTGTAGCCTGTTACATAGATGAACGTGATTTTGAATGGCTGCTTAGCATTGGGGTACGTGATCCAAAAGATATGGATAACCATGAACTTGTTCGCATCGCTAGAGAAATAAAAGATCGACTTATTTATAGTTTGTTGATTCTTGATAATTCGCATTATAATGCTATGGTAAAAGCAGGGAACAATTTGGCTAATATCAAAGCAAAGCTATATAATCAAGCCGTAACTAATGTTATGCAAAAAGTAGGTATGCCTGTTAAAAACAAACTAGTTAATCAGTTTGTTTCACCAAAAACTTATTATAATTATTTAAAAAATGAAGTTATCGTTGTTAAAGACTTAACCTTTGTTCAAAAAGGTGAAGAAAAGTATTTAGCCATAATTTGTTCAATGATTTTATCAAGATATGCCTATTTGCAATATTTTACCAATATGTCACGTAGTCTAAAAATGAAATTGCCACATGGTAATAGTAATAGTGTTGATACTACTGCAATTGAAATTGCAAAGAAATATGGACCTAAAATGTTATTCAAAGTTACAAAAACTAACATGACTAATTACAAAAGAATTAAAGATTTAATCTAGGATAACATAGTTATCCTTTTTATTATGCTGTATATACTTTAAAATATACTAAAAAACACTAAAAAACAAACGCTGTAATCTTTCTCTCTCTTTATCTAAACCTCTTAATATACAATTTTACACTTTATTTTAATAACAGATATCTATTTCATATATTGTTTCATCATATTTGTGATTTTTAGCAAAAATAACTATCTTATCTACTTTTTACCTACAATAATTAATACTTCTAAAGCTTTTTTGTATTTTCATTAAAAATCCATGAAATAAAATAATTTACCTAAAATTACAATAAATAATATCAAATTTAATCATCACTACAATTCAATATAAAATCACATATCTAATGCTGGTAATCAACTATTACAAAAAAAGAGGTCTTTATTTAACCTCAATTACAAATGGTTCTACTTTAGTATACTTAACACCTGCTGCTTCAAGCATTCTTTTAGCTGCTCGATCACTATCAGTTCCATTATATTTATCATCTTCATAAATAATTTCACTAATACCACTTTGAATAATTGCTTTAACACATTCATGACATGGAAATAATGAAACATATATTCGACACCCTTTTAGATTTCCTGTACTATTTAAAATCGCATTTAATTCCGCATGAACTACATAAGGATATTTAGTCTCATATAACTCCCCTTCTCTAACTTGCCAAGGAAATTCACTATCTTCACACCCCCAAGGTAAACCGTTATAACCAACACCAACTATTTTATTATCATTATTAACAATACAAGCTCCAACCTGGGTATTAGGATCTTTAGAACGATATGCAGAAAGCTTAGCTACTCCCATAAAGTATTGAGTCCAATTAATTACTTTACTCATCTTTTATTTCCTCCTCTAATTCATTTAATTTGTCTTTAAAATAATCTGGTAATTCACTTTCAAATTCCATATATTTTCGTGTTGTTGGATGAATAAAACCCAATTTTTTAGCATGTAAAAATTGCCCATAGCTAAAATCATCCTTACGCCGACCATATTTAGGATCACCATATACTGGATATCCAATATAACTCATATGAACCCTGATTTGATGTGTTCGTCCTGTTTCAAGACGACACTCAATCATACTCATATTTTTATAACGTTTTATAACCGTAAAATTAGTAACTGCATTTTTACTATTAGTTCTAGTAACAGTCATACTTTGACGATCATTTGGATTTCGTCCGATTGGGGCATCAATTTTACCCTGGACATGAGGTATTACTCCATGTACAAGCGCTACATACCGTCTTGTAACACTATGTGTTTTTAATTGATTAGATAATGAACGATGAGCAGCATCATTTTTTGCAATCATCAACAATCCACTTGTCTCTTTATCAATCCGATGTACAATTCCTGGACGATTTACCCCATTAATACCTGAAAGATCTTTACAATGATATAATAATGCATTAACTAAAGTCCCCTTTATAATACCTGGTGAAGGATGAACGATCATTCCTGTTGGTTTATCAACTACAATTATATCCTTATCCTCATAAACAATCTTCAAGGGTATATTTTCAGGTTCTATATCTAACTCTGTATTATCTTCAATCATAATTTCAATCTGATCATTAAGTTTAGTTTTATAGCTGGCTTTTGTTATTTTACCATTAACACTAACTAGACCACGATTTATCATCTCCTGGATCATAGTTCTTGATAAATCTTTCATATTTAAAGCAATTATTTTATCAAGTCGAAAGTTATCTTCATTATCAACTATTATATTATATTTTTCCATGTATGTGCTCCTCAAAAATAATTTCAATAATTATCAATGCTACCCCAATTACTACTGCCACATCAGCAATATTAAAAATTGGAAAATTATAATTAAAAATAATCACATCAATAAAATCACGAACATATCCTAATACTATACGATCAGCCAAATTACCAATCATTCCAGCAAATGTAAGGACTAACCCAAATCGTGTTAGTATTTCTTCTTTTCTAGTCCGTTTAAAAAAGATAATCATTAAAACAGCTGATATCAAAGCAACAATGATAAACAACCATAAATGTCCTGCTAACATTCCCCAAGCTACCCCAGTATTATGAGCATATGTAAAATAAAAAAAGTTATCAATAATTTCCTGTGATTGCCCTAATTGCATCGATGATGAGATTAGATGTTTTGTAAACTGATCACCACCAATTAGTACAATCAATGTAATTAAATATAATAATTTATTTCTTTTTGTTAAATTCATTTTTATCACCCACCGCCATTATACAATAATCTTTCAATAACCACAATAAAATAAAGAGCCAAGGCCCTTTATAAAATATAAATAATAACGGCCAGAAAATGAAAAGCAGAACCAACCATTACAAAAATATGAAATAATTCATGAAAACCAAAATTTTTAAACCAATTAGGTTTTTTTAAAATATAAATAACTGCCCCTATCGAATAACTAATTCCTCCTGCAGCAATTAATCCAAAACACCCTAATGGCACATCAGAAAAAGCGGGTAAATCAAAAATCAATGCCCACCCCATTAAGAGATAAAATATTGTCGAAATGAATCGTGGTGCCCTCATCCAAAATAATTTTATAATAATTCCAATAATGGCAATTAACCAAATAGCAATTAAAAAATATAAACTATGTGGAAATTCCAAATAAGACAAACATATTGGTGTATACGTTCCGGCAATCAATACATAAATCATTGAATGATCTAGTTTTCGTAAAATTAATTTTATTTTATTATCCTCACTAGCATTATAATAGTGGTAGATACAACTTGCACTATACAAAGAAATTGACGATAAACCAAAAACAGTAATTCCAATTATTGTTTGCTGATTTGAACCATCAATAATTGCTACAACCATCATTATTATTAATGTCACTAATGATAAAGCTGCACCAATAAAATGTGTCTCACTACTCACTGGATCCATCGCTCTTCTAAAAAATTTCATCACACAACCTCCTTATGTGGTTTTGATAACTGTATTATATAGATATAATATCATTTATTACATCCATGTCAACCATATCTTGAAATATTTATTAAAATAAGATAAAATATTAATGAGGTGATCCTATGGAAAAATTAGAATTAATAGAGATTATTGATAAAGTTGTAAATAAAAGTGATTTAAAAGCATCTGATATACCTTCATTAGATTTATATATGGATCAAATCATGACCCTCTTTGAAGAACATCTTCAAGATAATAAGCGTTATAATGAAGATAAACTTCTAACTAAAACAATGATTAATAATTATACTAAAGCTGGTATAATTAAACCTGTAAAAGGAAAAAAATATACAAAGGAACAAATAATTGGTATGTTATTGATTTATAATTTAAAAAATACAATTACAATTCAGGAAATCAAACATATCTTAGCTCCTATTTATGATAATGATGATTCACTTGAAAATATCTATGAACAATTTATTAAAATAAAAAAAGTTCAAAATGAAGAATTAAAACCATTAATTTTAAAAATAATCAATACTTTTAATCTAGACATCAATAATAATGACCAGAGGCTAATTACAATTATGGCATTATCATCACTATCTAACCAATTAACAAGTATTATTCAAGGAATTATAGATAACTATTATGATTTAACTAAGTAATAAGAGTTTTAGTTGACTAAAACTCTTGTTTTTTTTATAATTAACATAATTTATTTAAGGAGAATATACATATGAAAATTATTGATTTATTACATCAGCGACCTACTTTATCATTTGAAATCTTTCCTCCTAAAAACCATGATGGAGATATAAGTTCTATCTATAATACAATTGATGAATTAGCAAAACTTAAACCAGATTTTATTTCAGTTACATATGGAGCTGGAGGTTCTACTACTGAAAATACAGTAGAAATTGCTTCTAAGATAAAAAATGATTATAATATTGAAGCTGTCGCTCATTTAAGCTGCATTGATGCTACTCCAAAACAACTAACTCGTATCATCAATTCATTAAAAACAAATAACATTGAGAATATCTTAGCATTACGAGGTGATTACCCTAAAGGATATGATCCAGTAAACGCCCCTCACTATTATAAATATGCTAGTGAATTAAATGAATTCATCAGTAAAAATTATCCTGATACTTTTTGTTTAAGTGGAGCCTGCTATCCCGAAGTACATCAAGATGCTGTTTCCTTAGAAGAAGATCTACAAGCATTAAAGAAAAAAGTTGATGCTGGTGCCGAATATTTAATCACTCAAATTTTCTTTGACAACAACTATTATTATCGTTTGGTTAGAGAAGCTAGAATTAGAGGCATCAATGTACCTATTATTGCTGGGATAATGCCTGCTACTAATTCTAAATCATTATTAAATATAGCTAAATTAAGCGGCTGTAATATTCCTTATAATTTATCTGCAATGATTGAACGTTTTAAAAATAATCCTTACGCAATGAAAGAAGTAGGCCTGAATTATGCAACTTATCAAATTATTGATTTAATTACTAATGGTGTTGATGGAATTCATCTTTATACAATGAATAAACCTGAAATAGCTAAAGAAATCTTGCTTAGAACAAATAATATTTTTGCCGAATTTATCAATGATTAAAAAAAATGCGTTAAAGTATTTAGGCTACTTAAATAATCAAGTTGATCAACAAACAGATAAACTTTTAAATGAATGTTTATTGGAAATTGAAAAATTAAAACCTAAATTTATGTATCAAATTTTTTCATTAGAACATCATCCTTTATTAATTAAAGAATTAAATTTATCCCTTGAATATTCTGATTTAATTGATTTATTTGATAGTTGTGACAAAGTAGTAGTCATTGCTTGTACCTTAGGAATTGAATTAGATAAGTTATTACGTTACTATGCAATAATTGATATGACTAAAATGACTGTTATGGATGCTTTGGCTAGTAGTTACATTGAAATTAAATGTGATGAATTTGAAGAAAAGCAAAATTTTGGCAAACATACCTTTCGATTTTGCCCTGGATATGGTAATGTCCCACTTGAGATTAATAAAAAATTAGTCAATGCATTAAATTGTGATAAACATATTGGTTTAACAGTTCAAGAGAATAATTTGTTATTACCACAAAAATCTATGATTGGTTTAATTGGTATTGGTGATGAAAAACTAAACAAACATTGTTTTTCATGTATAAATTTAGAAAATTGTATATATAGAAAGAAGGGACAACGATGCTACAAAAAAGATTAAAAGAAGAAATACTTATATTTGATGGAGCAATGGGAACTCAATTACAAGAGGCAGGATTGAAGGCTGGAGATATTCCTGAATGTTTAAATATCACTAATCCCAAATTAATTCAAAATATTCACCTTAATTATTTAAATGCTGGAGCTGATTTCATTACTACTAATACTTTTGGTGCTAATCCCTTGAAAATGAAAGATGCTCCCTATCGTTATGATGAAATGATTGAAGCTGCCATTAACAATGCTATTATTGCTCGAAAAAAAGCTAATCGAGAAAATGATAGTTATATTGTTTTAGATATTGGTCCAATTGGACAATTACTAGAACCAATGGGAACCCTAACATTTGATGAAGCTTATGAGATTATAAAAAAACAAGTTCTTTTAGCTAAAGATAAAGTTGATGCTGTTTTATTTGAAACCATGACTGATATTTATGAAGTAAAAGCTGGGGTTTTAGCAGCTAAAGAAAATAGTAATCTACCAATCTTTGTCACTATGACATATGAAAGTAATTTAAGAACATTATCAGGATGTGATCCTATTACAATGGTTAATGTTTTAGAAGGTTTAAACGTTGATGTTTTAGGTGTTAATTGTTCTTTAGGACCAATTGAATTAACACCAATTATTAATGATATTTTAAAAACAGCTACAGTTCCTGTAATGATACAGCCAAATGCTGGATTACCATGTTTAGTAGAAGGAAAAACTTGTTACAACATGGATAAAGAAACTTTCGTAAACGAAAGTTTAAAACATGTAATCAATGGTGTCAGTATCATTGGGGGATGTTGTGGTACAACTCCAGAATTTATTGCTGCTTTGAAAAAAAATCTTCCTAGTAAAAAAATAAAGTTGACTCCTATTAATGCTACAAGAGTATCAAGCGGAACTAAAACAGTTGAATTTGATCATCATGTTGTAGTATGTGGTGAAAGACTAAATCCTACAGGAAAGAAGAAATTAAAACTAGCTCTAAAAGAAGAACGATATGATGAATTAATTGTTGAAGCAATTAAACAAGAACAAGCTGGAGCTCATGTACTTGATGTTAATGTTGGTCTACCTGGAATTAATGAAGTAAAGATAATGAAACATGTAATTAAATTATTACAAGAAGTTATTTCTTTACCACTACAAATAGATAGTAGTAATTTTGAAGCTATTGAACAAGCTTGTCGTTATTATAATGGTAAACCATTGATTAATTCTGTTAATGGTAAAGATGAAACAATGGATACAATTTTTCCAATTGTTAAAAAATATGGTGGTGTTGTTATTGGTTTAACGCTTGATGAAAATGGTATTCCACCATTAGCTAGAGATCGCTTTGAAATTGCAAAAAAGATTATTAAAAAAGCTGAAGACTATGGTATTTCAAAAGATAATATTGTTATTGACTGCCTAGTTTTAACTGCTTCTGCCCAACAAAAAGAAGTTATGGAAACAATCAAAGCCGTTTCTATGGTTAAAAAATTAGGAGTACATACTGTTTTAGGTGTTAGTAATGTATCTTTTGGTTTACCAAATCGGCCTTTACTAAATAAAACATTTTTAGCTATGGCATTATCAGCAGGACTTGATTTACCAATCATCAATCCTCTAGATTCTCAGCTTATGGCTACAATTGATGCTTTTAATGTATTATATAATTATGATCATGATGCTTCTATTTATATCGAACATCAGTCAAATCAAGAACCAGTAACAAAAAAAGAAACTACAAACTTTAGTTTAAATGAGATTGTTTTACATGGTTTAAAAGATGAAGCCGTAAACACAACTAAAGAACTCCTTAAAACAACATCTGGTCTAGAAATCATTAATAATATATTAATTCCAGCTTTAGATATGGTTGGTAAACAATACGAAAAAAATATCATTTTCTTACCACAATTAATTCAATCTGCAGAAACTGCAAAAGCAGCTTTTAGCACTATTAAAGATACTTTTAAAGAAACCGCTACTAATAAAGGACCAATCATCATGGCAACTGTTCATGGTGATATCCATGATATTGGTAAAAATATTGTTAAAGTTGTTCTTGAAAGCTATGGATATAAAGTGATTGATTTAGGTAAAGATGTTCCTCCAGAAACCGTTGTTGAAGCTTTCTATAAACACAAGCCTAAGGCTATTGGTCTAAGTGCTTTGATGACTACAACCGTTGTTTCGATGGAAAAAACAATTACCATGTTAAAACAGATTAATGATATGTGTCCTATTTTTGTTGGCGGTGCAGTTTTAACAGCTGATTTTGCTAAAGAAATTAATGCTGATTATTATTCTAAAGATGCTATGGAAGCAGTAGAGCTAATGAATCAAATTATAGACTAAAAAAATCTTGAGAATTATTAATATTCTCCCTCTCTAAAAAACTATAAAAGCATTTTAAAATATAAAAAATACCATTGACTATGAACAACAATAGTCAAACACAACCATTTACAAGCAATTATTTTATGTCTGGTTGTGCCAAAAGAATTGATCAATTATGTAAAGAAGCGAGCCCACAAGCAAAAAATTCCAATATTTGAATTACCCTTCTTTATCCACCTAAAGTTTTATATTTGTGTTCAAATTGTTGAAAAATCTTATTAAAAAGACAATCAAAATGCGATTGTCTTTTTTGCTAATTACTATTATCTATTCTTTCTTTTAAATACTTCAAATTCATCTTCTTCAAATATATATTTGTTTATTAATTTTAACTGTTTTTCACTTAATCCTTCTATCCATTCTCTACATTCCTGATGATATCTTCCGTTAATCATTTCTATATAAATATCTCTTTTTCCTTTTTCTAATCCCTCTTTCATTCCTTTTTCAATTCCTTGTTTTATCCCGATTTCAATACCTTCTTCTAATCCTTTACTGTGATACTCATCTTTAAATGATTCTGTTCTTATTCTTGCTAATGCTAACTGATTCGCTATTGACCACATTGGCTCATTATTTCTAAACTTGTCATACATCTTTACCACCATCCCGATTATGTCTTCTTCTTTCTCTTTTATTATACCAGTATATTCATTCTTTATAAACAGATAACATAACCTTTC
>NZ_FOIN01000083.1 GCF_900102365.1 Thomasclavelia cocleata | reverse complement strand
ATCAATGATTTTACTTTGAGTTTGTATTCTTTGTTCTATTTTCATCATTAGTGATACAATTTTTTCTTGTTCAAGTTTACCTGGCATGCACATATATAGCTCGTTAAAATTTGAAGAAGTAATTCCATATATCTTGCTTCCATTAGCAATTTTAAATATTTGTTCTTTCATGGGTTTAGATTTAAAATAAAAACCTTTAAATCCCTTTATTATAAAATTTACTTTATCTCTTGCATGAATTGTGTGCAAGCCTGAAATTGTTTTTTGTTTTACTTCTTCAATTATTTCAATAGATTTGCCTACATCTTCTCTATCTTCAGAAGCATCAGCGAGAATTAAATCTCCAATTTTCAAAAGAGTGTATTTTTTTGGATAATATGCAAGCTTAATATAAGGTATTAAATCACTTTTAACATCTATACATGTTGTTTCAAAACCGTTATGTATCAAACCATAATGTATATTTTTTAGCTTAGAAATATCATAAGATAATTGATCCCAAGATAATGAATTAGTTGGATAGGTTTCTAATAAATCAGAAACACGATATTTTGTCCAATTATCTCTGAATAAAGGAAATCTCAAATAATAGGAACATAAATAATTTTAAAGCAAAAAATTTATCCATTATACATTGAAAAATATGAATTAATTAAAAATATAGTTAATTCATGAAAATTAATTATATTTAATGTTTTGTAATTTTACATTTGAAACAAATACAAATACCTTAATTTTGTTTCTTAATATTTGGCATTAATAAAACATATTATATGTATATCAATTTTTAATGATAACTAATAAATAATTTAAATATCATTAATTAATATATTTTTGGATTTTTATATAGAAAAAAGTAGAGCAACGCAGGCGTTGCTCTACATAAAACTTTCGTTTTTGTCCTTCAATATATTATATGCATTTTTCGCATAAATAGTCAACTATTTTTTTTACAAATTCATAATTTGACGTAAATATATTATCTTTAATAAAATATTCACTATGTTTAACAAATCTTATATTAATTAGATCTTGCAAAATATGTAATTGTTTTTCTTTTAATATAGGACTAGTACAAACTTCATTAAACAAAAATAAGGTTGCTATAAAATCATGTATAATTGGATTAGCAATTTTTTTCTTTCTGGCACTTTTACTAATATGAGGTACTTTTGTTAATAAAGATACTAATTTTTTATTGGGCTCTATAATATTTTTCTTACTGTTAAATAAGTGCGTATGTGTATATGGCTTTCTTAAAGTATTTAATAAACAATTATTATGAGCTGAAGCATTTCTAATGAATTTCAATGGCCATAGTAGATTATTTATTGTTTGAGATTTATTTTCTGGATAAAGTTCATAATATAACTCAAATAATTTAATAAAATCGCCAAAAGATAACACTTCTACAATATTCCATACAGCCCAATTATTTTCATACTTATGAATTAGATCAGCACAAGCAGAATCATTCTTTTTGAAATCAATATTGTGTTTAATATAAGGATATTTTTGAAAAAAATGACCAACAATATTATACCCATCTTCTTTTTCATTATTTGTTAAATCATTGATTAATTTCACCTTCAAAAAATGCTCTGTATCTAGTGATAATTTAATAATGTATTCTCTTAAATACATATCAAGTTTAGATAATTCTACTAAGTACTCAAAATCTAAATGAATATATTGCTTTTTTGATTCATTGTATTCAAAAGATTTAGCAAAAGATTTTATTTTAAAATAATATGTATTATATGTTAAATATTGTAATGCAGATTGCTCATCTATAATTTCAAATTTAATGTTTTTATTTTTTAAATTTTCTATTTGTTGGGAAACTGAATACTTTTTTCGCAATGAAACCACCTCTAACATATTCTATCACTATTTTGTCAAATAAAGTAGATAAATTTGATTTTAAATAGAAATATTTACTACTATTATGTTTCTAATTTGAGATTTAACAATTATGAATATGATTGGAAATTAACAAACATTAAAAAGTGTTCAACTAAATTAGAATATGGTCTAGACGCATCTGCTATTGATTATGATGGTGTACATAAATATATAAGAATAACAGATATTGATGATTCTACAAATATATTTAAGGATAATGACCTAACTTCACCAAATTATTTTGATGAAAAATATAGACTAAAAGAAGGCGATATTCTATTTGCAAGAACTGGTGCTAGTGTAGGAAAAACTTATCATTATGATATTAATGATGGCGATTTATATTTTGCATGATTTTTAATTTCTGCTCATATTAATGAGGAAGTAAATTCGAAATTCGTTTTTTATAATACACTTACGAACAAGTATAAAAAATGGGTTAAGATAATGTCAGCGAGATCTGGTCAACCTGGAATTAATTCCGAAGAGTATGGGTCTTATAGTTTTTATATTCCAATAAGAAATGAACAGGATAAAATTGCTAAATTGCTTACTAAAATAGACAATCGTATTCAAACTCAAAGTAAAATCATTGAT
>NZ_FOIN01000014.1 GCF_900102365.1 Thomasclavelia cocleata | reverse complement strand
GCAGGATATGTTGAAGAAGTAGAAGAAATCAGATACACAGATAAATGGAAAGAGATATATAGAATTAGAAAAGAGAGTATAGAACGTGTATTTGGAGAGTGCAAGGAAAAACATAATTTAAGATTTACACGATTAAGGGGGCTGAGGAAAAACAAACATCAGGGAGAGCTTATTTTTGCATGCCATAATTTAAGAAAGATGGCAGGATGGCTATGGAAAGACAGGCCAGTTTTTATAAAAAAGGGCAATAAAAGTGAAATATATAAAGAAAAAGAAATAAATAATAAATCAAAAACAAAAAAAGGTGGTATAAGAACTTTTAAAACTAGTTTTTATACCATCTTTTGTCAACAGCCTGAAGCGGATTAAAAATCCGCTATATACAATAATATTAAAATACTTTTTTAATTGTTAAATAGATTCCTCCACTAGCAATAACCATAAACATTCCTGTTATAATTAATTCATTATCACCTGTTTTAACTGATAATACTGTCTTATCAGTCGAATAATCGACATTCTTTTCTGGTGCAGAAATACTAGGTTGTGGATTTAACATTTCTTCATATTGACTACGAAGATTTAAAACTAATGAACCATTTTCATAAACCCCTAATGCCAAACCTGCTTGTATTGTAGCATAATTATCACCATAACCTTGATCTGCCTGATATGCAAATGCTCCATCTTCTAATAAAAGCGTCATTAATGAATCATAAGAATTTTTAAAAACACCTGTTTTAATGCTATTAACATCATATTCTAATAATCCCCAAACAACACAACCTTGAGTATTACTATTAGCAACACTCCAACCATCACTTGGTACAAAGAAACCATCATCTTGCTGAATAGAAATAAAATATGTTAAAGCTTTATCAATAGAAGTTTGATAATTATCTCCACACAAAGATAAAGCTCCAATTGCCCATCCAGTTACATCAGGACCGCCCCAAGCTCCATTATATCCCCAACATCCATCATCTAATTGTAAACTTGCTAATTTTGTACCTAATTTACTTAAATCATAATCAGGTTCTACAATAGATAATGCATACATTGTATAAATAATGCTTGACTCAAGATTCCCATTTCCATAAAAAACATTACCATCATCATCTATCTTTGCCTTTAAAATTTCAATTAAGTTTACAACTGAGCCATCAGATAGTAATAATTTAGAAGGATCTATTTTCATTGATACTAAAGCCATAATACTTTTTGATAAATAACCACAATCCATATCCTCATATTTTATTACCTCGCCATAACTATTAACAGGTGCAGCAAAATCATAATTCACAATAAAACCGTTTTTATCATCTTCAACATCTAAACCAAGTGCTTCAACTGTTAAAATAGCATCTAAACCACTTAATTCCTTATTATTTAACCAATAATTTTGTGCCTTTAATAAAGCATCTGTCTGTCCATTTACAGGAACAACAATGCTGCCTAAAACAACTAACGCTATAATCAAACTAACTATTTTCTTCATCAAATCTTTCCCTCCGTTATTCCATATTTTACTTTTACTCGCTGTAAGATTTGAAACATTATCTTACTAAGTAAAAACATAAAAACTATATTTGAAACAATATATATTAACATCACTGGAAGTGATGTTAATACAATTGCCAAATATCTTGTAAAATTAAAGCTATTTTCAATTGCTAAAACTGACCATAAATCCATAATTAATGAATAACCAATACCACAAACAATACTATATCCATATAAAAAATGCTTATCATTATGAAGTTGTTTACTAAATATACCTGCTATATACCCAATTATTCCCCAAACAAACATTTGAAAAGGTGTCCATGGACCAATTCCAAACACAAAATCTGATATCAAAGCTGACAAAGATCCACACATAAAACCTGAAGCTCTACCAAAAACAATACCACATATTATTACCATTACTGTTACTGGCTTAAAACTAGGCATAACCATAAAAATAATTCGTGAAATTACTGTTAAAGCAATCATAATAGTGAGAATAATAATTTCTCTAGTCTTTGGTCTATCATGTTCATATTTAAAATAGAATGGCAAACAAGATAATGTAACCAATAAAATAATAACTAAATTATATTTTTGATCTTTAAACAAAACCACACCTACAAATATTATTAAAGAAATTAACATCAATATAATCATATTTTTAGTTATTTTCATAATCCAAGATCCTCTAATAAAACAACTTCTGAATTATTTTGTCTCATAATCTTATTAATCGTTGTAGTATAAAATATATTATTACTAAAGAACTGTCTCATTGTATCTGCTGATTCCATTTTACCATTAAAAATCATTGCAACCCGATCACTAATTTTAGCAACAAACTCTAAGTCATGGCTAGCTACTACAATCGTCATATGTTTACTTAAACCACGAATCAAAGCTGCTAAATGTTCCTTACTAAAAGCATCAATTCCTTTTGTTGGCTCATCTAACAACAATAATTGAGGCTTAGTTAAAAGTACTTTAGCCAAAGCAACTAACTGTCTTTGTCCACCACTCAAATCAAAAGGATGTTTTTCTTTTAAATCACTTATTCCTAAATTTTCTAATTGAAGCTCAATACTTTTCATACTCTCATCAACTGCCAATAAATCATCAATTACCTTATCACTTAAAAACAAAGTTGTTGGATCTTGAGGCAAATAACCAATTTTATCAACATATCCAATCTTTGTTATTTTACCTTGGAATTTAACCAAACCAGCTAAACAACGTATAAACGATGACTTACCACTGCCATTTGCACCAACTATTGAAAATATTTCATTTTGCTTAATATCTAAATCTAAATCTTTTAAAACAATATCATCATGACCAAAATTTAAATCCCTAATTTCCATTAAAATACCAGTGTCAACATCCTCAGTATCTTTAATATCAAAGTCATCAAAATCAGATAATGCATTTCTTGCATCTTTAACAGATAAACATAACTCATCTGTTAAAGATGATACTCTTACATAATCTGGCAATGATTCTACAAATATCTCTTTTACTAACATTTCATTAACTGCATTTTTAATATCATCATCAATAACAATTTTACCTTCATCCATTACAATCAATCGATTCGCAACATTTAATAACCCCTCTAATTGGTGTTCAACAAAAATTATTGTCACATTAAAATCATCATTAATTTGTTTTAATATCTTAATAAATTCCTCTCTATTAACAGGATCGAGCTGTGCAGTTGCTTCATCCAATAAAATGACTTTAGGATTCATCACCATTACACTAGCTAAATTAACTAATTGTTTTTCTCCCCCAGATAAAGATTGAGTATCTTTATTAATAATATTTTGCAAATTAAAATAATTAACAATTTCCCCCACTCTACGCTTCATCTGTTTTAAAGGAGTAGTTGTATTTTCTAAACCAAAAGCAATTTCATGCCAAACTTTATCCATTACTATTTGATCATTAGGATTTTGAAAAACAAAACCTATTTTAGTATCATCTTTTTCTATCTCTTCATCTAAAATAATTAATCCATCCACCTCTCCTTTAGGTTTTAAAGATGGCTTTAAATGTTTTAGTAACGTTGTCTTACCACATCCACTTTTACCAGAAATAACTAAAAAATCACCTTCATTTACTCCAAAAGAAATATTTTTAATGACTCTTCCTTCTTCAGGATATGTAAAACTAAAGTTTTCAATCTTATACATTCTTTTTTCCTCCTAACCATAACGGAAAAGCTGCTAAAGCTACATACGCAATAAAAAATACTATATCAATCAACTTAAACTGATAAACTTGAATCATTGGATAATAATAAAAACTTTGATAATATCCAAAATATCCCCATAAACATAACAAACTGAGAATTATAATAATCAATAGCTTCAACAAATCATCTTTTTTAAAACTATATAAATGAAAATTAGTCCGCTTAGTTTTCCCATATCCTCTAGATATCATAGAATTCATCATATCTAATGAAGACTCAAATGCATAAGTTACTAAAATAACTATAACATTTCGATAATAGACAAATTTATTTTTACAAGGCATATGATAATTTGCTTCTTTTATTTTTTGATACTGATTTTTTAATTTATTAATTATATTAAAGCTCATTGAAATTACTAAACCCAAAGTTGGTAAGATTGAACCAAATAAATAAACTATATGACTATCACTAATACATCTTTTCATTACTTTAAACCATAAAAGCATACTTGCAAGCAGCATTCCAAAAACCAAACCATATATCAATGCCTGTCGTGTAACAGTGATAAAGCTATTTTGATATATTATATCTTTACCCTCCATTACAAAAATAGGATTAGTAATTGTTACAAGTAACACTAAAACAAGAAAATATTTCATGTCTTTTAAAAAGTCTCTTTTATTATAAAAATAATCCACTATAATAGCTGATATCGTTATCAAAACAATTAAATAATAATTACGTTGAATAATTGATATAACAATAATTGATAAAAAATAACTAAACAATACAATTGGATGACTCTCTTTAAAACTTTTTATGACCATAACAATTTCCTTTCCAATACACTTATTTTAAATCATTTGGTTTACACGTAAAACGCCACTTTATATTATCACCATCTTTTAATCGATAAGATCCTGCATTTTGCCCAGGAAAATTATCATTAACACTATACATCCAGCCACTACTATTACCACAAATTTTTTCTTCAATATACTTAATTCCTATTATATATACCCCAAAAGAAGATTTCCGTATTTTTAAATTTAAATCATATTTTTCATTTACTGTCTCTAAAACATTTAAAACTGTACTATTATTTTTTACTTTTACAACAACACTATCCAAAATCACTCCATCTTTTGGTATAAAATCTACATAACCATTTTTCAAATCACTCATATTATCAAGAATTGTCTTGCAATCAATAGTAATACTTATATCTATCATTTGTTCATCAGGTTTAGATACTTCATTAGAATCATTGTTCTTTATATTATTTGATTGATTATTATTTGTATCATTAGTTAAATTGCTACTTTTATTATCATTTATAGTATTAGAAGCAGTTTCATCATCTCTAACGACAATATTACCATTTTCAACAATTAAACCATTACCATTTACTTTTAGTGCATTAGTACTAATTAACCTGGCATGTTTATCATCAGCTTTACAAGCAGTTATTAATAAGACAAATATAATAATTATTACTTTTGATATTTTTTTCATTACATCCTCCAAAAAGCGCATAAAAGGATCTTATCTCATAAATAGAACTACTCTATCATCCGTAAAGTGTATCCTAAGATAATGGTAAGTATCCGACTCTGATTTAAATAATTATCTATCATTACGGTGGCGGGACCGCTCCTGATTTTAACAGGATTCCTTATTAATGCTTAAAGCAGCCATTAAATATGCATATCAAGTTAGTATCATTATACAACAATCATTTCTAAAAGCAATAAAATGACAAGAATTTTACCTCTTGTCATTTCAATAATTTAATAAATTTTTTAAAGTTCTTTTTTTCTAGCCACAACCATAAAACGATGTGTCGTTAATTCAAAATAACTTTTTTCCTTAATTTGTTTTAAAACTTGTCCATAAAAATTCATAAAGCGATCTTGAGTTATATCAGCACGTGTAATACCTTTCATAAAGTGAATGAACGATGTTAATGTATTGAAACGAACATAACCATGCTCCTCAACACCATCAACTATCTCTAATCCAATTTCACTAAGTGTTTCAGAACCAGATTCAAGATCCCAACGACCATGTAATTTAAAAGGTAAAAAAATATTAATTAATTCTTTATAGTTGTCACTACCCATTTGATTCACTAAAATATATCCTCCTGGTTTAACAACTCGATATAAATCATATTTATCATAATTAGCTAACTCATTAACAACAACATCTAAACGCTCATCTTTAAAAGGAAGTTTTCCATCATCTGTTAACCTTGTCACTTTCACACTTCGATCATTAAGTTTATCTTGTGCTTTTTCATACTGTGCTTCAACCGCATATGTAATTGGTGGTAAGTTATTAAAAGATGATATATATTCTCCTCCATCAAGTGAAATTGCAGCTAAATGACTTTGATCATCCAAATATTTTGAAACTATTTCTTGACTTGAATAAATCGGCATACTTTGTTGCACTAAATCATTATCACTCAATTCCATAGCTTTATTGATTTCATTTTTAGTTTTAAGAGCATTGTTAATATCTTTTTTAAAACGAATTTTACTATAATAATATCCAACTAATTGACTAATCCCATCAAATATAACTCCAACCGCAACAAACCCAATCAATTCAACTAACCATTCCATTGTAAATAACATATGTATCGAAGCAACCATATAACAAATAATACTCATAAAAATAATACTTCGTGTCCGAACATATTTAAACGGTTTAGACAGCTTTAAATACCAATTTAATAAACCCTTTTTTTTCGCTGTATACCCTTCTAATTCACAAAAGAAGAATTTTACAACTACTAGCATAACTGCTAAAGAAATAAGCATATAAATATAATAATCCATTTCATTACCTCGTATAAATTTTTTCGCCTGTCAATGAATAATAACCATCCCTATTTTCAGTAACAAAATATCCATCATCCGCAAATTCTAAATTCCCTTCAACTGAAAATATAACTTCTAGTTCATTCATATCATAAACATAACTTGTTCCACTTTTATTAAAGATTCCGTAGACTATACCATTATACGTAAAAACATAACCATCGTCCATAAAATTATCATCAATAATTTTTTTACCACTAGTATCTATCACTTCATATTTACTACTAGAAATAAATCCTGCATAATATTTTTCACCAATATGGATAATTCGATTATATTTCTTAGAAACTTTCTTACCACTTTGATTCATTAAATAATATTCATTTTCTTTTTTAGAAACAACTGCTAATTTATTTCGATCAAAAATCTCTGCGCTTGTAAAGATAGTCTTAAAAACCATTTCACCATTAAAATCATAATACATATACCCTTTATTTCTTACATATACTGGAAAAAATTTATTATTAATATATGAAGCCATTGGATCCAACTGAATATCATTTACCTCTACTTCTTTTCCATTATTCACAAATTTATGAGGTCCATAAATCATATTTTTATTTTTCATTACATAACTATTAAGACTATTATAATAACTATTAATTGAAGTAGCAGTACCCTTTTTATCAAATAAATAAGTTGTTTGATTTTTAACTCCAGTAATATTATTAGACTTGTCAAAATAAAAATCATCAAGATCTATCTTAGCCTTAAAAATTACCTCACCTTTATCATCACATGCTAGAGCATCTTGATATATGCGATCATAAAATAAATAACCTATACCATCACTATAAGACATCAATTGATAATTACCACCAGCATCAACTTTAATAATTTTTCCAGGAATTTTTTGATTATAAATCTCTATAGATTCTTCGAAACATACTGCCATATAATTATCATTTTTTACATTAGCACTTAAAATCTTATTTTTACTGCTAACTAATATTTCTCCTGTATCATAAAGAACAGTATAATCTTTATTGTTATGAATGATTGGCAAGCCTGATAATAATATTTCTGTCTTCTTATCATCATATAACTTCTTACCTTCACTACTCAAAATCGTAACATTATCATTTTTATCATAAGCAACAATCATATTAGAGATTGACACTAATTTGTTATATTTTCCTAATTCTATAATTTCCTCACCATTATAAGAAAGGTAACCATATTTTTTATCTTTAACAACAATATATCCATATTCCCCTACAGACTCATATTTATCATAAATAAACTTAGTTTGTTTATCACCATTTATATTAATAAGACCAAATCGATCATTTTTATCAGCTACAAAAAGTGTCTGACTACTACTATCACCAGAACATCCAGTTAATAATAAAAGTGCAAAAATACCCACTATAATTTTTTTCATTTTTTCCACTCCTTAAAACAAAATTATTATAGCATGTTTCTTGTCGATTAACCACTAAGTTTATTAATAATAGTTTTTAATAATTATTAATTTTTCTAAACATCAGAATATTCTTTTTTGAGATTCAAAATCCCATTTTCTACCATCTCTTTTTGATTACTAGAATATAAATAATTCATATTCAACTGAACTAGTGCCATACCTAGCATACCAAAAAAGACCATTAATAACCTAAATTATCAATGATCTATATAAATATTTATTTTCTTCTCAATATTATATATCCCATCATACTTAATAATGCAATTGTTGTAAACATTCCAGTTAAGTTATCATCTCCAGTTTTTACACTTTCACCAAGTTTTACTACTTCTAATCTGCTAATGCTTTAGTCAATGATGCTTCTACAGCTTTTATTTTTGCTTCACTTGCATTTGGACCTTCAAATACCGCTTTTGCTTTTAACACTTCTGCATCTAATACTTTTAATGATTCAGCACTATAATTAGCTCGATTAATACCATTTGCTTGATTGATTAAATCACTTAATAAATCTTTATTTAGTTTCAATCTTAAGTTCAAGAACGCTTTTACTAAAACATTATATGTTTCATCTACTTCTACATTACATTGTCATTATATACCGTTTGTGCTTTAGCTAATTCTTTTTCAAATACTATCCAAGTAGTTTCAATATACTTATCTGCTTTTAATTCATTAACTTTATCAATGAATGTTTTTAATGTTGTTTTATCCCCTTTAAAAAATTCTAACATATGCATTGCATTTGCTAAACGAGTAAACACTCCGTCCACTTCTTCTTGAGTTGCACTAGCATATTATATACTGCATTAGCTTCATCTCTTGTTACAATAAATTCATCAGCTACCACTAGGATTAATTTTACTAAATCTTTATCTGTAATTGCATTAGCTAAATCTACTTGCTATTTTATCGCTTTCAATTACTTTATCTCCATATAAATAGAATTCATAAATTCTTGCATTATTTTCATTAGCACTACCTAATTTTTTGTTACAATCTAAAATTATCTCCCACAACTGGTGTATCCATGTTGGCATAATAAAGATTTTCTTTATTGTCAGTTACACTATGAATATCTTTCCATTCACCATTTTCTTTAACTTGTATTTAGAAATCTCTTGTAATAAAACTTTCATTTTCTTTTTGAGCACCCAATAATTCTAAAGCATCCACACGATATTTTTGTAGAAATTTACTTCTAGCCAATAATATCCATTATCATCATTACTATTATGGTAACTCCATTTTGTATTTGTATCAAAATCAATTGCTTTATTGGCATTTTCATTATCATTAACAACATGACCTCCTATTGGACTTTGTCTCCATCTTCTTTCAGATTCTACCTCACAATAGACACCCTTGATATTGGCTCGACATCGCCCCCACAGTGGACTTTCACCACCTAGATATATGCCATGCCCAACATCCCAAAAAAAGAAAGCCTACTTTATAATAAAGTTAGCTTTCTTTTATTATTTCAATATCTAACAAAAGCTTTAATAAAGATTATCTTTTCATTATCAACAGGTCTAATTGTATATTTACCTATTGCACTAGGAATAACAAACGTTTCTGCATAATGAACAACAAATGGCTTAAATGCATGACTTGGACTTTCGACAAGCGCTTCTTTACCTTCTACTAAATTTAACATGTGAACACCTTCTTGACAATCATGATAAGTTATTGTAGATGTAGTAACCCTTCTTGTTTCAATAAATTCCAACTCGTGTAAACCAGTTTTTTCTTCTAAATAATCACCATCATAAATAACCTGAATGTTATTGACAAGCTGTTTTTCTACCCATCTAGTTGTGCGATTTTGTTGAATATTTTCAATACCATCATCAAGATGAATTGGTCGTGGTAATCCATCTAATCCTAATCTATTCCAATCCCAAAGTTTAAAAGTGAAAATATATGGAGTTGCACTTATTTCTAATACCATACACCCTGCTGATGAACAATGAATAGTTCCAGCAGGAATTAAAAAATGATCATGTTTTTTAGCAGGAAAATAATTTATATATTTATCCGCATCAAAGATGTGCTTTCCATCTTGAGCTAATTTCAAATCATCAACCATTTCATTAAAATTTATATTTTCTTTAAGCCCTAAATAGATACCTCCACCATCAGCATCTAATATATAATAACTTTCATCTTGAGTATAAGTCATTCCAAAATGGGACTTAATATATTCCATTAAAGGATGCACTTGTAAACTTAAATTTTGTCCCTCAATTGTATCCAAAAAATCAAATCTAATTGGAAACTCCGCTCCAAAACGACAATAATTTTTCATTCCCAATAATTCTATTGGTAAGTACAATACAAGATCCATTGCTGGTATTTCTATACGGGTATTATCATAACGTAAATATAAACTATTTTCTTCAAAAACACCATCAAAACTCCAAGCATAGTTTTTTTCATGAAGATCCAAATTACAATGTTTTTTCATCCATTGTCCACCCCATATACCAGGATCAAAATATGGTACTAATCTAAACGGTTGTTTTACAAGCTGTTTTAATCCTTCTCTTAATGCCAAACCTGTTACCATTTTAGGATGACCTTTTTCATTACTATCAATTAGATAATCAATACTATTAAACATTTTTATTTTATGCTTATCACTAATTCGCCATTCTATAAAATAACCACGTTTTACCTTTTTTAAAATATCTTCATCAAAATTATCACATTTAAAATTAGGCATTCCTTGCCGATATCGTAACTGAATTTCCCAGCGTGCTAAATCACAATAAATATATAAATCACCTGTACTAATTAATCCAGCACCTACACCATAAATTAAAATCTTTTTATCTTTATTGGCTAATAATTGATTTACTTCTACTAATTTATTGTAATCAACAAAATCTTCCATAACACCATAATACATTACTCCCCTTACTCGATCATCGGTAAGGTTCGCTTTCATTTTATCATTAAGTATCTTACTATCATAAAAAATATCTTCACTTTTAATAATGATTTCTGGTTGATATATGCGTTTAATCAATCTAAATATTTCATTATCAACCCCTGGATAACAGTCTACAACCCAACAATGAAGATCTTTATATTTTAATAATTCTTGATAAATTGCTTGCTCGTCGTTAAAAACTTCATGATTATAGCCTATTATTTTTGTTTCTGGAAAACGGTCATAACTCATTTTATAACTCCTTAAATAAATTTAATTTTGATAATGCAAAATATATTCCATCGTGATTGTTATCTTCAGTTACTTGTTTCACTTCTTTTTTTATTTCTAAAGGTGCATTTTTCATTGCAATTCCACACCCTACTATTTTTAGCATTTCTAAATCATTATATTGATCGCCAAAAGCAATTGTATTTTTAATATCAATGTTTAATAAATCACAATATTTTTTAATTGCAAATGCTTTAGAAATATTTTGGTGTGTTATTTCAATAAGTATATTTGATGATTTAACAATTTGACATTCTTTAAACATTATTTTTAATTTTGCTTCTAAATCATTTATATATTCAGGATTACAAATACACAATATTTTATGTACTTTAGATAATTTTTTAATTTCTATTTGATTCCCTTGACGAGATTTGGCTTTAACAATTTGTTCTTCTTTTATGATTCTTGGATCTAAACAATCTTTAACAATCCAATCATCAAACGAATAAACACACCAAGCTATATCAAAATTATTAGCTTCAATATAATTGATAATCTTTAATGCTAACGATGTTTCCATTCCCTGCTCATAAATAATCTCATTTTCATGATTTAAAATCATCCCACCACCATAACAGATCATAGGACAAACTAAATCATTTTCTTCTAAAATTGGATAAATTCCTGATGGACTACGGGCAGATACTATAACAAAAGGTATTTGAATTTTTTTAATTGTAAGAAGTGTTAATGGCGTTATACAATGCTGATCATTAAGTAAAGTTCCATCAACATCACTAAAAACTACCTGATACATTTTATATTCTCCTCTTTTTAAAAAGGATTTATCCTTAAAAGAATAAATCCTTATTTTTTTATACTATCAATAATTTTATTAACATTATTTCTACCATTTTTATAGCCAAGTAAAATCAACATACAAGCAACAATACTTAAAATCATTCCAACTATACCAATAATCTGACAAACAAAACTAGTTGATGGGCCAAAAAGAACAAAAGCGAAGGATATCGAGGAAAGGATAATTGATACTTTTAACCATCTTTTTAAATTATTTAACATTTTTGTTTGAAACTTAATTTCTTCAATATATGATTGTTTTAACTTAGCTTCCATAAACGATTTCTCCTTTAATATGTTAATCCTGGATTAAAGAATCCTATTAATACCCCAATAAAAGCAATAACAACTAATAATAACATAACTTTAATTGGTGACATTTTTCTCTTTGTAAGCAAATACCAGCAGAATAATACAAAGGCTGCGGTTAAAAAACCTGGATAAACACCATCAAGTGTTTTTTGTAATTCTAAAAACGGTTCTTTAGCACCTGTTGCAGTCATTTCAAATGATGTCTTAATAGAAACCCATGTTGCAGCAACTGCTCCAATTACAATTCCACCTAACATTGTAATTGATTCTCTTAAAGCTTTACCTTGATCTCCAACTAGAAAATCAACTGCTTTACCACCTAATTCATATCCTTTAAAATATAAGAACTTCATTCCAAAATAAGCAAATAAATTCCAAACAATAATATAGAAAATTGCTCCTAATGGTGAGCCCCCAGTAGACATTCCCATTGCTACTCCTAATAAAATTGGAATCACTGTCCCAACAATTAATGAATCACCAATCCCTGCTAATGGTCCCATTAAACCAGCACGTAAACCATTAATTGTTTCATCATCAACATCTTCAGCTCCAGAAGCTCGTGCTTCTTCAAGCCCTGCTGTAATTCCTACAATAACAGAACCTATCTGTGGCTCAGTGTTAAAAAATGCTGTATATGTCTTCATTGCATTTTCTTGATCTTCTTTTTTTGGATATAACTCTTCTACAATCGGTAACATTGAACATAAGTATCCAAAAGTCTGCATATGTTCCTGTGAAAAACAAGTTAGGTTTCCATAATACCAATTATGAAATGATTTATTTAGAGTTTTCTTAGTTAATTTCTTTTCCATCTTAAATATCCTCCTCGTCATCATCATCAATATTTGTATTTTCACTAACCATCATTGTTTTACTTAATGTAAGCATTTTAATTTTATAGTTAATTAAAGCAAACATACTTGCAATAATTGTTGCAGATACTAAGTTTATTCCTAAAGCAGCAGCTAAAGTAAAACCAAAGAAAAATGGAACAAAATCAATTGCTTTAGTAACAATTTGTTTTAATAAAATAGCAATCCCTACACATGGTAATAATGATCCAACTGTAAATAATGTTTTCATTGCAATTCCATCCATTGGTAAATATGTTTTAATCAGATCAACCATTGGGGCTCCCATTTTACACATGATCATTGCTGGAATAAATGAACAAATAATATGAGAAATCCATGGTAAAACCATATCAACTACATATAATTTTTTAAAATTACCTTTTTCAACAGCTTTCCATCCAATATGTTGCCATGCCAAGTTGATTGTTGCTGTTCCATAAAATAATACTGTTCCTAATGTTCCTACCATTGTTCCAAAAGATGTTGCTAACGATTGTCCATCACTTGATGCAGCATCTAATCCATAACTTTTTAAAGCAATCATTGCAAGAGGAATTCCAATATAACTAACAGCACGAACATCGGCTGAAACTGTTCCCCCTGGAGTAACTAGAGCAATATAAACAACTTGCATTGCTACCCCAACCAAAATTCCAGTTGCAACATCTCCTAAAATAATACCACAAACTAAACCTCCAACTAGCGGTCTACCCAATGTATAGTTACCAAAAGAAGTTCCTCCTAATCCTGGCATACTTGATAAACAAGCAAATAAACCAAGCAAGGCCGCTTGAATCCAACTAATTTCCATAATAATTATCCCCCTTTATTTTAATAACCAAATTTACTTTTAAAATCATCCCATGTTCCAATAGAAACATCAGGTAATAAAGCAAATTTAATTTTATAACCAGCTTGAGCAATTTTTTCAAATGCATCTGCTTCTTCTTGAGTAATTGATTGATTGTTACCTAGTTTAACCGCTCCTTCACGATCATTACATGGACCAACAATAACTGTATCAATTCCACATTTAAAACCTTGATCAACTAAAATTTTACACATATCTATTGAATTTTTAGTGATTAAAAAATATTGTGTATCACTATCTAAAACCTTTTGTGATTTTTTTTCAAATGCGTCTAATGTCCAAACAAAAGTTTTTTTACCACTAGCAGCTTTATAAGCTGCTTGTAATACATCATTTGATGCTGCTTTATCATTTACAGCAATCAAACCATTACAAGGATATTCACGTGCCCAACGTGTACAAGTCTGACCATGAATCATTCGGTCATCAATACGAATAAATGAAACTGACATATTATTTTCCTCCTTTTAAATATCATCTTCTTCATCAGTTATTATAAAAACTTGTTTTAAACCTTCATGAGCTTCTGATAAGATTTGTTTTACTAATGTATCATTATCAAATGCATCTTTCATCAACACAGTAGTTAATGCTAAAGGTAAATTCATTCCACCAATAACAACAGTACTGTTTAACATCTCTTTTTGGTTCAATACATCCATTGCTATTGTTAACGGTGAACCACCTACAAGATCGCCTAGTAAAATAACCTCATCATCTTGATTAATTACATCTAGTTTATCTAGTAATTCTTTAGCAAAAGCATCAGCATCCATACCATCTTTTAATCCTGCTGATATAATTTCGGGTTTATTCCCAGCAAGCATTGATAAAGCATTTTTCAAACCATTTGCAAATTCTCCATGACTTACTAAAACTACATACTTCATTATCTCTTTTCCCCCTTCCTTTCTAGGACACATTTATTCTAACATCTAAGCGTTTACATTCCATCTGTGACATGTCATATTTTTTTTATAATATTTGTCATATATTTATATGACATTTGTCATAAAAAAAAGTAGCTTGTGCTACTCTTTAAGATATTGGTTTAATTCTTTTTGTAATTTTGTCAATGAAGTATCTAAATCATCATTGTTTAAAATAATTTGATCTACTCTTGTATTAATAAGATCTAGAGCCGATTCATATTTTTTAAATTTACCATGACTTGTTGTATTTTCCATGACTTCATTAAGTAAATTTAAACTTACTTGACTATCACCTGACTCTTCTTTTAATAAATTAATTGTTGTCTTTGATTCAACGACTGTTTTCAAAGGTGATAAACCTTGCGAATATTCAACTAATTTAGCTTGACTCTGTTGATTATATGTAATGATTTTAAGCAAATCCCATGCTAAACTATCATGCTTACTGCGTGAAGATATTCCCATTAGCAAAGTTGAAACTTCACTATTTTCAACATTTTTAGCATGTGTAGGCATTTTTACACAATCCCATTCAAAAAGCGAATATTTTTTTATTTTCCATGGATATGGTTGATATGTTCGATACTGAGAAAGAGGCATTGGTGAAAAAGCTACTTGACCTTTATCAAACTCATTACTACTAACAATATGCCCCTGATTTAAATTATTTATTTTTTGAACAAATGTTATTGATTCTTTTATACTGTCTTGACTTAAATCACATTTTGTACCTTGATCATTAAACATTTGGATTCCATGACTATATATAGAATCTAGCCAATCATAATCATAGCAACCATATTGATCAATAATACCATCATCATTACTATCACGAGTTACTTTTTGACATATCTCATAAAAATCATCTAATGTCCAATCATTATTAGGTATTTCAATTCCTTCTTTTTTTAATAACGTTTTATTTACAAACATCAAGGTTGGATCACACTCATACGGTAATGCATATTGATATCCATTATACATTCCTGCTTCCAGAACACTTTTATAATATTCCTGTTCATCGAAATTTTTATCTTTAAGTATATATGAATTAAGATTTTTTAATGCCCCTATCGAACTTAATAAACTAAAATCTTCTTCTAAAATAATATAAACATCAGGAGTATCACCAGTTAAAATCTTATCTGCTAACCATGATGAATAATCTTCTTTTAAAATACCACTTTCATATTCTACATTAACATTAGGATGAGATTCTTCAAATATTTTAATTGCATTATCTACAATTTGATTACTTTCACCACTTGGAACATCCCAGTTACTACCAGAAAAAACGCCTAGTTTTATAGTAATCTTTTCTGGTTGATAAATGATTGCTACAGTAATACAAACCATCAAAATAAATAAACCAATTATTTTTTTATTCATCACTAATCTCCTTAGTTATCTGCCCAGTTTGTACTGCCCAAATTGCTAATTGTGTACGATCTCTTAAATTTAATTTAGAAAGAATTGAACTTAAATAATTTCTCACTGTTCCTTCAGATAAATATAATTTTTGTGCAATTTCTTTATTTGAAAAACCATAACCAACTTGCTGTATAACTTTCCATTCTGGCTTACTAATTTCATCAATATTTGTTTCATCAACTTGAATAGAATAATTATTTTGTGACATTTTAGAAAACATCCCAAAAACTTTGGTAGCAATATCAGGATTTATCATTCCACCACCACGATAAACTGTTAAAATTGCTTGATATAACTCATCCATGCCCACACCTTTCAACAAATAACCACTTGCACCATACTTCAAAGCACTAAATACAAAATCATCATCATCAAAAGTTGTTAAAATAATAATTTTAGTATTAGGATACTGTTCTTTAACCGCTTTAGTACAAACTACACCGTCCATACGTGGCATACGAATATCCATTAAAATCACATCAACTGATTCCATTTTTAAAATATCTAAAACTTCTAATCCATCAGCAGCAATACTAACAACCTGAATATCTTCATGAGTACCTAAAACAATTTTTAATGATTCTCTTATCAATTCCTGGTCATCTGCTATAACAACTTTAATCATATCTTTCACCTCTTCTTATTGGAATTTTAACTTCTGTTAAAAAACCATCATGTCCATCATATGTAACTTCGCCATTAATAATTGCTACTCTTTCTTGCATTTGCTTTAAACCAAATCCATAATGAATTTCTTTACAGCCAACTCCATCATCTTTTATTTTTAAATACAATAAATTTTCATATTCAAAAATTTCAATATCAATACACTTTGCCCTTCCATGGCGCATTGCATTAGTTATACTTTCTTGAATTATTCGAAATAATATGTCTTCAGTAGTATTTTCTAAATCAAGTTTATCAATTTGATAATCCAAAGTAATAACTAAATCACTCAAATTTGTGAATTCATCAATCATTGTTTCAATAGCTCCCTTAAAACTATTAGCTTCTAAAGCACCTGGACGTAATTTATTTAGAGAATTACGAACATCACTAATTCCTTGACGAACAACTTTTGAAACAAGTTGTAGTTGCTGTTTGGTTGTTTGAGGATTAATATCAATCATCGCTATACATGCGTCAATCCCAGCCGCAATCCCTGTTAGTGCATGTCCTAAAGTATCATGAATTTCACGTGCAAGTCTTTTTCTTTCATTATTTTCACCAATCTTTTCAGTAATAACTGCATAATTTTGCAATTCTTGATTTACTTGATTAATCATATTTAATTCTTTAGAAATATTTTCATTTTCTTGAATTTGATCAGCAATATATAATACTGTAGAGGCAACAAATAATAATATATTTAATGTCTCTAACAAATTTTTGCTTACCATTAACATACCTGTCATTGAGGCTTCACAAGCTTCAAAATAAGCCTGAGGATCAGGGATAGAAATAAACATCGAAAAAATATCATAATTAGAAATTAAATATATTATTACTAATGCTAATAAAAACCATTTTGTTTTTTCATTTTTAAAATGATAAATACAGTCACTAAATACCAATAAAATAATTCCATTATAACTCATATTCAACAAATAAATTATAACAAAGCAAATAACTAATTCCAAAACATTATAAAAAATATGAAATTTATTACTTATAATTTTATTTTCATTGTGACAATAAATCATGAAAACAAGTACTAGGTATAATAAAATTGAAACTAAAAGCACAAAAAGAGGATTTCTAGGAATACTATTAACAGTATCTAAAAAATTTCTCGATAATTGATTTGTAATTATGTATTTTGTTGTAAACAAAAAAACAAACCCATAAAATATAACAATTATTAAATTCAATAAAATCATTAAATATCTAACTGACGATAAAGACTGAAAATAATTTTTATTCATTACTGCCACCCCGTTTTATTAAACTGTGCGATGTTTTCTTTAGTAATAATTTCTACTGGTATAACAATATTTGAACCAATCTCTTTACCTGATAATAAATCATACATATTTTTTGCAGCTATCCTACCTATTGAAATTGGTGATTGTGCTACTGTTCCAGCTACCATTGGACTTTCTTCAATCAATGATTTAATATCAGGAGTTCCATCAACTCCATATACCATCACATCTTCATATCCCATTGATTCCAATGCTGCCAATGCTCCTAAAGCACTAGGATCATTTAATGACATTACAACATCAACCTCTGGTGTTTCTTTTAAAATTCTTTGCATAACTGGCATTGCTTTTTCTAATTGTCCCTTACATTCTCCTTGATTAATAATTATATATTCTGAATGAGCATCAATTGTATCTAAAAAACCTTCAATTCTTTGTTTTGCAGATAGAGCCGTTGTATGTTTTAGTAATACTATATTAGCACTTTTCAATTTACTCATCATATCTTTTGCACATTGTACACCAGCATTATAATTATCTGAAACTACTGTACAATTGACCAAATCTATATTTGTAACTGGTGCATCGACTGTAATAATTGGAATATGCGCTTTTTTAGCAGCTTTCAGTGCTGGTTCAATTTTTTTAGCATCAATTGGATTAATAAATATTCCATCTACCTTTTGTTCAATAAATGAATAAATCTGTTCATTTTGCTTATCAATATCTAATTGAGGATCTAGTGTAATTAATCGATCACCATTTTTCTCAATATTTTTTTTCAATTCATTATTAATTATTTCATAAAAAGGATTATTCATCGTCATATATGTAACACCAAATACCCTATGACCATTTATTGGCATAAAATAAAATAAATAAGCAATAATAAATACAATTATAGTAAGTAAAGTTATGATTGACAAAAAAATTTTTCGATTAAATTGCAATTTTTATCCCTCCTTATCACCTTTGATATCATTATTTTAACATGTCTATTTACAATAATAAATTATTAAATTAATAATCAAAAAAACTTTGTTAGAATTAAATATTAAAACTTCAAAATATATAAAAGGATGCTTTCTTTCATTTAAGAAAACATCCAATTATGTAATTTTTATTGTTTTTCTTTTCTTTTCAATACTGCATATCCAGCTACACTTAATAATGCAATTGTTGCAAACATTCCAATTAAGCTTTCATCACCTGTTTTTACACTTGTAGTATCTCCGTTACTTACTCGTGTTTTTACTGTGTTACCAGTTGTTACTGTTTGTAACCCTACGATTGCTTTTGCTAAAACATCTTTTGCATTATCTACTTCTTCTTGAGTGGCATTTGGATTTTCATATACTGCTTTTGCTTCACTTAATGCATCACTTACTACTTTATATGATGCCTTTGTATAATTTGCACTATCTAATCCTTCTGCCTTATTGATTAATTCTTCTAATAAACTCTTATCTGGAATTAATCTTAAGTTCAAAAATGCTGTTACTAATTCTTTGTGTGCATTATTTACTTCTTCTTGCATTGCATTTTCATCATTATATACAGAATTAGCTTCATTTAATTCTGTTTCAAATGCTGTCCATGTAGCTTCTGTATACTTAGTTGAATCTAATCCACTAACTTTATCGATAAATGCTTTCAATGCTGTTTTATCGCCTTTTACAAAGTCTAACATATGCATTACATTTGTAAGTCGATCAAAAGCTGCATTTACATCTGCTTGAGAAGCTCCTACATTATTGTAAACTTCATTAGCTTCCTGTAATGCCACTTTGAATTCTTCTACTACTGCTGGTACTACATTTTCTAAATCTTCATCGGTGATTGCATTAGCTAAATCAATTGCAATTTTTAATGCTGTTTTGTTGATATTATTGATTGGAATTAAATTTTCAATAGCTAACTGTAAATTTAAATATGCTGTATCAATTTCTTTTTGACTACTATCATCATTACTCAATACTTCTTTAGCATTTGCTAATACCTTCAAGTATTCTTGATAACTAACATATGTATAATCTTTTTCATCATATGTTTTAGCTTCTAAATCAGCTAAAGCTTTATTTGAACGAGTTATTACTTTTACAGTTGTTGCAACACCATTTGCAATTGTTCCTGTTACGTTATAAGTATCTGGCACATTAACATCAATTGTATCTAAAGTCCATGTAATTTCTGCCATTTCTTTTTTATTTAAATTATCATCACCAGCAACTGTTACCATTGTTGGTAAAAGTGCTTTGATATCTTCTAAATCGGCATTGATAGATGGGTATAGATCTGGTATTTTAGATGTTATTTGAGTTATTGGTGTATCTGTTGTAACATAGAAATTTTGATATTTAGCATTTGTATTAAATATTCCTAAACCTACATAACCTTCATCATATTGACGATCAGATTCACTAATTACATGATTTATATATTCTACACCATTTACTAATGCAATAATTTTATTATCATCAACATTAATTTCTATATGATATTTATTATCAGGTGCTAATACTAGATTATCTGTACTTGTAAATGTATAATCATCTTTAAAATCAAATAGGCGTACTGTATTTCCATTTAATTGTAATGAATAACATCCATCCCATACATTTTTTGTTTGTGACTGGAAAATAAAATTTAATATACCTGTTTGATATGTAGTATCAATTTCATATTTAAATTTATCTGTACTAATTTTATTAGCAAACATGAATCCATTGTCATTATGACTTGCTATATATGTTTCATCATCAACATACCAGTTACCACCTATAGTCTCAAAATAGCTTAAGTTTGTTTTAAAATTATTTTCATAAATATGAACAAAACATTTTTTTGTAATATTTGGATTTTGTTTAGTTGCAACAGTGATTGTTGCTTCACCAGCTTTCAATGCTTTTAATGTAGCTTGACTGCCATTTTGTTCTAACGAAATAACATCATTATCATCAACTGTATAAATTAAATCTTGAGATAATTCAGCTGGTGAAACCCAGCTATTTAATGTAAACTCATCACCTACATAGCCACTTATATTAGTTTTATCAATTCCTACAGATAGAGGTTTAGTTGGTGTTAATTTATCTGTCCAAATTGTTTTCATTGGATATATTGTAATATCTCCAGTAGCATCACCATCTATACTATAAATACTTAAACCTTTACATACTGGACTAGCAAAAATTTGCATTGCTCCTGCAACTGTATAATCATTTGTAAATACTTCTACAGAACTGCGATCAACATAAACATGTAAATCAATTGAACCATCTGTATTCAACTCAACATTTTGACTACATACATTAAGTCGTTCACCTTCAACAACAATAACTCCTGATTTTAAACGATCAATAGTTAACTGCTTATTTTCTAGATTATATTTAATAACTGTTTCTTGATCATAACCTGTTCTAACTTTAAAACCTACTTCACTACATGTACTATCTGGTTTTAAATTTGCAACAATTTCATAACTATCACCACTAAAATTATTTAATGGATTATTTGTTTCATTAATAGTAACATCATTTAATTCAACTTTATTTTCTTCATCTCTTAATGTTTTATATTCATTAATAGGTGTTTGTGTCAAATAATATTTTCCATCACTATCTTTTTTAATTCCCATTTTTAACTGTAAATTAAATGTTCCATTAAAAATAGTATTACCATTAGCATTAGGAATTGCATTATTAAAACCACTATCCCAAGTATTCATCCAATTTATTGCAATAATATCTTGAGCTTTAAAATTTTCTGCAGTTCCAAAATCACCCATATAATATGTCATTGCTGCATATGAATCAGGACCAAAGTTCATAATTCCATCATTATCTTCATTTCCCATTCCATTAGCATTAGTACTTGCATATTGTTCATCAGGGACAAAAGACCATTTACCATTAACTTGTTTAAAATCACCTATTTTATATTTTCTTCCTCCACGATCTAAAACCCATTTAACTTCGCCTGTCTCTTGATTATTTTCATCTTTAACTACTAATGGATATAAATCTGGACATTCAGTATGTAAATCTCCATAAACCGATTCAACTTGCCAATTAACTAAATCATCTGATGAATATATTCTTAGTGGTCCTCCAGCTATTACCATAAACCACTTATTTTCATATCTAAATACTTTTGGATCTCTAAATGCGGTATTTTTTAAAGAATCATCTGTCCAATTAATCAATACCTTTCCTTCATCATATTTATGGAAAGTTTCACCGTCTTTACTATATGCAGCTGTTATTTTTTGTACATCTCCACCATTACCACCATTAGAAGTAATAAAGAAGACAATTCCTTCCTCACCTTCATGAAATATTGCTGGTGCTGTTTCATGATTGGCAATTACTGCACAACCTGAATACATTGTTCCATATTCATCTGGATAAAATTGAATTGGTTGTTCTTCCCAGCGAATCAAATCTGTGCTTGTCGCATAAGCCCAATGCATTGGTCCCCAATTTGGTGAATCATAGTATTGATAAAATAAATGATATTTTCCTTTATAATATATCATCCCGTTAGGATCATTAGCCCATCCATCTTTTACAGAATAATGATACTGACCACGATAATCTTCATTGTAGTATGATTCATCAACTTGCATTCGATGAACACGGATTCGATATAAAACTTTTGCATTTCCGTTTCTTACTGTTAATGTATAAGTTTGTAAATCTTTTATAACTGGTAAATTATTAATATCGACAATTTCTCCATTTTCATTAGTCGCAACAATTTCACTATCATTTTTAATTTCTGGAATTAAACTTACTGCAGTAGTACTATTTGTAACATATGTAATATAAACATATTGCCCCTTTGAAAATGCAATTTGTTTATCAACTTTACCATTAATACTTTCAACACTCAAATTATCTAATTGAGGTGAATTAGTATCATCTATAGGTGTATATTCAATATTTTGATATGTTACATTGCCATTCCATGTAAGTAAACCAAACTTACCATTTGTAAGAGCATCATTTTGTCCATAATGAGAATCTTCATTACGATCATTCATTGTATAATCAGCTGTATTTATTACAAGCTGACCATTAATATAATAAACAATATGTTTATCAATAACAGTTATTTTTAAATGATACTCATCATTTTCATCTAATGCTATAAATTGTGATTTAGCTAAATCATAATTATCATCTTGCCCAAATTTAAATAGCCTTGCTTCTCCACTTGCACCATTAATATTTGCTACATACATACTTTTATTATTTAAATCTTCACTTGCTCTAAACACTAATGATGCTGCGCCACAACGTTCGTTAAACTTAACATCTGCTTCATAAACAAAATTATCTCCATCTGTTTCACTTAATAAAAACACATCATTTACTCCATTAGAATTTCCTGTAATTCCAATATCACTAATTCGATAATTATCATTTTCTTTAATACCATCTAAGTTTGTCTTTAAATTATCAGAATTATTAGTATCTGTAATTTTAATATTACTAAATAAAGCACTACTATCAAATGTCAATAATCCTATATATCCACCACTCCAATTATCAACTTTACCTGTTTTAATAACTTCATTAGTAACATTATTTGATAACTTAAAAATATAATTACCCATTTCATCAAATTCAATATACATATGAACTGTATCACTAAAATCAATTGAACTAGCCTCATCATTTATAATGTAAGCGTAATTTGTAACACCATTTTCTACTTTAAATAATCGAACACGATTTTGTGTTTCCTCTATATTAAAACTAAGCGCATACCATGAATTAGTAACATTTTCTTGATCTGTAACTCCTATTACTAATCCTGCACTAATCCCATTAATAAGTTTTACATCCCCTTCATAAATAAAGCAGTTATATTTATTTTCTTCATTTAATAAAGCGTGATGATCATCATTATTTTTTTTGCTCAACATGACACCATCTTCATTTGATGTAACTTCACCATTACTTTTAGAAACAAAATTTGATAATTCTCTTGTTTCTAATTTGCTTTCAAATGTTCCATCAGGAACATCCGTTTTTTCATCTGGCATATTAAATGCATTTACAAATGTTAGATTTGTAAAAAACATTGAAAAAACTAATATAAAACTCAATACTTTCTTTATCATATTTTTCCCCTTTCTTTTTAGAAATCGCTTACATGGTTATTATATAATTATTAGTTTGATTAGTAATGTATAATATGTAACATTTTTACATGACAAATGTCACACAAAATAATATTTTTTATAATAGTACAATAATTAAAATAAAAAAATGGAAGATTACTCCTCCACCTTATCTAAACCAAATTAGATAAAATTATTTCACATTTTTTACTCCCCTATTAATAGTATAATTTTTTAGATATTTATATTCTATTTATAATATTTTTGAAAGGAAAGAAAAGTTTATTTTATATATAATATTACATATTTATCCATTATTTTTTTAAATTAGACATTTTACTACACTATCCATACAAGTTTAGTTAGCCATAATTATTATTTAATATCTTGCATCATTAGCATCAAATTATCAGTGCAGTAAATAAAAGCAATTAAATATTCATTTACTTTTTAAACAATACTTAATATCCCTTATCAGCCCCAATTATTATAACTCAAGTTTTAAACTCTTAAATCTAAGTCACTGTTTCATCATTAAATATCCTAATAATAATTTTATAAATATTCATCTATATAACACTATTTATTATAACTTTATATCACTTTCTTGACCATAATATAGCATAATTAAAATAATAAAAAAAGATAGATGAAATTTAACTTTTACAAAAATTTTATATTTATAAATATAAAAGATTACTAACATATATTTTATTAGTAACCTAAATATTCCTCATTATTTCTTTTGAAATATTATTGATTTCAATTTCATTTTTTAATGAAATAACATTATTTCCACATAAAAACAATAATACAAATTAACCATAACCAAATCTACTTATGTAAAGAATATTAAAAAAATAGTGATGATCTTTTAGAATTCTATCAAATTCATAAAAATTCTACCTACTTAATTTCTAAAAAATACCCCTTTACAATATATATTACTTTCTCTATTGATACCTCTTAAAATCCTATAATTAAAAATTTAACAAAATAATACAAGTTCTTCAAAAAAAGAGGTTGAAAACGAATCTTAATCTTTAAAAAAGATCATTTCGTTACAGCCTCTTTCTTTTGGATATATCACTTGGATATTATATTAAGACTACTCAACGTTTAATGGTTCATCATTATTAATTGATTCCCCATCTTTAGTAGTCACAACGTAATAAACTGAAGAAGTTTCTGGTGTAAAATAAATGTTTAACGTATCAATAGTAGATATTTTAACTCCCTTTGCCTTAACGTCCTCTTTTACCATTTTTTCAATTTCAGTTGTATTAGCGTTTTTGCCTCTATACTGGACTTCAAATATTGATTTCATTTCTAAATCTATCCCCCGTTTCTACAATTCATATAATATCACAAAAATTAATAATATGCAAATTTTATAGTTAATATCGCATATTTTTAAATTACTCGTATAAAATAAAAATGTTTTTATAATTTTTTTTAGCGAAAAATAAGAGCTTTTAGCCCAAAAGATAAATAAAAGATTTTTCTTCAATATAACAATCTTATTTACAATCATATTATCAATATTAAGACTTTCATCACCTAGATTTTGACATACTGGATGAAAATAGCTACTAATTAAATAGCAGCTATTTTAAAGATAAATTATTAGTCTTTTTTCTTTTTAAATACTATCACACCACTTGCAAAAGCCAATAATCCTGTAAATGCAAACGGAACAACCATGCTGTTATCACCAGTTTTTAATGCTGATGATTCACCATTGTTAACTACTTTAACATCTGATGATGGAACTTGAACATTTGAAACATCTTTTGTTACTAGTTTATCTAATACACCTTGTAATGCTATTTGTGCACTTTCTACTTCTTCTTTTGTTGCTTCAGAATTATTTAATACTGCATTTGCTTTTGCTACTTCAGCATCTACTGCTTTTAATGATTCTGATGTGTAGTTAGCTCTATTTAGTCCATTTGCTTTATTGATTAAATCTTGTAATAGATCTTTATTTGGTTTTAATCTTAAGTTAACAAATGCTCTTACTAATTCACTATATACTTCATCTACTTCCTCCTGCATTGCATTTTCGTTACCTAATACTCCATTTGCTTTTTCTAATACTGGTAACATTGCATTCCAAGACGATTCGATATATTTATCTGATTCTAATCCATTGATTTGATCAACTTGTTTTTGTAATAATTCTTTATTTCCTTTAAAGAATTCTAACATATGCATTGCATTTGCTAATCTAGTAAATGCATCATCAATTTCTTCTTGTGTTGCTCTTGCATTAGCATAAACTGTTTGAGCGTTTTCTAATGCTGCGTTGAATTCTTCTACTACTGCTGGTACTACATTTTCTAAGCTTGCACTTTCTGCCATTTCAATAGCAATTTCTAATGCTGTTTTATTAGTATTATTAGGTACTAATAACGTTAATACTTCAGCATATTTTCCTTGTAAATCTGTTTTGGCACCATCTACAACAGATTGAGCTAATTTATGAGTTAAATTAACATTTTCAGCAGTTTTTAATAAATCTTTTAATTCACTAAGCACACTAGCTGCATCATTCCAAGATTCAGCAGTAAATTCATCTTCATTTAAAGATTTTGCTTTTTCAATCATTTCATTTAAAGCTGTTTTATCTGCATCTTCAACAATAGAATCATACTCAATACCATATCCTAATTCATACACATTTTCATCAGTTGAATATACTTTAGAACCAGACACATATTTTGGAACATCAACTGGTAATTTACCTGTAGCACCAAATGTTCCTAATACAACTTCAGTACCTGCAGTTAAGTTAGGACTAAACGCTGCAGTTGCACCAACTGTACCACCACCAAATGACTCAGTAATATCTAAGCCTAAACTAGTTGTACCATATACTGCTAAAATACCATCAGCATTTGGGAATGCTTGTACATCATAAGGATGATTTAATGAAATAACAACTGTTTGTTTTCCATTATCTTTACAATATTGAGTAAATAACTGTGGACATGCCACTAAATATCCATCAATTCCACCAGCACTACTGATTTCTGATGCATGAACAAGAACAGTACCCCAATCTAAAACATCTTTATTTGTACCTGCAAAATTAGTACCATCAGAATTTATAGCACTATTAACTTTATCATTTAATCCAGTCCAATTATAATGTTGTAAAATCTTATAATCTGCACCTTCTGGAATAATTCCTGCTTGTTTAGCTCTTTGCCAAGCTAAAACAAAACGATTATTATTTCTTGAATAAGTTGATGCAAATACCACTTTTGAATCACTAGTTAATTTAAGTGGTAATACATTATTTTCATTTTTCACAACAGTAACTGCATTAGCAGAAATCAATCTTTCTGTTTCACGATTTTCAACAGAACCAACAACACTTGAAGCAATTGCTTTCTTTTCTTCTAGTGTAGTTGTATCATTAACTAAATCCATTACACCTCTGTTATATTTGCAAATTAAAATTCTTTCAACAGATTCATCCAACTCTTCTACTGATAATTTAATTCCATTATAACCATCTTCTTTAGTATAAGCATCTACAAACGCATTAACTAATGGAATTAATTTGGATTCCATATCAGCCATAGAAGACATATCAGTAAATGGTATATCTAAAATATCAACCCCAGCTTTAACAGCTAATAAGTTTCTTTCATTTGTATCAAAATAATCAGCCACACCTTGCATTGTCATAGAATCAGTTACAATGACACCATCAAAATTCATTTCATCTCTTAATAAGTCAGTCAAAATCTCTCTAGATAATGTAGCTGGCGGACTCATTAACTCATCTTTTTTATCAGAATAAATTTCTTCTGTTACAATATTTGGGAATTGGATATGAGCTGTCATCACCATATCTGTTCCTGCATCAATTGCTGCCTGGAAAGGCACTAACTCTGTTGCATATAATTCTTCTTTAGTAGCAGGAACTGAAGGTAAACCTGTATGAGAATCAGTTGCTACATTTCCATGCCCTGGAAAATGTTTAGCAGCAGTTGCCACATTATTATTTTGAACACCTTCAATATAAGCAGAAACAAATCTAGCAGCTAATTGTGGATTACTACTAAATGAACGTAATCCAATAACAGGATTATTAGGATTATTATTTACATCAGCATCAGGTGCAAAGTTAACATTTACACCAACTGCATTCAATTCACTACCAATAATATTACCTGCTTTAACAGCATTTTCTATGTCACCACTAGCACCTAAAGCCATATTACCAGGTAAAGCAGTTCCACCAGTTAAACGATATACAATTCCACCTTCTTGATCAGTAGCAATTAATAATGGAATACTGTTTCCACCTAAAGTTTCATCCATTGCTGCTCTTTGTAAACCATCTGTTAATTCTACATTTATTTTTGCATCAGAATTAAAGTTAGCAGCAAATAAAATTACACTACCAATATCATATTTACCAATAATTTCATAAATTTCATCATTAATATTTTGGACTGCTGAGATTCTTGTACCATCCCTCATTGTCCATCCACTTCTAAATGACAACATTATTTTTTGTCCAATCTTTTCTTCTAATGTCATTTTACTTACAAGTGCTTTTGCTTTTTCAGCATTTTCAGATGCACTAACATTAGAAATTTGTACACTAAATATAGTTGTAAAAACCATAAATAAAGCCATAATTAGTGAAATAATTTTCTTTTTCCCTAACCTTTTCATTTTTATCTCCTCGTATTTACCTTTCCTCAAAAACTAAACAAATATTATACTCTAAAAAAACTATTCAAATATAAACAAGATCCCCATCCCTTTTATTTTCACACTCCTTACTTCTATATTTTGTTTATACTTGATTAAAAACTGTAAACAAATGCTACTTCTTTAAAAAGAAAACCCAAGTAAAGTAAGCAAAAAATATTTTTGCTTTAATCAATACTCGGGTCATGCCTAATTTAATAGTAACACCTTGCCTATATTTTTATTTTAAATACTTACATAAATAATGTCAATATTAACCATAAAATAAAATTAAATAAATGTTGTTAAATATTACCATTTACATCTACTAAAAAAACCATAAGATAGATTTTATAAACTATTTTGCCATTTTTATTAGTAAATAAATTATAATAACACAACCATTTACAGTATTACATGATGTTTATTTTATTAGTTTAGATATTATTCCTAGCTGTGCCATAAAAGTTGGTTAATTATATAAAGAAACTAGTGTTATTTTAACTAATATCTCTGCTACATCCACATATGAAACGATCCACAAGATTCCAATATTAGAATTATCTATTCTTTTCCACCTAAAACTGCAAATCTACTTTATATTTGAGTACAAACAATAGTAATTAAATTTAAAATAAATTTCTGTAAGAAACAATTTAAAAATCCTCAATTGTCTTTTAAACACTAATTACTATTATCTATCCTTTGTTTAAATGCTTCAAATTCATCTTCTTCAAATATATATTTGTTTATTAACCTTAACTGTTTTTCACTTAATCCTTCTATCCATTCTCTACATTCCTGATGATATCTTCCTTCAATCAGTTCTTTAGTCATTTCAAACATCACTTTTTTTCCTTTTTCAAGCCCTTGTTTTATCCCTATTTCAATTCCTTCTTCTAATCCCTTACTGTGATACTCATCTTTAAATGATTCTGTTCTTATTCTCGCTAATGCTAACTGATTTGCTATTGACCACATTGGCTCATTATTTCTAAACTTGTTATACATCTTTATCACCATCCCGATTATGTCTTCTTCTTTCTCTTTTATTATACCAGTATATTCATTCTTTATAAACAGATAACATAACCTTTCTAAATCACTTAGTTCTTTAACTTCTTTTTCTTTTAGAATCTTTTCAATATGTTTCATCTTAATAAAATAGCGATAGTTTAAATTACCTTTTTCCATCCTTCCTTTACTGTCTCTATATGCATAATCCCTAATCAAACAATCGTCATCATCATTGATAAAGATGATTTGATATACTGGTCTTAACATATTATACTTCTCACCAGCATCTAACTGTTCTACTAGAAGTCTGGCTCCATAAAACTGAAATCTTGCTGATTCACTGCTACTGTTGCCTGCCATCTGCATTTCTATATCAATAACTCTGCCAGTTTCATCAACAGCACAAATATCTAAAATAATATTTTTAGCAAGAACAGTATTTTGATTGATTTCAGGATTTTTAACAATCATTTTTTTACAGTCGATATTGGTAACGAGTTTAACAATGTACTTTCTTAACATTTTAGATTCAGCAGTATCTCTGGAAAGAAGATATTTAAAGAAAAGATCGTTATTAAATTTAACTAAATCATTTTGATAACCAATTACTTCACTCATACAATAATCCTCCTATTATTTTATACAAAATAATCAGGAGGCTTACTTTTAAAAATCAAATTTTTATAATCATATACAACAAATAATATATTGGTTATATCCTAAAAAATATAAACAGCATTAAAGTACATATAAAGGTAACAAACCTATTTTTATATTTATGTACAAATAATTGAAAAAGAACTATATAAAAGACAAAACGCAATACTGTTTAACACATGCTTTTTTTGAAACCCTTTATTTGAAAATAATATTATATGTTCTGATCCCTTATTTTATCAATCCCATCATACTTCAATTGTCCCTTCAAAAGTTATTTCTATCAATTTATAGCTTCTATCACATATCTATATATCAGCCCTTTCAACAACAATATCCCCTTCTATGAATATATGTATTTAATCACTAAATATATAATATTTATAAATCAACTATATATTTTTTTAATCTATTAATCAAAACTATTAATCAATTCAGCATCATACCTTAATATTTGAATAGCATCTAAAAAATCCACACTTCCATCTTTGTTGACATCTGCTGCTTGTATTTGTTTATCATTCAATTCTATTAGTTCAGTATCTAAATGAACTGCTGGTATATTTACTACTAATAATGTTGTTAATCCAAAAAGTGTGTCACATAATTTTATTACTTTTTAATCACTTAAAATAATTAAACCTAAGATAACAACCAATTATAAAAAGGCCTCTGAGTTTTAACAAGATTTGTTAAAACTTAAAGACCTTTCTTATTTAACAACAAACATTATTGTTCTTTTGCTTTTAATCGATTTTGCTGTTTACGTTCTTGTTCTGTTAAATAACGTTTTCTTAATCGAATATTTTCTGGTGTTACTTCAACTAATTCATCATCATTAATATAATCAAGACAAGCTTCTAAATTGAAAACACGTGGTCTTTTTAATACAACTGTTGAATCTTTTGAAGAAGAACGTGTATTTGTTAATTGTTTACCCTTTGTTACATTAACAACTAAGTCATTATCACGACTATGTTCACCAACAATCATTCCTTCATAAACATCTACTCCAGGACCAATAAACATTACTCCACGATCTTCAACCCCCCCTAAAGCATAAGCAGTTGTTTGACCGCTATCAATTGACACCAAAACACCAAGTGCTCTTTCACCAACAGCATCACCTTCCATCGGACGATACTCTAAAAATGAATGTGATATTATCCCATATCCTTTAGTCATTGTTAAAAAGTTTGTCATAAAACCTATCATACCTCTTGAAGGAATTGTATATGTAACACTTGTTTGTCCATCATTACTAACCATATTTTCAAGTATACCACGACGATATCCCAATGATTCAATAACATTACCAATACAATCATCAGGAGCCTCAATATTTACTTCTTCATATGGTTCACATATTACCCCATTGATCTCTTTAACAATTACTTTAGGTTTAGATACTTGTAGTTCATAACCCTCACGTCGCATATTTTCAATTAAGATTGATAAATGTAATTCTCCACGTCCAGAAACAATCCACTCTTCACTGTTAGGAATTCTTTCAATCTTTAAAGAAACATCTCGATTAGTTTCTTTAAACAATCTTTCTTCTATTTGTCGAGCAGTAACAAACTTACCATCTTTACCTGCAAACGGTGAAGTATTAGTACCAAATACCATCTGTATTGTCGGTTCGTCTACCTTTAATAAAGGTAATGCTTCTTCCTTCCCAGTTGTACATACGGTTTCACCAACACCAATATCAGCTAATCCAGCTATAGCTACAATATCTCCTGCTTCAGCTTCTTCTATTTCAATTCGATGTAATCCAATGAATCCAAATAATTTTTGAATTCTAAATTGACTATGTGTACCATCTGCACGTACACATGTAACACTTTCATTAACTCTTATTTTACCTCGTTGGATTCTACCAATTCCAATTCTTCCAACATAATCATTATAATCTAATAAAGCTGGTTGGAATTGTAGTGGTCCTTCTTCATCTACCAATGGTTCTGGAATTTCACTTATAATCATATCCAATAAACAATCCATATTTGGTTCTTGTGTTGATAATTCAGGAGCCAGACTTGATGTTCCTTGTAATGCTGAAGTAAAAATTGTCGGGAATTCTAATTGAGCATCATCTGCTCCTAATTCCATAAATAATTCTAATACTTCATCCATTACTTCTTGAATTCTTACTACTGGTCTATCTACCTTATTAATAACTACAATTGGTTTAACCTTAGCAGCAAGTGCTTTTTTTAAAACAAAACGTGTTTGAGGCATTGTACCTTCATATGCATCAACCACTAATAATACCCCATCAACCATATTCATGATTCTTTCAACTTCACCACCAAAATCAGCATGACCTGGAGTATCCATAATATTAATTCGATAATCTTTATAATTAATCGCTGTATTTTTAGCTAAAATAGTAATTCCTCGTTCACGTTCAATTGCATTACTATCCATTGCTCTTTCTGCTATTTGCTCATTATCTCTAAATGTACCTGATAGCTTTAACAATTGATCTACCAATGTTGTTTTACCGTGATCTACATGGGCAATTATCGCAATATTTCTTATTTTCATTTACTCAACCTCTCTTATAACTTTATCATTATATCACAGAATTGCATTTTGTCATTATTTTTTTTAATTGAGATAAAATGGTGCTTATATAGCCATAATTTCTATTTTTTATCAATATATTTAATCAACTATGATTCCCAATAAACTCGCTAAAGCAATCGCTTGATACATATCAACATGAACTCCCTTTAAACTATAATTATCAATTCTTATTCCTTCTATATTTGTTGTTTTAAAATCCATACCCTTTAATCCCGTTTTAAAAATTTCTCCACCAATAAAACTAACTTGATTAAATATCAAATTTTTAACATCAACTTCCATAAAACTACTCTCATCAAGCACTGTATCAACAAAATCAACATTACGAATATTACCAAGACTGATATTCAAATATCTCCCTTGTACCCCTTTAAATAAAAGATCATGTAAAGAACAATTAATAAAATTCACTCCTGTCATTTTACAATTAATAAATTGACAACGATGGATACTAATTTTATTAAACTCTAAATTTGATAAATCACAATTTTCAAAAATACAATCAACTATATGAGTATTAATAAGTTTAATCAAACTAAAATCAATTTTTACAAACTTGCACTCCTCTATTGTCATATCTTTAACAGTTATTAAACCTAATGGATTCTCTGTAAATAAGCATTGATAATAATTATCTTCAACTTCATGAAAACAACATTCATTTAAATCATAAATAACTGGTTTTCTTCTTTTCATTCTATCACCCCACTAAATTATTATAAACATAGCCAATTAATAATGTAAAGATTTCAAAATATCATATTATAATTATCTAATAACATATATAAATGTTCAATATAGTTTGTATCAACTTATTAAATATAAATACTATATATAAAAAATAAAAGGCTATATAACAAAGATCGTTTTAAAAACTAACTTTGTCAATAGCCTAAAATTATTTATATAAATAATCTATTGTTCATTAATAATCCGATTACTTGCAAGATATGTCGCTAAATAATAACCACCATATACTATAATAATAAAGATAGTCGTGATTAAAATATTATCAGCTATATTTATACTTGCCATTAAATTAATTATATAATTTATTTCATTTAGAGCTACAAAACTATGAACTAAAGCAACAACTAATGGGAACATAAAAGTAATTCCAATCTGTACTAACAAACTGCAATTAACCATTGGCCTACTTGCGCCTAATTGTCCTAAGATACAATAACGCTCCTTATTATCAGATGATTCTGATAATTGTTCAATCGCTAAAACAGTACCACTTGCTAGAGCAAAAACAATTCCCAAATATAATCCCACAAAAGTAAATAGTGCACTTGTTCCAATATTAGCCTCTCCTAATTCAATTCGAGTAAAAGAATTAATTTGATGTCCCTCAGCTTCTATTTGTTTATTAAAAATAGATATAAAATCTTGAAATTTTTCTTCACTTACTTCTTTATCACCTTCATAATTACCAACTAAATAAATTTCTGACATTTTTGGTATTTGACCATATTTATTTACAATTTCATCACTTACAACAATAAATCCCTCATTACCACTACTATTAGTAATTGATAATTCAACAACTTGATTAGTTAAACTAGTTAATGTTGTTTCACCAACTTTAATTGTACTATTATCTTCTAAAAACTGATTATAGCATTCTAAAGCCATTGGTAATGTTGCTACTAGTTGATACTGATTATTTGCTAAATGAATCTTTTTATCTGTTTTTCCATTTAAAGACATGATTTGATTATAATCACTTTCTTTGATTACTTTCATTGGCTGTTCTTTTAAAATATCCATTTGTTTATACATATCATTTTTAGGACTGATAAAATCACCTTGACTTAGTCCTTTTAAGTTTAAATAACTAAATTGATAATCATGTTTAACAATTCTTTGATAAGATGGTTCTTGTTTTAATTTTTGTAATGATTCTATATCTAAAAAAAGTACTGTAATATCACTAGGACAATTATCGATATAAGAAGCATTCATTGCTGAAGCCATTGCTAATGATGAAGATAAAATTCCTATTGTAAGTAAAAGCATCAATGAAATAACAGTTGTTGATACAACATGTGTATTAATTTTATTGTTTACTTGTTTTAAAATAAACATATTTAAACCCTTGTAATAAACTTTTTTTCGCATCTGAACTACTTTTAATAAAAATCCTGATACAGATAAGAAAAATAAGAATGTTCCAATCGAACCTAATATAATCATAATTAGAAAATCTCTTCCAACAACAAGTAAAGCCCCATCATATAATAACTTATATGCATAACCAATTAAAACTACTGAAACAATAAAAATAGTAAAAATCAACCAGCCATTCTTTATTTTAACTTTTTCATTTTTACGATTCGCATACAATAAATCAATTAATTTAAAACGATTTAAAGTAATAATATTAAAGATCATAACAATAACATAAATAAAACTAAAATTAATAATAGCTGATACCATTGCTCCACTAGAAAACACAAACGTAAATTTAGTCATATCAGCCTCAAATAATTTAGCTGTAAAAATTGACAATAATTGAGATAACCCCACTCCTAAAATTAATCCAATTCCTAAAGATATAACCCCAACAATAATTGTTTCTAAAACCAAAACTGTTGAAACCTTAAATTTTGACATTCCTAATGTTAAATAAATCCCAATTTCTTTTTTTCTCCGCTTAATTAAAAAGTTATTAGCATAAACAATTAAAAAACCTAACACTATAGATACAAAAACCGAAATATAAGATAAAACATTTACTATAGCTTGAACAATTTCCATAGTCGATTTACTAATTGACATCATTGCTGTTTGGCTATCAACTGAATTAAAGATATAAAAAATAGCCACAGCTATAACCAGCGTTATGAAATAAATCGAATAATCTTTAATACTTTTTTTAATGTTTCTAAGTGCCAAACTAAATAACTTCATTTAGTTCACCACCCAATAATGTTTGAACATCCATAATACTATTAAAAAACACTTTACGTGAATTATCACCTTTAACAATCTCATTAAAAATCTTACCATCTTTGATAAAAATAACCCGATCAGCATAACTTGCTGTAAAAGAGTCATGAGTGACCATTAAGATAGTTGCATTTAACTTTTCATTTAATGCATTAAGACTATCTAATAACATACGAGCTGATTTACTATCAAGAGCTCCAGTTGGCTCGTCAGCTAAAATCAAATCAGGATTAGTAACAATTGCTCTAGCACAAGCAACTCTTTGTTTTTGACCTCCTGATAATTCATATGGGTATTTATTTAAAATGTCTTTGATTCCAAGTGCTGATGCTATTTCACTAACTTTATCATCAATTTTCTTATAATTTGATTTTTTTATCGTTAATGCTAATGCAATGTTTTCAAATGAAGTAAGAGTATCTAAAAGATTAAAATCTTGAAAAATAAACCCTAATGAATCTCTTCTAAACTTTGTTAGTTTATAACCTTTCAATTTAGTAATATCAACATCTTTTAGATAGATATGCCCACTTGTAACTTTATCAATAGTTGAAATACAATTTAATAATGTACTCTTACCACTACCACTAGCTCCCATAATTGCTACAAACTCGCCATCATCAACGTCAAAACTAATATTATCAACTGCTTTGGTAATATTATTCTTATTCCCATAATACTTTTCAATATTTTCAATTCTTAATATTTTTTCCATTTCTCTTCACCTCAATAACTATTATAACCATCTATTATTTTTCTACCATCGAATAAAATAACATAACCTTACATTAATGTAAGGTTACATAAGAACTAACTGGAAATATAATTGTTACTGTTGTGCCTTCATTATTGGAATCTATCTTAATTTCATGATTTAAACGCAAACATAGCTTCTTACATAAATACAATCCAATCCCAGTACTTTTTTGTTTTTGTCGCCCAATAGTACCAGTAAAGCCTTTATCAAAAACACGATTTAACTCACTCTCTAAAATTCCGATTCCATTATCATGAATATTTAATTCAATTCGATCTTTATATTTTTTAGCTCTAAATAAAATAACTGGTTCTTTATCAATATACTTGATGGAATTATTAATAATCTGATTCAAAATAAATTCTAACCATTTTTTATCACTAGCAACACTCATATTCAAATTATCAAGTTCAATTTTAATTTGCTTATTAATCAAATCTTTTTTATTTCTTTTAATTACTGAATTTACTAAATCACTCAAATCAAGCTCCTTGATTAAATAATCTTTTTCAACATTTTCACTTCGAGCATAAAACAAAACTTGTTCAACATAATCATCAATCTTTACTAGTTCTTCTTTAATACTATTAGTTACAAAATTTAAATTATTTTCAATAATTAATTGGCTAGTAGCCACAGGAGTTTTAACTTCATGACACCACATTTCAATATACTCTTTTAACTCACTTTGACGATATAATAATTCATTTAAATGTTCTTTCATTGCTTTATCTATTTCATAGATATTATCTATCATAATTTTCCCATCTAAAAAATGAGGTTTTTCAACTAACTCAGTTATTAAATATTTTTCATCTAAATTATCTAAAATATTAGTAAAATGATTATAATACTTTTTCTTTCTAAAATAATCATGACTTAGCATCAACAAATACGCACAAATAATCAATAGTGGTATATAAACAACTAGAAAATCAGAATAATTAAACGCTCTCAAAATAATCCAGATTAACACAATTACACTAGACATAATAATAATACTAATGATTTGATCCTTTAAATATTCCCTCAATTTCATAAGATTATATACCCTTGACCTCTTCTTGTATGAATTACATCTTTTAAACCAATATCTTCTAATTTCTTCCGTAAACGATTAATATTAACAGTTAAAGTATTATCATCTACAAACATATCACTATCCCATAAATACTCCATTAAATTTTCACGAGACTTAATTATCCCTCGATGCTGTAACAAATAATAGAATATTTTTAATTCATTTTTAGATAATTCAATTACTCGATCATCTTTTAAAATACTGCTTTTTGATACATCTAATTTAATATCCTGATAACTAATTAAAATTTCACTTGCAGGCTGCATTCGTTTTAAAACAGCCTCAATTCTAGCTATAAGTATCAGAGGATTATATGGCTTAGTAACAAAATCATCTGCACCATAATTAATACACATTAGCTCATCCATTTCATTATTTCTACTTGTAACAATAATGATTGGTTTACTAGAAACTTTGCGATATTCTTTACAAAGAAATTGTCCACTTATATTTGGTAAGTTAATATCTAATAAAATCAGATCCCCATTAAAACTATTCATCTGTTCTAAAGTATTTTCAAAAGACTCAATTACTTCTGTTTGATAACCATTATTATTTAGATAAACTTCTAACTCCTGTCTAAGCTTTATTTCATCTTCAATAATCAATATTTTCGCCATTTCTATACCCTCCTATTAATTACAATTATACACAAACATAGTAAAAGAACAAATGAATTATCTTTCAAGTTTCAGTTTTTCATCAACATTTTTATATAATCATCTAACCAGATATATTAACATAGACTGTTATACCCTCTATCAATAGGGTAGAGGAATAAATTCTAGATTTATTGCCCCTCCTATTGAACTGTACATACGGGTCTCGTATACGGCTCTACATTTATATCAAATCACAAACTCTTAAGATAGTAATCGAGGGGATTGACTAGACCTGGTCTGTCCCCTTTCTTATTGCCTAGAACTTTCGGTGATAGTATAAAGTTTATAATATCCATACCACTTCTTCTATACCATCCCAGAGAGGAAATATTGAAGTTCCATAATATGGGCAAAGGTACAATGCTGGAACTTGACAGCATATGCCAAAAGTATGGCATTCAGATACGTTCTCTTGCTTCTATCAGGGAAGCATTTGACAGTTGCCATTTTCCTACGATGCTACATAACCTATTCTTTCAGGGCAAAATATTCTGTATGGACGACTTTAAACACAAGACAGCCCATGATTTATATGTCATTTGCCAGTGTGATTATGCCCTGACTATGAAAACATACTACACACTAAAAAAAATGGAGTTATGTTTAAAGATTGGGAGGACAAATATCTATTTGAGATTCTTCCGAAGAAAAAAACTTCCTTGATATGGCAGGAATACGAAATTTCTACAATGTCGCAATTTTCTGATTATAACGAGGAACAACTGAAAGAAATGACTTCTTTATCTCCTAAACTTCTGGACGCCATAGGACATTGCTGACAGATACCCAGCAAAAAGGCAAGTAAGCTGATGAATTGCTTTACTTGCCTTTTTATTTTTCACTATCTGGTAACACCCCAATAAAAAATTCCGAAAAATCTACGCCATAAATTTGCTTCAAGGCGAGAAAGTCGCTAATCCGTATATTCCGAGTGCCAGTTTCGATTTTGGAATAAGTGCTGCGTGACATATTGCTGCCCATAAGATGTAATTTCGCCACTAATTCTGATTGCGAGTAACCGAATCTTTCTCTTAGAATTTTTAAATTTTCTCCTATGCTTATATCTTGTAGAAACCATTGCATAACAGCACCCCTTTTGCCTACGACTGACCCAAACCCTTATATTGATTGTAGCAAGCTGAAATGATTAGTCTGGGACTATAGGGGCGCAACTATAAAAAATTTGGGGATTATGAAAAAGAAAACACATTTGGTATTTCAATGACAGACGGGAGTGTTTTTGAAATAAAGTGCAGGCGCATTTTGGAAAGGGAAGATAAATGAGCAAAAGAAAGTTGACTGTATATGCTGGGAGCGGAAAAGATTACTCTTACGTTTCACAGATTATCCTGCATGAAGCGTTTTGTAAAGTGCTTTTTTGAGTTATTGACGCAAAACTTTTCAGCGCGGCGGGAAACGGTCAGGAAGAACGGGCGCAAAATGCGCCTGTGGACGGTTAGAAGCCGTTTTCGTGGGTAGGTAGTATAAAAACCCTTATCCTGTGGATTTTCGCGTCTGCAATGCCTTAAAAATCAAGCCTTTTCAATCCCTATTGCGTAACACCACATACTGTTCTTTGGGAGAGGTCGGGGGCGCGGGGGCAGGGTGTCAAATCCTGTTCCCCGTTTTCGGCGGCGAAATGGCAACGGCAAAAATCCAGACCGTCAAGGGACGGGCGTAGAATGGGGATTGATTTCAGCGGGAAAATGTGCTATGTTTTAAACTGAAAAACTAGCTGACGAATCTGAAATTTGGAGGCTATGAAAAGGAGATTTATATGGACATCATAACAATATTGAGAACAATTTTTAGCTATTCGCTTCTGGCGTTGGCCGGGATTGGAATACTAATTCCTATTTATGCAGGAGCATTTCTGCTCTACAAAAAAATATTTCATGGTTCCCGAACCCTCTCAGTAAAACAGTGGTCTGCGCTTGTCCTTCTGTCAGCGTGGTTACTGCTTGTTTTGGGACTGACAACATTCAGCCGGGGAGCCAATTTTACAGGAACAATCAACACATCTTTGTTTAGCGGTTATGTCAATGCGTGGCATGAATGGTCTTATACAGAATTGCAACTAATTATTTTCAATATGCTGATGTTTGCGCCGTTGGGTTTCCTTCTTCCTTTCCTGTCCCAGAAAGGCGAAAAATTTCGCTTCACCTGTCTGGTGTCTTTTCTGGTTACTTTTCTTATTGAGGTGTTGCAACTTATAACTGGACGGGGAATTTTTGAGCTGGATGACCTACTGCACAATTTTGTCGGAAGTATCTTTGGGTATTTTGTAATCATGTTTTTCTTGACCAGCTTCCGGCGAAAAGGGCTGGAATGGAAGTCTCTTATAAAAGCGCTGGTTCTTCCATTTATATTTGTAATTGGTATTGGTTGCGCAATCGCTGTATATAATGGACAGGAATACGGAAATATGCCGATTATACCAGCAGAAAAGCAGAATATGTCCGCCATATCCATTGAAAATGAAGCTGTATTTTCAGAAGGTAAGGACAGTGCCTGTGTTTACAGGAACCCTAGTGCAAATGATTCGCAGTACCGTGAAACAATAGCTCAGGCGGTTGAAGCATTGACGGACATCGAATTTAAGGCTGTGCGCAGAGATGGAAGAAATCATGTATATGTCAGTAATTCTTCAAATATTCAGTTGACTATATTGACAAACAGCGGTGAGTGGAATTATAACACATGGTCATACGATACAGTTGAATTGACGGAAGCGGAAACACTTGCAAAAAGAAATGAACTTGAAGAATGGATGAAGCAATACAACCTGCTTCCAGATGGTATGATTTTCAGTGTTCAGGATGGCTCTATTCTTCGGTGGGATGCGCCAACTATGAACGGAAACTATCCGCAGGATGATTTTGCTTTAGGTAGTATTATGGTTGCGTATAATCAGAGTGGAGAGATTTCCAGTTTCCACCACAATGTTATTACCCATGAATATATTGAAAATGTCACTCTAATGTCCGAAAAAGATGCCTATTTAGATATTATGGATGGTAACTTCGAGCAATACACTCCTTTTGAAAAAAAGGACAACCTTGTTGTAAAGGACTGCCACTTAGATTATACCTATGATACGAAGGGATTTTACAGGCCGGTGTACCGTTTTAGTGGTTATATCAATCAGGCAGATTGTCCTTGGGAAGCTATCGTTTCAGCCATGGAATAACAGCGTTCCTCGAAATTCCATTTTATCGGGCAGATAAATAAACTCAAATAGGGCGGCGGGGCAGATGTTGACAATCCCGCGGCCCTGTCTGTTACCGCTCCATATCCTGCGTCCTGTGTGGCTGATGTTCCTGCCGCAAGATACTGTAAACGCTCTTTCTGATTTTCTCCACTTCTTCACTTCCTCTTTCAATGCAAGATTGGTACTATGTCAAGAAAAAGTGCCAGTTAAACTGAAATATTATCAATTTTTTAATTTAGATTTAATTGTTTGATTTGGTTTGCATAATATTCTTTTTCATATTCGTCTGGACTTAAATAATCACAATGTCCATGTATTCTTATCGTGTTATAAAATGTTTCTATATATTCAAATATTAATCTCTTCGCTTGTTGATAATCCCATATCTTATATCTGTTTAGCCACTCCCTTTTTATTAATGCATGAAATGATTCTATACATGCATTATCCCATGGTGTTCCTTTTTTTGAATAACTTCTTTTCATTTTTTCTGTTAATTCTCTATATTCTTCACTTGTGAACTGTATTCCCCTGTCAGAATTATACTGAATTCGGTATAATTCTGACTATGCCGAAGAAAAAACTATACCGAAGTTTATCTGATTTAATAATATTTTAAGTAAAATCCTACAATTTTTTTCGGTATAGTATCCCTGTCAGTCAAGTGAATATAAATCTTTTATAGTATTTGATTCTATCCATAATTTTTCTTCTGCTGTGTCTTTTATATTTGATTTATTTAATACTTGAGACATCATTTCTAACGTTGCAAAGGCGTAAAAACCTGATGTTGTTGACATGCTTTCATGTCCAAGAAGCTGCATAATAAATGGTAATGGAACACCATCTTTATACAGATCCATCGCTTTTGTTTTGCGTAACATATGACAATGGACTCGCTCTGGAACTATATCACATTTTTCTTTAGCTATTTTAGCTGTTTTTTTTAAATCAACGCAATACTGTCGGTAGAAAGCTGATGAGGTTTGTTATCTAAAAATGAATAAAATAAATACTCATCTTTTGATTTTTCATGAAATTCATGCAAATAGTTTTTTAAATGTGCAACTGTCTTAACTGTAAGAGGGATATTTCTCATTTTTCGTCCCTTTCCAATAACTGTCATATATGGATTGGCTGCATCTAAATGCAATGATGAAACTTTCAGGTCAGCTGTTTCCTGAACTCGACATCCAGAATCATACATTAATATAAGCATCATTCGATTACGTCTGTGTTTTGCTGTATCTCCATCAAATGCAGATAGTATCGCTTTTGTTGCTTCGGGTTTAAGATATTCTATTGGACTTTTGCCGATCTTCTGACCTTTGACTGATCGCGCATTATTATAAAATACCCTAAGTTCAAAATCTTCTTCTAAACAGTATTTCAGGAATGATTTTAATGCTGTCATTCTTAAATTTACTGTTTTAGCTGATGCATTTCTTTTTTTAACCAAATAATATAATTGTCTTTGTTGCGCTAACTTTCAAGAATAGTTTTCTTTCCAGCCATGATGTCACTGACTTCATTACTCGATTTGCACTCATTTCACTTTTAACGAAGATGATGCAGTCATCGGCATATCTCACAAATCTTAGATTTCTTGTTTCCAACTCTTTATCAAATTTATCTAAATAAATATTAGATAGTATGACACTAACAGGTCCTCCTTGGGGTGTTCCTATTATTGTGCTTTTAATAAGCCCATTTTCTAATACTCCTGCCCTTAGATATGCTCGTATCAGATGTAATGTTGTTGCATCATTGACTTTCTCTCTTAAGATTGAAATTAACTTATCATGATTTACTGTATCAAAGAACTTTTCTATATCCAAATCAACTATCCATTCGTACCCTTCATTCAAGTACTTCAATACTTCTTTCATTGCCATATGTGCACTTCTTCCTGGTCTGAATCCAAAACTATGTTCACTGAATACTGGCTCATAGATTTCACTTAATACTTGAAACATTGCTTGTTGGATAACTCGGTCTACTACTGTTGGTATTCCTAATGGTCTTTGTTTCCCATTTGGTTTTGGAATATATACTCTTTTAACCGGCATTGGTCGATATTGCTTGTTCATTATCTTGGAGATTAATTCTTCCTGATATTGCTCACACCAGTATTCAATTTCTTGTACTGTCATTTTATCTGTTCCTGGTGCTCCTTTATTTTGTTTGACCTTTTTGATTGCTCTTTCTAAATTCTCTTTACTTAAAATCTTTTCCATTAATTTCATTTGCTGCTCCTCCTCTATTTGTAAATTTATTTGGAAACTTCCCAATTACCTTTACCATCTATGATTACGTTTCATAGTTCTAGGCTGTCCTCATATTCGGATTATCCAAACATTGCTTATAGCGATTTGCACTTTATAAACGTTTCAGTCCTTCAGTATTTCTACCTGCTATGACTTCATCTGACTCCTTATGGTAAACCTTTTTCGACCGAGGGTACTATCACTGATTTTAAAGTTTACTAGAATTCCTCGTCCATAAGACCTCCCAGGGTAAGACATGAACCCTATTTCTTTCACAACGTCTTGATTTACTGTCTTGGTTTTACGTTTACCTTTTGGACTTCGGTTTGAGTGGCAACCTTATCCACCATCCATTTAGCCTCATCAAGTTTCTGTTCGTACGCTCAAAAGAATTGCTACACCACTTCCTTCACTCATGACATCACTATCAACGGCTTGTGGTTCACTACACTTGGCGGTAACTACCTGTGGTTGATTTATCTCCAACTGAATTCATGCCATGCCTGGCACACCACCATTAAAAAGGTAACATTCATTTATATAAAATGTTACCTTTTGCTTATTTTTTATATTTTAAATCTTTTTTCTTTTCTTATTTAAATAGAATACAGCTGATGCAACTGCTAATCCACCTAATGAATACATCATATTTGTTATATCTCCAGTTTTTACACCTGCTATTTTATCTCCAAGTTTTACTGGTATACTAGTATCTACTGCACTTCCTGGTTTTGTCTCTAATCCAGATAATACTTTTGTTAATTCTGCTACTACAGTTTCTACTTCTTCTTTTGTTGCTTCTGGATTATTTAATACTGCACTTGCTTTTTCCATTACATCATCTACTAATTTTAATGATGCTGCAGAGTAGTTTGCTCTATTTAGTCCATTTGCTTGATTGATTAAACCTTGTAATAAATCTTTATTTGGTTTTAATCTTAAGTTTACAAATGCTTTTACTAACTTTGTATATACTTCATCTACTTCTTCCTGCATTGCATTTTCGTTACCTAATACTCCATTTACACTTGGTAATACTGCTTGTAATGCATTCCATGTAGATTCTATATATTCACTTGCTGTTAGTTTACCTATTTGATCCATCATCTTTAGTAATGCTGCTTTATCACCCTTGAAGAAGTCTAACATATGCATTACACTAGCTAGTCTATCAAATGCTTCATCTACCTCAGCTTGTGTAGCACTAGCATCAGCATAAACTGTTTGAGCATTTTCTAATGCTGCATTAAATTCATCAGCCACTACTGGTACTACTTTATCTAATTGTTCTTGACTAACAGCTTCAGCCATATCGATTGCAATTGATAATGCTGTTTTGTTTGCTTCTATTATTTCAACTTCTACCAGAGCATCTTTTGCAGCTTTTAATAAATCTACTATATTATCTACTTCTTCTTGCATTGCATCTTCTTTAGATAATATATCTTTTGCTGACATTAAAACATTTTGTAATACATTCCAGCTTTCTGCTGTATAAACAGTTTCATCTAAATCATCTATTTCTTTAATTAGCTTATCCAATGCAGTTTTATCAGCATCAACTTCAGCACCTTTTACAAATTCAATTTCAAATTTATCTAATTGTGGTGATTTACCTACTGGTCCTGTAAATATTAATACACCATTTCCTGCCTCTTTAACATTTAAATCAAACTCAGCTGTATGAGTTGTTGCTGTGCTGCTTGCTCCTGCGGATACTTTACCACTTTCGATCTTACCATTTTCTTCTGACCATACTAATTCATTTGTATTTGATCCACTTCGATAATATGCTTTTACATGATATGTTCCTGCTTTTGGAGCATTATAGTTATATTTGATAATATCTCCATGATTTATTGCATCAATAAATTTTCCATTACTTGCCCATGAAGCTTCAGTAATTACACATGGCCATCCATAGTCATTGCTTTCATCATTTATAATTTCACTTACAAATTCAGCTTCTAAAGTTACAATATCATTTAAATCTGGGAAAATAAATGGGTTATTTTCGGTATACTTGCTAAATGTAAATATTACTTCAATCTTAGCATTTGCTAAAACATTTTCAAATGTATATGATTCAACCTTCCCTACAGATTCTCCATTAATAAGAACATCTTTGATTTCATATCCATCATCAGCAACAATATTATATGTTTTACTATCTCCTTCAGTAACTGTAGTTGTACCTTCATCAGTTATTGTACCACCTTCATTAACTACTGCTTCTATATTAAATGTACTTAATTCAATTTCTAGTGGTGTGATTTCTAATTTATCTAATTGTGGTGATTTACCTGCTGGTCCAGTGAATACTAATACACCCGCTCCTGCTTCTTTTACATTTAAATCAAATTCTGCTGTATGTGTAGCTGCTGTACTACTTGCACCTGCTGACACTTCTCCACTTTCGATTTTTCCATTTTCTTCTGACCATGCTAACTTATTTACTGTCGCACCACTTCGATAATATGCTTTTACATGATATGTTCCTTTTTTTGGAGCATTATAAGCATATTTAATCATATCGCCATGATTTATTGCATCAATAAATTTTCCATTACTTGCCCATGTGGCTTCAGTGATTACACATGGCCATCCATTATCATTACTTTCATCATTTACTATTTCTGTTACAAACTCTGCTTCCAATGTTGCTGAAGAACCCTTTTTCCACGGTAAAACAAATGGATCTTCTACTGTATATTTTTCTCTTTTAACTAAATCTTTTTCTGCTTCAGTTAAAGTTTCAATTGCATTTTCAATTTCTAAAATACTTGCATCTAGCTTATTAGAAATTTCATTTGCGTTTGCTAATGCTTGTTCAAAGTTATCCCATCCTGAAATATACCAATCTTTATTCTTTTGATTAGCTGTTTCAAGAAGCTTATTTAATGCTTCTAAAGAGCTGGTTTCTGTATCTTTAATTGTGACATTTGCTTTATCAACAAATCCTAAAATCAATCCGTTACTAGGATCAGTCAATTCTATACTAAACACACGATCTCCTGTTGCATTTGTATTTCTTCTTGTTTCAACTGGAGCAGTAATTTCTTTTACTCCATCAGCCATTATAATATCACTAATTAATTCAGTATTAAAATCATCTTGAATAGCACTTCCAGGATTAGGTTGTAATTTTGCACTTATTGTACCATTACTTCCACCTACACGAACTATTTTAACATCCATTCTTTCATTTTCATTCATTGTATAACTAGATTGCTCTAATCCAATCATACCTTTTCCACCATTATTGATTACATACGCAGCTTCTATCCCGATTGCCTTTGAATCAACATTTAATGTTAATGTATGCTCTCCATCTTCTAAATCTTCAGAAGCAAAAATCATTTGTCCAGTAGCCCGTGGTCTAGCATTTGTATCTACTTTCACTGCTTCGCCACCATCAATAGCAATAGATGCAACTCCATGATTTGGATCCTTTGTTCCCATCAAATAAATTTTACTTCCTGTAAAAGTAATAGTTAAAGATGCTCCAGCATTGGCATAACGATTAGTGCCATTAATATAATTATTTCCATTTTCACTATACCATCTACCATTAAACGTAAAACCTGCACCATCAGTTATGTTTGTATCTTCAATATCAATAACATCCATTTCATCAGGAGCTGTACCTGCTAATTCAAACCCATCAGTAGCCTTATATACACCAACTTCACTAATAATTGGAAGTGCATCTGATTTATTGGTATCTACAGTAATTCGAATTTGATCAGCTTTTATAGCACTAGTTCTAACTAATCGTTTTGCACCAATGGTTTCTCCTTCATCCATGATTTTCCAATCACTGTTTTCACCATTTCGATATTCAATCTTATACTCATTAATACTTTGACCAAACTGAATTGCCTCTTCAATAGAAACAACATCAAATGTTTTTGTTGAACCTAAATCAATTAAAAGTGTTCCCTCTTGTGTTCCATCATCAACTGTCCAATATGTATCATCATTTCTATCAATAACATTTCCAGGTTTATAATTAATATCATTTCCACGTACACTTGATGCTTTAATTGATGCATTAGTCGCTAAATTTGTTTCAAAAGTATCTGCAATATTTTCACCAAATTCAGCTAAACGATCTAAAATTACTTGATCGACTGTTCCATCAGCATTAGGCGGAACATTTAATAACAATGGTGCATTGTGACCAACTGAATTAAAATACATTTGACCTAGATCAGTAAGACTCTTAGGTGTATTTTTTCTTGTTCCCCAGAACCATCCAGATGTAATACGTGCATCAGCTTCAGGTACTGTCCATTTATTTCCGTTTTCAAATCCTAATGAATAGCTTCCCTGTACATTATCATTACATGTATCAGCATCTATATCCACATTTGATTTTGACCATGTATTTTTTGCTGCAAAACCATTTTCATTTCCAATCCAGCGAACTGTAGTGTTGGCACCACATTGGAAAATCATACATTCACTATCAAATCCTGCTTCTTCTCCTTCTTGAGCCTGAATAGTGTCATACCATCTTTTAAAATCATATTTTTGAGCATTAGCACCACTACCTTTTGCTCCATCCATCCATATTTCACTGAAATGACCATTATTTCCATATTTATCATTTCCTAAAATTTCATTCAGCTGATTTACATAATAATCATTATAATCTAAGACATCTTTATCTTCAGTTGTCGCATTACCATTTTCATCATAATACCCATAGCTAGGTTCATGAATATCCCATGGTGATAAATACAATCCCATATCTATATCATATTTTGAACATTCTGCAGAAATTTCTGCTAAAATATCACCATTTCCATTTTTATAACTTGTTTCAGCTACATCATAATCTGTATATTGACTGTTCCAAATACAAAATCCATCATGATGTTTAGCAGTTACAATAATCTTTTTAAATCCTGCATCTTTAAATGCCTTAACTAATGTCTTGGCATCAAAATCCTTTTCTAATTTAAAAATTTCATCTGGGGTTCTATTTCCATAATTTTCTCCCCATTCTATTTCATTAAATGTATTTGGCCCAAAATGAACAAAACCAGCTAACTCTTCCTTTTGATAACGATATTGTTCTTTTGTTGGAGTTACACCCCAAGACGCTGGTGCAGAAGTTTGTGTATTTGATAAATCATCATCACCAATATAATTTCCAACAGCGTTTATAGAAATTGTCCCATAGCTTCCTGCAACAAGAGACATAACCATCGCTAACGACAATACTATTTTATTTGATTTCATCTTTTTCTCTCCTCTTATATTTTTTCTGTCTCCACTACATGTTTATCCTAACTTTCCCTTCTTAAATTCTTATAAATATAGATTATTTTCATCAAATATTCTACTATTTACATTTTTTTATCATCTCCTTACTTATTATTAAATAAGCTATACACTTCATTTTTTAATATTACATGATCCAAACCAACTTAAATTTTAATAAAAATCATTCTTCACTTACTTCTTCCCTCCTTCAATCAATAACTCTTTAAAATATTTACATTATTATTGATAATTATTGTTTAATATTTTAATACTAGAATATTAACAATATAACAAGCATAAACCATAAAAAATATACTCATTATATTGGATTATGCCTATATAATATCATTACTATTGCAAGATATATTTACATTTTTTGATGGTCAATTTACAAATTATTATTTTTATGAAGAAAAAAATACAAACCCGTTTTAAGAAGTTCTCACTATATTTTTTAGAACTTAAACTATATATAATTTGATTTTTTCAATCAACTCCTTTTTACTTTCTCTATTGTTGAATATTTTTATTCTAATGATAAGCCAGGGAAGGAGTCACACATCATTCTTGCCATTGTTGAAAACTAGAAGAATGGCGTATGAAACCCTTAAAGAAGTATAATCCATTTCTATTTATTGACTGTATGTATATGTTTCGCTACAACCAAATTATAAAGTCAACCAATATGCAGTAGATGTTATACTGAGCTACTATTTTGAGAGCCACAAAGACATATTAGTTTATAGTTGACTCCAACAAAGAGTGAAAATCAGTGAATATAAATTTTTGATGAACTAAAAAGTGAAGAAATAGAAGTTATCTTTTTATCTCAATAGATGAAGCAAATGCAAAGGCAATATTTCTACAAGCAGTAGTACAAAGATGTATAGTCCATCTTATAAGAAATTCAATCAAATATATACTATTAAAAAGACTATAAAAATATAATCAGTCAATAAAAAAGGATTTATAGTGTAGCAACATTTAAAGCTTTAAAAATGAATGGAAACAATACCTAAAGGCAGTAGATGTATGCAGAATGAATTTTATACATGTTGAGCAACTATACAATTATAGAGGAGCTGTCAAAAAAATCATGTATACGATCAACACAATAGAGTCAGTAAATTCGAATTTTAGAAAAGTCACAAAAAAAGACATTCCCAAATGAAAATGCCCTTTTCAAATTACTCTATTTAATAATTAAGGAATTAGAAGAAAAATAGGGAAATATGACATATAGCGAATTGAGCAATAGTTTTAAATCAATTTATGATAAATGATTAAAATAAAAAATGTATTGATAAATACATAGAGTATTAAAATATGAAATAACCTATCAGGACATAACATAAATTAGAATATATAAATTCATCCCTAAAAATAACAAACATTTTAAGATGCAAAAACAGCACAATTTCTCGTGCTGTTTCATGAGTTCTTTTATCCATAAGCAACTAAGAACCTAATTAAAATCTATTCTTATATTAATATTCTTTTTTTCTAAGTATACCTAATCCAGCTATACTCAACATTGCCATTCCAGTAAATACTCCTACTAATGAATTATCCCCTGTTTTTACACCTGCTGTTTTATCTCCTGGTTTTATAGTTTCTACAGGTTTGTTAATACCACCATCTACTACTGGATTACTTGGATTTGCTTCTAATCCTGCCAATGCTTTTGTTAAAGCTGACACTGCAATTTCTACTTCTTCTTTTGTTGCTTCTGGATTTTTTAATACTACACTCGCCTTTTCTACTTCAACATCTACTACTTTTAATGATGCTGCAGAGTAGTTTACTCTGTTTAATCCATTTGCCTTATTGATTAAATCTTGTAATAAATCTTTATTTGGTTTTAATCTTAAGTTTACAAATGCTTTTACTAATTCTGTATATACTTCATCTATTTCATCTTGCATTGCATTTTCATTATCTAGTACTTCATTTACACTTGGCAATACTACCTGTAATGCATTCCATGTAGATTCAATATAATCACTTGCTGTTAGATTAGCTATTTGATTCATTAGTTTTTGTAATGCAGTTTTATCCCCTTTGTAGAACTCTAACATATGCATAGCATTAGCTAAACGCTCAAATGCATCATCTATATCATCTTGTAGTGCATTTTCATCATCATAAACATCTTGAGCATTTTCTAATGCTGCTTTAAATTCAACAACTACTGCTGGTACTACTTTATCTAATTCTTCTTGACTAATAGCTTCAGCCATTTCAATAGCAATTGATAATGCAGTTTTATCTCCTTTATAGAATTCTAACATATGCATTACTCTAACTAAACGATTAGTTGCATTATCTATTTCTTCTTGAGATGCACTGTCATTATCATATACAGTTTTAGCATTTTCTAATGCTGCTTTGAATTCATTAACTACTGCTGGTACTACTTTATCTAACTGTTCTTGTGTTACACTCTCAGCATTATTAATTGCGATTGATAATGCTACTTTGTCTGTTTCTGCTGGTTTTGCAGGTACTAGATTATTTACTGCATCTTGTAAAACAGTTAATGCATTATCCAATTGTTTTTGTGTACTATTGTTATTTGTTAAAATTTCAGTAGCCTCAATTAATTTTTGCATAAATTCTTGATAAGATTCTGCTGTATACTGATTTTCTACAATATCCAATCCATCAATATATGATTGTAAATCATTACGGTTTGGTAATAAATCTGCATTATTCAATTTAATTACTTCTGTAATAGTAGGAGCACTATTTGCTTCCCATTCGAATTTTAATTCATAAATATTTTTCCAGAATGGTAAATAAATTTCATTTAATGGTTTACTTAAAGTACCTACTTGTACCCATTCTTTACCATTTTCACCATCTACCAACACTAATACTTTTGCATTACTATTTGCATCTTTTTGAATAATATTCATTTTTGTAACATCCAGATTTTCAGAAAGAGTATATGTAATATATCCTGCTTCTGTAGTATCTGGTTTATATGCTGTAGTTAAGTTACTATCAAACATATTTTGTGGTGCATAACCGCTCATTTCAGGTACACTTGCTTCAAATGCTGCATCACCAGCATTAACAGTTACTAAAAATTTAGTAATTTCGAATGTAACTGGAGCATCTGTTTTATTGATTAACCTTACATAACGAGCATTAGGTAAATTTGTACTTTCTGGATTAACATTTACCCAATCAAGATTGTTTTTAGATACTTGTAAAGTTAGAGCTTCACCATTTACTAATTGTAAATCAATAGCTGTCAATTCTTTAATTCCTAATAATGTAACTCCAATATATTCATCAGGATTTAATGTAACTGCATCTACTGTAGGTAAAATTGAGGCTTTATCTGCATCAATTACAGTTGCGATATTCTTTAAACTTTCATTATTTGTATCAACAAATGTATCTTTTGGTTTATTAACTCTAAAATCAGACATTTTTAACCAAACATTTTTATCTTTAGTATTTCTAACTCTTACATAGCGAGCATTGATTCCTGTTAAATCAGCTTCTACTGTTTTCTTTTCAACATTTTGACTGTAGCTTCCATATACAGTATAGTTTTCACCATCAGTTGAATATTCTAAATCATAACCACTCCAATAATCATTTCCTGAAGCACCCATAATAAATCTTACTAAACCTAATGGTTTTACTTCACCTAAATCAAGACCTACAAAGTCACCTACTTTAGAATTTTGATTATACCATACATAAGTATCATCACTTTCATCAGTTAATTTAGATTCATAGTAACTAGAATAAATTCCATAAGTACTAGTTTTAATAACACTAGCTGAATATTTAACACCTGTATTATCTGAACCCTCATTATTTACTACAATATCACGAACCCCTAACCATGTATTAGTTCTATCTGCAGTAGCTATTGCTCTAATTCCTTTAACATTTTTTAAATCAAGACCTGTTATATTTATTTCTCTTGGTAAATTATATTCTTCATTGTTAACATCTATCCATTCTACCCCATCTGTAGTATATTGCACTTTGGCTTTTTGGAATGTGTCATTATAATTTCCACTTTGTCCTAATCTAAATGTAACACTATTAATATCAATTGGGTCACTATATTCAAGACCAACAAATGTACCAGTCTCAATTGTATTAGGTACTTTATAAATAATTTCTGTACTTGCATCATTATCTAAAACATTGCTGATATTACCAGTTGCACCATCTAAACGATTAGTAATAAATGTAACCTGTTGTTGCCCAGGATTAATAAGTGCTGTAACTTTACCATATAAATTACTATCTAAGTTTTGCATAAATGAATAAATATGCTGTCTACCTACTCTTGCATACTCAGTATGATCAACATAATGGAAACCATGTTCTCTTGAAGCATCATATGCTACTTGTCCTTTTGAATAATAGTCCCAAATTACACTTGCTTCTTCTTCATTTTGTAATGCTTTAGCAGCGTTTAAATAATTTAAAACCGATTCTGTTGTATCTTTCCAACAATCTAACCAATAAATAATTTGATCTCTTGTTCTTTCATTTCCTGGATTAGCGCTATAAGTATTAGCACAATTTTTTAATAAAGTAAATTCCGCAATTAAATCATCTGCTTTAGCAATAATATCATTTCCAGCTCTTAAATCACTCATGAATTCACTTAACTTTGGTGCTAACTCTACAGATTCAGGATTTCCTGTATTGGAATTTATCATATGTTTTCCAAGTTCTCTTAAAGCGATTGATGCTTCTGTATCATAAATTGTGCCATGGTCCATATAGTTGAATGAATCATGCCATACTCTTTCATAATCACTTTCATCTTCCCATACATTCCATGCATAATCTGCATTAGCTAAAATCCCATGCTTACTTGCTTCTGACTGTTGCATTGGATTTAAAACAATTCCAGCAATTTTTTCTGGATCAGCACCTGGAATTAAAAATCTAGTTGCTCCTCCCATGATCAATCCATCTTTAGTTTGATCACTACATGGCCAATTGATCCACATATATGGACTTCTTGACATACTGTTGTTGAAATTATTTAAGAAACTTGAATTTGTTGATCCAAATACTTGTCCACCTGTTTGAATTATTTTTACACTTTCAGGCATTCCTCTTAATCCTGTTACACCTGTACCACTTCCATAATAATTAGCTGGACAGAACATCATGTCTGTTCTTAATCCAGAAATTTCTTTTTGTTTTTCAATTAACCAGTTTGTTAAATCTGTCATTAATCTTATATAGCTTGAATCTCCACCATATGGCACAGAAGCATCATCAGCCAAAATTGTAAATTGTCTTATTCCTGCATTCATCAATTGTTCAAATTTTGTTTTAACAATATTTAAATCCTCATTATAATTAGCATCGGTATTAAATCTAAAACTATTTGACATAAATGGATGTAATGCATATACATAATAACATTTACTTCTATTTCCAGCTTCTGCAGCCATAGATATTTCTTCTAATTCTTCCTCAGTATATAATTCTCTCCAACGGCTATTATGCTTAGGATCATCTTTAGGAGCATAAATATATTGATTTAATTTATAATCCCCTCCAAATATCATCAAATCTGCACGATCTTCATTTGACCATGGATTCCCATAATATCCTTCGATAAATCCTCTAGCTTTAACATCAGCATAATCATTAATTTTTAAATTTAAAATATTATTATCTTTAACTTGTGTAAAGATATGTTTCAATGATGTAATCCCATGAAAAGCAGCATCAGTATCTTTACCTAATACCGCAATTACACCATCATTAATACTCAAAATATAAGAATCATATTTATTAAATAAACCCTCATTATCAATTAAAATATTCTCTTTAAAGTATCTATCTACATAATCATCAGAATTATATGTTCCCACAATTATATTTGTTTTATCAACACTAACAGCTTCACTAACTGTACATGTTTTACTCAATAAATCCAATACATCAACTGTATGATCTTTAGTATAACTATCAATTGCATCACCATACACCACATTTACATCATCAGAGATAGCAAAATCGCCTTCTCCATAAACTACTTCATGAGGTGTTGGAAAAATAGTATAAGTTTTAGTTTCATCTTCTGCATTTACTGGTTTTAATACAATCAATGAACTAAATACCATTGTAAATGTTACAACGATTGTTAATACTTTTTTTAATGTTTTTCCCATATTCTTTTCCTCTCTCATATAGCTTTATAACAGCTATCTTACTTCAAATTAAAGTATGAAATTCATTTAAACTTTCTCTTATTAATTCTCTTCCCCTCCTTTTTGATTTTTTCATAAATAAAATATAAATTTGTACCCTTTAAATCTCTCCCTTCCATTAATCATTTTATAATCACTAAATCCTATTTATTTTTTATAGAATTTAATAATAGCATAAATAAGGCAAGACTAAAAACATCCCTGTCTTATAGTCTTGCCTACTTAAAGTAACAATCTATTCTATTTACAGTGTAAAACACCAATATTTTATTCTTTAACTATATACCTCAATAATACCACTATCTTTTAATTATTTAAAGAAATATTTTCTTTTTTTAAATATTCTTAATCCTAATATACTTAAAACTGATAAACCTATAAAAATTCCAACAGAAGAAGAATCACCTGTCTTGATTGCATTTGCAGTTGTATCTCCAGCTTTCACTGGTTCTAATCCTTCAAGGGCTTTTGTTAAAGCTTTCTTGGCTGCTTTTACTTCTGCCTCACTTGCTTCTGGATCTTCTAATACTTCCTGTGCTTTTATTACTTCATTTTCTACTACTGCCCATGTTTTGGCACTGTAGCTTGCTGCATTTAATCCATTTGCCTTATTGATCAAACCACTTAATATATCTTTATTTGGTTTTACTCTTAAGTCTAAGTATGCTCTTATTAATGCATCATATGCTTTATCTACTTCTGCCTGTGTTGCATTATTATTTGCTAATACTTCTTGGGCTGTTTCTAACACTGGTAACATTGCTTGCCACGAAGATGCGATATATTTATCTTCTTCTAATCCTAATACTCTATTTACCATTGCTTCCAATAATGATTTATCTACTTGTTTTACTTCTATTAAACCATCTATTGCTGCCTGTAAATTATCATATGCTTCATCTACTTCTTCTTGTGTTGCATTATCATTTGTCAATACTGCATTTGCTTTATCTAATGCATCTT
>NZ_FOIN01000016.1 GCF_900102365.1 Thomasclavelia cocleata | reverse complement strand
GCATTGAATTCAGTTACTACTGCTGGTACTACTTTATCTAATTGTTCTTCTGTTACATTACCTGCCATTTCAACTGCAATTTGTAATGCTGCTTTGCTTACAGTAGAATCTGTTTTGATTTCTAATCCATCAATTGCATTTGTTAATGCTTGAATTACTTTATCTACTTCTGCTTGTAAAGCATCTTCATTATTTACTATATTTTGTGCTTGTATTAAAGCTTCTGTTAAAATATCTGCTGTTTCCTTTGTATACAGACTTAAATCTATATTATTTGCTTTATTAATTAAATTTTCTAACTGGTTTTTATCTACTGGACCAGTTAAACGTATTTCTGCCCCTGAACCAAAATTTTTACTTGAAGAATCTGATTTAGCACTCGTAACCTTTAAACGAATATCTGTGATTTCTTCTTGAATAAATGTTGCAATTTTCCATTCACTATTGCCAGCCCAAGTACCTGATGTTACCTCATGATATGTTTCACCATTATTCAAACTTACTTCAATTATATATCCTGTAATTGTTCCATTACCACCATTTGAACGTGGTTGATAACGTAGACCATCTACTAATGCTGCTTTAGGCATATGAATATTTACCCAGATATTGCTCATATCTGTTCCACTCCATACAGAATGCCAGATTGTAGAAGCATTATTATCGATCAAATTAGTTGCTGGACCCTCAGATCCTGTCTGAGATTGTTCACTACCAGCAGTTACTTCCCAATTATCAATTTTTAAATCTCTTGAATTATCCTCAGCTGGAGATTTAGGTATATTAATCATTGAATATTTAGTTAAAATATTTTGTGTTTCTGCTTTCATATCCAATACAGCTGGTACTGTTGAATACTCATTGTTACTATTAGCCCATTGCCATTCTACTTCAAACCAATCAATAGTTGTAGCTTCTTCACCTTTTAATTCTTTTACTCTTTCATCAATCCATAACTGCCAGCGTTTCTTATATAAATCTGTTGTCAATCCTGACCATTGTCTATTAGAATAATCATGCAATGAATTAGCTTGATATTTACTTCCCCAAGTAGTGATTAATGAACGAGCATTAAACTCATATAGTTCTTTTGAAAATTCGTCAGCATTTTTAGCTAAAGCTTTAGCTTGTTCAATCCAAGTCCCAACCATTGTAGTCTCTTGAGTAGAGGCAATTAAATCAGTTTCATCAATAATTTCCATAAAAATAGTTGCATACTTTTCAAAAGACTCTAAATCATCAGCTCGATACGCACTTGACATTTTCTTCTGATATTCTTGTGCTGTATTTGCTAATACTTGAAGTAATACGCTAGCTAAATCATATCGATATCCTTCACTTCCTGAAAATAAATCATAATCTTCCAATAATAAAGCTACTGCTTCTTCAAGTTTCACTTTATCATACTTAATCAATGTGCTATCACAACATGATACATTATTTATATCTAATCCTGGTCTTGCATTAACTACTGAACATACTGGACCTTCACCATTATTATTTATTTGTGAATTATACACTGTTTCCATCAAAATATCCCATGCTTGTTTTGCAGAGTCACTTGCAGCTCCATAACGTCTTGTAATATAATCATTGATCCAAATATCTTTATCAATCTTTTCTAATGGTTTTGTTGCATCATCCACCCAAATTAATTCAAAGAATAAATCATAAATTACTGGATTATTATAAGAAGCTTCTGGGGTAATTCCAATACCTGCCATATGTTCTGTAGAATTATATGCAGCAGGGAAATCATTGATAAGTACATCCATATATCCTTTTAATCCTGGACGTCCACCAAAATTGTTTAATAAACACCATACCCATGGTGTATTTCCAAATTCTTCAGGGAAATTATATCCATATACAGAATTCCCATCCCAACGTGGATCCTTTTCTGCCCATAAATCTAGAATTAAAGCATGTTCTTTTCTATCTCCAATTCCTTGTAATAATGCTGGAGTTGGATTTGCTTGCCATGACTGGATTACCCATACTGCATCACTATCAAAATCAATCATTTCATCTAATACAATTTCAGAAATATCTTTAGGATTCATTCCACCAGTAATTCCACCTTCATGGAATGGATCCGTTGCATAATAATTTGTTACATCACCAAATACATCTTTTTGAATTTTATAATATAATTTTGCATATTCATTATAGATTGGATCAGTAGTTTTCAACATTGATGGTCTTTGGAAACCATTCCATATTCCTTGAGCAATTACAGAACCTTTTGTATCAGAATCCTTTGCTTCAATATCAGTTGGTACCATACCACTATATCCTTGCATGATTGGTTTCATCCCCAATTTACGCATTGCAAACTGATTTTTACGTGCTAAATCAACTCTTTCACCAAACCATGTATTATGAACTGGTCCTCCATAATTAGAAAGGTTAGCCATATATGCCCATGCATAATAAGCAGGTCCTGCAATAAAATCTTTTGCTTCATCTTGTGAATAACCGATTTCTTCTAAGAATCTGCGCCAAACTTCTTCTTGTCCTGTCATATCCAATACAAGATTAACACCATTTAATGCTAACCAGTCTAATTCATCACGCCATTCTTTTTCTCCACAAAATGGCATTGAATATGAATGTGTACAATAGTTATATGCATAACGAACTGGCATTTTTGTTTCTTTATACACTGTTTTTCCCTTTAATGAAACAATTTCATTTGGCATTGAAACTTGATTTCCAACTTGAGAAATATTTACATTTAAATAATATTTCAAATAATGATTTAATCCTGTTGCTAAAGAAACACCATTATTTCCAACAATATGAATCTTTCCATCTTTTTCAGAAAGATCAAAATAATCATATCCTGTTCCATTTGGATTATCATTTAAATCAAAACTAAACCAATTTACATATTCCGCACCAATTTGACGTGTAATAATACCCTTTACTTCCTCAATTACCATATCATTAGTAATAGTGGCAGCATACTCAGTATCATCAAAATCTACCACTTCAACTGGTGCTGATTTTTGAATTTCAGTTCCACTTTCTTCACCATAAATCTTTACTTCATTAATAGAAACATTGGTAGATGTTCCAGATTGATAATTTACATAAACTCTAACAATTCTAGCTTCACGATTTTCAATACTACTTAAATCAATTACATCACCATCAACTGGTGTAGAATTAGTATCTATTTTAGAATAAATCTTAGTAAAATTTTCTCCATTCATACTTGTATAAATATCATACTGTGAATATCCTGTTGTTGGAAGATAAACTTTTAATCCATCTAAATTATAATTTTTTTCTAAATCAATATCTACATATCCAGGATAATAAATACCTGTCCAATTAGATGATGGTTTACCATCTGTAATATTTGCACTATTTGCTTGATTTGTATTTGTATGAGTAGGTTTATTAAATGCGATGTTTCCATCAATATTTAATTTTTCTACTGCAAAAATCTTAAATTCAGCCATTGATGGCCAACCAGTAGCTGTCATATCATCTAATACGATTTTTACTTTATTAACTTTAATTGTTTCATCATTTTCAGCTACGAAGTGTGTTTTAATATTATCACCAGCAAGTCTAGTTGCTTTAGCATGATCAACTTGTTTTGTCCAGTCTTCATCGCCCACTTTTTGAGTATAAATACTATATGTATAAGTAAATGTATCTGTTAATGATTTAGATTTTTCAAAAGCAATCTCAAATGCATTTACATCATAATCTTCTTTTCCTAAATCCAAAGTAACAGAAACTTCTTTGTTTTCTAATGCAGAAAAGGCCCCTCTATGAAAAGTAAACAATGTACCATAATCTTTATCAACTAATCTTGCACTATCTGTTTCTGGATTTGCTCCTTCAAATGGCATTACAGTCGCATTTGGTGCTACATTGACAAATTTACTCATATTTGGTGCAGTACCTTCTTTATCTACATAGATTCCTACTTCAGCAAATGCAGGTGTAAATAACACTTGATTTCCAGAATGTAACTTTGGATTACTTAATGTTACATAAATTTGATCAATTTCAGTTGTTCCTTCAAATTCATAATTATATTGATCCAAAAAACTAAAAGCCTGTTTTGTTTCAATAATTTCTTTTTCCATTTCTCCTTTATACAATACTTCTAAAGTAATATCAACAATTCGATCTGGAGCATGTTGTCCACCTTCAAAATCTAAAGAAATTTTACGAATTGGTTTAGTATTATCTCTTGGTACTGTGTAAGTAAATGTTGGAACAGTATCCCATGAACCAGTTGCCCATAGTGTATTTAAATTTCCATCACAAATACTACTTTCACTATATCCTGATGATGTCCCAACTAAAGTAAAGTCTTCTGCTTTAGCAATATTTTCTAATGCCCCTTCTGGTTCTTTCTCTACCTTAGCCCAAGTCTGTAACTCTAATAAATGCATAATCTGTTCATTGTCAGTATTATTTTGTATACAATTACTTCCATCAAACTGTACTCTAACATAACGAGCTAGCTTAACAGGGCTAAGATTATAAGTATCACCCATTTCTGTAGAATTCCCTTCAGTCTTAACACCTACAGTTTGCCAAGTTTGATTATCAACGCTAATCTCTACTGTATAACGATATTGACGTGGTGTTGTTTGTGCCCATAAATTCCCAGGATATGTAAATAATACGATTTTTTCTAAGTCATATTCCTTTTGTAAATCTAATGTTAAATACGCTTTTTCTCCATTATCAATATCAACAGCACCACTATCCCAATAACTGCTTGTATTTATTATGCCATCAATTGCTTTACTTGCAGGATAAGAATTATTTTGATGTGTTGCACTTATTGAGCCACCTAATGCAACATTCACTAATTCATCTTCAGCAGCATCAATCATAATTCCACGTGTCGAAACCAAAGATAAAGCAATAACTAATGACAAGAATGTTGTTAAACTTTTATATAAAAATTTCTTCATTCTCAACTCACCTTTCCTCATATAATTCTTTAATTCTTGAACTATTTAAAATTTTATCTTTATATCAATCACTCCTCACACACATTTTTACTACCCATTCTTAATATCAAATATATTTAAATAAATAATATTTGTTTTCCAATATAATTTAACAAAAATTATAAAAATGTTTATTTAATAAACTACAAAGATATAAAAAGGTTGTAAAACGATTACCAATATATAGACACAATTATTAGATTTTAAATTTTGCAAATAGCATCTATTTTATTTTTTTATTTACAAATATAATATCTCTTAAAATCATTACAAAACACTCAATTAAATAAGTCTTCTTTTTGTATCTATAATAATTATATAATAAAAATATTAGTAATTTCCTACAATGATTAGCAAAATTATATACTCAAAATTTTTATATTTTAATAATATCTCTTAATTTTATAAAATACATCCTGTTAAACCTACAAAAAATATTATTAATTAAAAAAACTACTTAATCTAAGTAGCTTTTTAATGACTATTTCAAATTATGGTAAATAAATAACATTCTATCCTTACCATTAATATCTTTAATAATTTCATAAGAATCATCAGGAAAATACTTTTGTAAAGCTTCCTCCATTAATTTCCTTTGATCAAAACCCATCTCAAATGCTAATAATGCACGATCATTCAACAAACTTCTTACTCCTTGAAAAATCTTACGATAAAAATATAACCCATCATCTCCACCAAATAAAGCAATATGAGGCTCATTATCTTTTACCATTGCCTCAATTTTTTGTTCTTGAGGAATATATGGCGGATTAGAAACAAAAATATCAACTTTAATTTCTCTTTCTAATAGTGGTTGCAACATATCACCAATCATAAACTCCACATTAGCCCCTAGATTCATTGCATTATCTTTAGCTATCTCAACTGCTTCACTAGAAATATCAGTTGCATAAACTTTTAAACGTGACTCTTCTAATGCTAAACTTGTAGCAATTGCTCCACTACCTGTTCCCACATCACAAAGAGTAATGTTCTCATAGTCTACAAAGTAATCATCAATACGATATAAAATATTTTCAACCAATTCTTCTGTTTCATATCGAGGAATCAAAACATTCTCATTAACCTTAAAATCACGACCAAAAAATGTTTCAACCCCTTTAATATATTGAATTGGTCTCCCTTGATAATATTCTTCCATACCAGCTAAAAATTTAGTTTCTAATTCTTGATCTACTTCTTCATCATACATTAAATATAATTCATGAGGTTGTTTATTAGCTAAATGATAAAATAATACTTTTGCAACATTAACATCCTGATTAAAATCATCTAATTTACTTTCAGCTAATTTAATTAATTCCTTTACTGTTGACATTAATGTTGTCCTTCCATTTTTAAGCGTTGATCCTCATTTATTAAAGCAGTGATAATATCATCAAGTTTACCTTCAATAATTCGATCTAGTTGTTGAATCGTTAAACCAATTCGATGATCTGTCACACGATTTTGTGGATAATTATAAGTTCTAATTTTTTCTGCTCGATCACCTGAACCAACTTTACTTTTTCTTTCATTTCCAACCTGCTCATCTTGCTGCTGTTGATAGTAGTCATAGATTCTAGCAATTAATGCTTTCATTGCTTTATCTTTATTATCATGTTGTGAACGTCCATCTTGACTAGCTGCAACAATACCAGTTGGAATATGTGTAATTCTTACAGCTGAATCTGTTTTATTAATATGTTGACCACCTGCTCCACTAGCACGATAAGTATCAATTCTCAAATCATTTTTATTGATTTCAACATCCACTTCTTCAACCTCTGGCATAACTAAAACAGTTGCTGTAGAAGTATGAACACGTCCCTGAGTTTCTGTTTTAGGAACACGTTGAACACGATGAGAGCCAGATTCAAATTTTAATTTACCATATACACCTTCACCTTTAACCATAAAAGAAATTAATGAATAACCACCCGCTTCAGCATCTATTGCTTCCATCACTTCAACTTTCCAACCCTGTGATTCAGAATATTTAACATACATGCGATATAAGTCCCCTGCAAAAATATTACCTTCATCACCACCAGCTGCACCACGAATCTCCATAATTACATCTTTATTATCATTTGGATCTTTTGGGACTAACTCAATTTCTAACTTTTTAATAATTTCTGGAAATTTTTCTTCTAGTTCTGCTAATTCAAGTTTTGCCATTTCTTTTATTTCTGGATCAGATTCTTTAGCTAACTCCTTAGCATCTTCAATTCCAGCTTCAATTTCTTTATACTCCTGATATAAATCATATGCTGTTTGCAATGACGCCTGTTCTTTTGTAACTTCTGTCATTTTTTTAATATCACTTCCAATATCAGGATCCATCAGCATATGTCCTAACTCTTCATATCTGTTTTCCATTGTTTTCAAACGATCTAACATGCTTTCATTCATGATTTATACCTCCAAACCTATCATATTATATAATAAAGATCGAAAATAAGCAAAATATATTTTATTTGATTCAATCTTAGTTTTTTATAAATAAAATATTTAAAAATATATATTATAGTTCACATTGAGTTCACCTAATCGTTTTATTATATGAGTGTAGTAAGAAAACTACCCCTCCCTTTAATCATAAAATAACAAAGACAAGTTACTTAAAAGTAACTTGTCTTTGTTTTGTCTAAAAATTTATTATTAAACCTCTAATTAAATAATATAAAAAACCTTTAATAGTAAACAGAAAAAACAAGCTGAATGAATGTTATGGATTAACCATAACATTCATTCTTGATATTTTATTAAATACTTTTTCTTTTACTATAAACTAAACCTAATACACTTAATCCTGCTAAACTCATTAACATTCCTAACGATGCATCATCACCTGTTTTTACACCTACTGTTGTATCTCCTGGTTTTACTGTTTCTACAGATGGATTAATTGGATTAGCTACTAATCCTGATAATGCTTTTGTTAGAGCTGCAACTGCAGTTTCTACTTCTTCTTTTGTTGCTTCTGGATTATTTAATACTTCATTTGCTTTTACCATTACATCATCTACTGCTTTTAATGATGTTGATGTGTAGTTTTCTCTATTTATTCCATTTGCCTTGTTGATTAAATCTTGTAATAAATCTTTATTTGGTTTTAATCGTAGATTGACAAATGCTTTTACTAACTCTGTATATACTTCATCTACTTCTTCCTGCATTGCATTTTCATCTGCCAATACACCATTTGCTTTATCTAGTACTGGTAACATTGCATTCCATGACGATTCGATATATTTATCTGATTCTAATCCATTGATTTGATCTACTTGTTTTTGTAATAATTCTTTATTTCCTTTGTAGAATTCTAACATATGCATTGCATTTGCTAATCTAGTAAATGCATTATCTACTTCTTCTTGTGTTGCATTACTATTAGCATAAACAGTTTGAGCATTTTCTAATGTTGCACGGAATTCTTCTACTACTGCTGGTACTACATTTTCTAAACTTGCATTTTCTGCCATTTCTATTGCAATAGCTAATGCTGTTTTATTTGTTTCAACTACATTTTTAACTAATGAATCTTTTGCACTCTGTAATTTATCAACTGCATTATCTATTTCTTCTTGTGTTGCTTCTTCATTATCTAAAACCACCTTAACTTCATCCATAGCGTTTTTAAATTGTGCCCAGCTCTCTGCTGTATAGTCGGCTTCTTTAAACGTTAAAAATTCATCAAATAATGCTTGTAATTCTGTTTTTGAAACTGTTTCTGGCAATTTAGCTAGTTCTTTAATTTCATCAGCAGTTAAAGCTCTATTAAAGATATTTACTTCATCCAATGCTCCATATAAACCACCAGAATCTGCTAATCCAGATTTTGCGTTAGCTCCAATTCTTGTCACTGGTCCATTTATTACTGCGTTTACTCGATCCTGATATTCTCCGTTTACATACAAGCTTGTTTCACTATCGTCACATACAAATGCTAGATGAACCCATTCACCTATCGGTGCACTATAATTGAAAGTGTAATCTTCTACTCCAAATTCTGTAATTCCTACTTTTTGAGTATTCTTCCATTGTTCTAATTTAATTTCACCTTGACTACCAGATAACAAGGCTGTATTTGTTGCACTGTTAGCACTACGGTTTATCCACATTCCAGCACTCCAGTTACCTTGTAAATCACTTATTCCTAAATCAACATACCCATTTCCATTAAATTGAAGTCCTTTTCCATTGACTCCTTCTGTCCATGTTACTCCACCATTAATAGTTCCTGGATATAAGGCATTTTCATCATTGATTACTGTTCCTTCTCCTTCATCTAGTTTCCAATTAGCATTTACTGGAACATATAGTGTTTCCCAAATTGTTTCATCTTTATAATAATTAATTCCCTGGTTTTCTAATCTTTCTCCATGCGCTATTAACCTTGGTTTATATTCTTCCCAGCTTCTATTCTCTTTTGCTGTCCATCCGATTTCTGCATGTCCTAATATTCTTGGATAAGCTAGATAATTTACTGAATCCAAGCTTGATAATGTCTCTGTCCACATCGGACATTCTATTCCTATTACCTGATCCTTTGTTCCATAGTTTGTTGGATCCCATTCATATCCTCTCTTAATTGATATTTGTGCTGCCCACTGTAGTCCTAAATCACAGTTATCATCATATTTCATATCTATATATGCATAGTCTGCTGGTGATGCTATATATTTTATATCACTGCGCATCTTTGCACTTCCTGTTGACCAGAACTGTGTTACTGTTCCTTCTTTATCCTCTACTGCATTATCAAAATTTTGCCACCCAATTGGTGTTTTTCCATATTTTTGCGCTATTTCTGCTACTCTGTTGACAAAATATTTGTAATCGGCACTTGATGTTGAATGTGCTTCATCTCCACCTATATGCATATATTTTGACGGTGATATCTCTGATACCTGTTTAATTACTTCTTCTATGAATTTATATGTATTTTCATTTCGACATTCTAATGATGCCCATCCTACATCCCATCCTTGATATGGTTTTGTATTGTCATAGTTTCCTGCATGTGGTTTTCCATCTTCAGTGCTGTTTAACATCGGTAATGAAACCAATGCCGCCCATGCATGTCCTGGCATATCAAATTCTGGAATAATTTCTACATATCTCTCTTGTGCATATCTTATGATTTCTTTGAATTCTTCTTGTGTATAGAATCCTGGTCTTTCTCCATTATGGGTACAAGATGTTGAAGCTCCTAAATCTGTTAGGTTTGTATATTCTTCACCTTTGATTTCCAGACGCCATCCCTGGTCATCACTTAAATGAAGATGTAGTTTATTCATTTTATATTGTGCAATATTATCAATATGTTTCTTTACATCCTCCACTGAAAAGAAATGTCTTGAAACATCCAGCATTGTTCCACGATACTCATACTCTGGTTTATCTTCAATATGTGATCCTGGAATATTCCATTCTACATCTTCTACTACTTCTGATTTTTCAATATCAGCAGGTAACATCTGTCTTAAAGTCTGTACTCCTCTAAATACACCTGCTGGCTGATTAGCTGCAATTTTAACACCACTGTTAGCAGTATCAATAGTGTAGCCCTCTTCCCCTTGTTCTTCATTATCTGCAGTCATTAAAACAATGCTGTTATCAACTGTTTCATTATCTTTTATTACTGATAATGAATAACCTGTTGAAGCTCTAAATTTTGAAGCAACATATTCTGCTGTTACTGCTAGTTCTTCTGTTTCTTCACTAGTTCTCCCTTTTACATTAATTACTGTTTCTTCATTTAATGTAAAGTTACCATCAACTTCATATACTTCAACTGGTTTTGGAATTAAAGTATTTTCCAAAGTTTTCAATGGTTCTAGTTCAGAAATCTTTGCTTCTAATACAACGACAGCAGCATCAATTTCATTTTGACTACTATTAGCTGCTAATTGTTCAACATCATCAATCGCTTCCTGTAATGCTTGATAACTAACTGCTTCATATCCAGATTCTTTAATTTCTTTAGCATCAGCTAATAAACAATCTAATAATTGTCTTGATGGTTCTTCATGATCAAGTAACTGACAGTCAATATAAAGCATATTATGATCTGATAATCCTGTTTCTACCATCTTCACTTCATTTACTTTAATATTTCTTGATGTTACTACATTATCTATACAATATACATTCATAGATGAATCAACCTGATTATATGTATTATGCCAAATTCCATCTTTACCATTTGCTAAATTATATTTTTTCATCATTGGATAATTTTCACTAATATACTGATCTGTATTAAAATCCCCTGTTAAGATTTTATATGGCGTTGGATCTGCATCCATTACATCTAACACTTCCTGCATCTGTCTTGCTCTTAAACTTTGACTTTCATGTGTTAAATGTGTATTATAAATCGCTACTTCCTTACCATCTTTTTCAAATACTCCTCGTACATATGCTCTTGCTTCATAGTTTCCTTCATTTGAAAGAGAAGCTCCTGTTTTTTCTTTAAATTCATATCGAGTTAATAACCCTATTCCATATTCTCCCCCGCTGTAGTTTATCGCTTTTTGGAAATGGGTGTCTGTAAAATATTCATATTCTTTGAACTTTGCAAGCATATCATAATTATTACGTCCCGTATTAATATCAACTTCTTGTACACCTGCAACATCAATATTTTCTTGTTTTAAAGCACTATTCATCGCTTCAATATTTGGTTTTTTTCCTGCTGCAATATTAAATGATGCAACTCTAAAATTATCACTAACTGTATTGCTGTTTGCATGAACAACAGGCATATTCATCAAAAGTACTGCAGCTAATAATGCTCCTACAAATTTTTTTCCTCTCTTCATTTTTTTACCTCCATTACTACATATTGTAGAAAAACATCATAGAATTCAATTGTTCATTTTCCCTAAATCTATAAGCCAAAATATTTTATTTACATCATCTCCCAACTTTCATAACCTATTATAAAATATTTAGAATACACTAAAACTCTATTCGCTTTACAATTCATACAATTAAAGCCTTAAACTTTTTTTGCATTCCATATAAACTATTATAACATTTTCAATATTTATTTTATACTATTGATCTTTTTATGATGTTTAGAAAAAGGTAACATTTTTAATAAAATGTTACCTAGTAATTTCAATCCTAAATCATCTTCCATTTTTTATTTTCAAAAATTACTAAAGCAGTAATCATAAATCCTGTAAGTAAATAAATAACATTTGCACCATCTCCAGTTTTGACACTTGTCGTATCTCCTGATTTTACCATATTTACATTGTTATCAGTTGTTTTTTCTTCTAATCTGGACATTGCTTTTGTTAAAGCTTCTTTTGCATTTGCTACTTCTTGTTTGGTTGCTTCTGGATTATCTAATACTGCTTTTGCATTACTTAATGCTTCATTCATCACTTTCCATGATCCTGCTGTATAATTTACTTCACTTAATCCATTTGCTTTATTAATTAAATCATTTAATAAGTCTTTATTTGGTTTTAATCTTAAGTTTACAAATACTTTTACCAATTCTGTATATACTTCATCTACTTCTTCCTGCATTGCATTTTCATCTGCCAATACACCATTTGCTTTATCTAGTACTGGTAACATTGCATTCCATGACGATTCGATATATTTATCTGATTCTAATCCATTGATTTGATCTACTTGTTTTTGTAATAATTCTTTATTTCCTTTGTAGAATTCTAACATATGCATTGCATTTGCTAATCTAGTAAACGCATTATCTACTTCATCCTGAGTAACATTAATATTGTCAAATACATCTTTTGCATTCGCTAAAGCTTCATTGAATTCTTTGACTACGGCTGGTACGACATTTTCTAAATCAGCATTTTTAGCCATTTCGATAGCAATACCTAATGCCGTTTTATTAGTCTCGATATTTTCTGCTGATACTAAACTGTCAATTGCTGTTTGTAGTTTTGTTATAACTGCATCTACTTCTTCTTGAGTTGTATTTTCATTATTAATAAGTGCTTTTGCTTCAGTCAATACCTTTTCTAGAACAGCTACACTAGATACTGTATATTGATCCTTATCAATAGCTTCAACTTTTGCAATCACATCATTTAAAGTTTCAAAATCAACTCTTCTTGTTGTTTTAAATCCTATTTCATGTCCAAACACTAAATTACGAGTATATACTTTATCTCTAGTAATAATTTCTATACTGTACTCTTTATTTACTTCTAATCCTGTAATCTCATAACTTGTTGCATCAGTAGGAATCATTAGTTTTTCTCCGTTAAATAAAATATATGCTGGAATGAATTTATTGTCTAATGCTTCCCATGTTATTGTCGCTGTATTTTCTCCTGCTTCTACTTTATATGGCGATACCACTGATTCTATTTCATATGCTTCAATGACTTTTTTATAAATCTTTAATTCATCTATATAACTGTCATTTACTGGATAACGTTTGTTTCCATCTGCTCCTAAAATTAAATTTAAATCATTTACATCAATTGTTTTTCCTAAATCTGCACTTATATTAGTGCTGTCTATTTTCTTACCATCAATATACAATGTCATCATTCCATCACGATCAAATGTCGCTGCTATATGATGCCACTTTCCATCAATTGCATTACTATATCGATCTGTATCTTTCCTGCTGCTTCCTTCTACTGCAAAGTTTAATCCAATTCCTGGTCTTGGATCTGTAAATGTTCCTATTGCAAATCCTGGATTTGATCCTGAATCCCAGTTTTTATTTGAAATGACTGCTCCTTCTGTATCCGTTTCTTTTGATCCCTTATACCAGAACATAACTGTGAAATCATCTTCTCCAAAACGTAAATCTTCTACTTTTCCAAAATCTACATATTGTTTTGCTTCTACAGCTGTTTCATCATTTACAATATGAATTGCTTTACCTTTTACTCCATCTACAAATTCTACATCTCCAACAATCTTTCCATATTATTTTTCCCAGAAATATCATTTACAGTTTTATCATCAAAATTAACATCTAAAACTTTTCCTGCTGGTACTTCATCTGTAAAGTCAATTATATAATTATAAGCTGGCAACCATGTACCATGTTCAAAATCATGCATACTTAACTGAACTTTTCCATCATACACACTTACATAATAACCTAATTGTTTTTGAAGAATTCCTGTTTCAGGAAGTGCATAAGATGGAACATCTACTAATGTACCATAGTCAGTTTCTACAATTTCACTAGTTCCAAGTCCATTATGTACATGCCCTGTAAATAAAATAGTTTGTGGATATTTTCTTAATACTTCCTTTAAAGCAAAATCCTGTGGTCCTTCATCAAATGGATAATCCGAATTACCATTATAGCTGTCTGTATATGCAATTGTATTTCTTAATGGTTCATGAAGTGCCACAAAAATTGGTTTACCATCTTCAGCCCCTTGAGCCATTGTTCTGTCTAACCATTCTAACTGTTCACTCGAAATATAAGAACAATCCTTAATATCCCATTCTGTATTTATAACAACAAAATGGTATTTGTCATCGCCTTCACCTATCCATGTATCATAATATACTTTATCTGTATCACCCATATACTTTTGATTATATGACATATAACGATTATAAACTCCATCCCATCCTTGAGATGTCCAGCGTACATCATGATTTCCTAATGCATTGACAAACTGTAAATTTTCATCATATTTATCAATAATATTATAATATCTTGCAAACTCACTATCCGCACCATCACTTGTAAAGTCACCGCAGTTAACAACTGCTTTAGCGTTTGGCATTGTTGTAACAATCTTATTTAAACCTGCATCATAAATTTGAGTACTAGTACTGCTTGCACTAGACTGTACATGTGTATCGGTTACTACAACAAATTCCAACTTACCATCTGCTGGTTTTCCAAAATCACTATATGCTTTTTGTAATTTTTCATCTAATTCTTTTATTTCCTGTAAACTTGTAACAATTTCTAACTCAGCTTTAACCTCATTAATAACTGTAATGAATGTATCTTTTTTTTCTTGAACAATATTCATATCATTTATTGCTTGTTCATATTCTGTAATTTTATTTCTTAAGTCTGATATTTTTGTTTCTAAGATATAAGGCTCACACATATCAGAAATTTGAGTTTTAGATAATACTCCCCTATATACTTGTAATTCATCAATTACAGCATCCTCTATACCATATTGTTTTAAACCATCAGCGCCTAAAATAAAATCATAAGCATCGATACTTCTTCCTACTTGTGAACTTATATCTGAAGCTGAAAATTCTTCACCATCTATATAAAAAGACATTTTATCACTACGATCAAAAACAGCTGCTATATGGTGCCAAGTATGATCATTAGTGATAGGAGCATCATCAGTATCATCACGACTTGAACCATTTGCTGTAAAATTTAAAGTAAGTTTACTATTATATTCAACTACAATAAACCCAACATTTGAACCAGTAGACCAGCTTTTATTACTAACTACCCCTCCATCTGTAAATCTAGTACTATTTCCTTTATACCAAAAAACAATAGAAAAATCATCTGTACCAAATTGTAAATCAGCAGGTTTGTTAAAGTTTACATATTGTTTTGCTGTCTTTGATGAATATGCCACATCACCATTTTGAATATGAATAGCTTTTCCCTTTACTCCATCAACATATTCTACATCACCAACGACATCACCATGATTATTATTTCCTGAAACATCATTAGCATTTTCATCATCAAATGTTACCGACATAACTGGTGTCAACATTTCTATATTCTCTACTGCCCTAATCGATGTCAAACTACCATAAACCATAGAAAGCACTAACAATAACTTTAATCCTTTTCTACTACAATTAAAATATTTCATCCTAACTCTCCTTTACTTTTCACAGTATTTCCTATTAGATAAACATATAATTTCTTTGCTTATCTGTTTAATAAGAAATGCTATATATATTACATGATTTATTATATCAATTAAAATTCTCATTATTTTTTATTTCCACAAAAAACAAAATAATTTATATATAATCAAATGAAATTATTCTCCATTATCAAATATAAAAATAAAGGTAGTATTTCACGTAATTTGCTACTCAAAATACATCATAAAAATTAAAATAGCATTTAATCTAACATTTTTAATAGAAAGGGGCTAGATATTTTAATTTTATATGTATTTATATTACCCAACATTAAAACTACTACCTTGTTTATATAATAACATTTGACAAATTCTATTAACATTACCAGTTGTTTTTGAATGCATTAAAAAAAGTAACATTTCAATCTAAATGTTACCTTTAAATCAGTATCCATATTACTTACAATAAAAATAATTATTCGCTAGAGCTGATACAGCCCAATTTTGATAATACTCAGCGATTTGTTTTGGTGTTAAAACATAGCCATCAAGAATCCATTTTTTAATTAACATTACACTTGATGATGAATAGAAATATGTCAAATAATCCATCTCAACTACATTATCAACTTTTACATCAGCCAATATTTTATAATAGCATTTAATAAAATAATATAATAAATAAGATTCTAACGAATTTTCTCCCTTAGTATTAATTATCTTACTATAAAACTTTTTATTAGCATATATATTTTGGTACATCTGTTCTAAAATAATTGGTCGATTAAGTTCCATTTTTCCAAATTTATCTATTAGATCATTAAGTTCATTTATTATGTCTTTAATTAAAATATGTTCTAAAATATCATATTTATCTTGGTAAAAACTATAAAAAGTTTTTCTCGATATATTTGTTTTTTCACAAATCATCTTCACTGTCACTTTATCAAAACCATTATTACAGACCAATTCTTTAGTATTCTCTAATATTACATCCTTATTTTCCATTTTGCTGCCTCTGTCAATCTTTCTTTCAAATATACAATATCTCTATTTATATCTTATTCTTTGCCTAAAACTAATAATCTTATCCTTATCCCATGTATCCAATTTACCCATAAATATGCAAAATAACGCCATAATTTTTTAGAAAAGTTAAGGCGTTATCATTTCATCTTATTCTACTAATATTTAATTTTCTAAATAAACTTAATCCTGCAATTACTAAAACTAATAAGCTAGTAAATACCCTATATACCATAATCACCAATTTTAATACTTACTGTAGTACCTCCTAATTTTACAGATTTATTTACTACCTGTAACCGACTACTACTTTTGTTAAAACATCTCTTGTATTGTCATCCTTTGCTTGACTTGCTTCTTGATTAGCTAATGCATGGGTGTCAAAAGAAAAGTGGATCAAGTGATAAAGAGGATTCCCAAAATAATCATATCAGTACAAGGTTATATTATTAAAGAAACAGAATCAGATGAGCCATTATTTATTCTAGTTACAGTTAAAAGAAAATTATGTTGATATTGTCATTGACAGGCATGAAATATCCAGTAGTGAAGATAATATCAGGATCTTCATCATATTCAATATATTTAAATTTAATTTCATAGTTTGATAATTCATCACCCACAGTATAACAAATGTTAAAATTATACCAATATCCTCACTATAAAAATGATTAGGATATCTTGTGCTTTCCTTCCAGATACCTTTAAAATTAATGTAAATCCTCTCCAGCCTAGTCAATTTTACCCCTTAAGCTTTTACATTAATTATCGAAAGTGGTAATAAATCAATTACCAATATTAATATTGTAATATAGCCCTATTTGAGACCTCATAATTTTCTCCTTATATATATTTATCCTAATATCTGAGTTTTGTTTAATTATAACACTTCCTTTCTTATGAAATGTAACCCCTTTCTATATAAAAATTTTAATATTATTGTCATTTTTTGTATTTATAACTTTTAAAGATTTATTTATACTTTTTAAAAATTTAAATAAACATCTTATAAATCAATTATTTTGCTTATATTCTAAAAATCTCAATATTCGATTAACCTTATCTAATAACCCAGTATTTTCCACTTTATCAATATTATTAAGCATAAACTATAACCTTATCAATAACTTTTCCATTAATATCATAAATCACTTTCACCAAATTAGCTTTCTAATTCATCTAAGATATTAATAAATTTATAATCGACTTCATGAATTTTTCCTAAAACTAAAATATCTTCCTCTTATTGTATTTTTACTTTAATAAATATCAATTCATCCTTAATATAGCCAAATCATCTAAAACTATCTTTATCTTGTAAATTAAAAAAAGTAAATTCCACCCCTATTATATAAATAATGAAATTAACTTTACAATTCTTTATTATTTTATTGAGATATTCCCTTCCTATTGAGGTGCTCTTTATAGCTAATCAAAAATACTTATCTAATCATGATAGAATTATTATTGAAAGCAGTCTTCTCAATCATCTTTCTTTTAAGATTATCTATTATTTACGTAAATATTTTTTATCTTTCTTAATAATTTAAAATTTCTATGAATTTTTTTACAAAAATTTTCGCTTTTTATCCCTTTACAACAAAAAAACTATATTTAAAATATAGTCTTTCTTCACATTTATTATTTAATTATCTAAAACTTATTTGGTTTATCAACAACTTCATGACAGTGCCTACATCTTGGTTCATAATGTTCAACTGCACCTACTAATACAATTGAATCATTAAAAGATGCTGGTTTACCATTAACCAATCTTTGGGTTCTAGTTGCAGGAGCCCCACATTTAGTACACACAGCAGTTAACTTAGTAATAAATTCTGCTCTAGTAAGTAACTCTGGCATGATTCCAAATGGTTCTCCTCTAAAATCTTTATCTAATCCAGCAACAATAACTCTAATTCCTTTATCAGCTAGATATTCACAAACATCAACAATATCTTTATCAAAAAATTGTACTTCATCAATTGCTACAACTTCAGTATCTATATTTACTTTTTTTAAAATCTCTTGAGCTCTATCAACTACTAAACATGGAACTTTAGCACCAGAATGTGAAACGATTTCAGTATCTGAATAACGATTATCTATCTTTGGCTTGAAAACAATAATATTCATTTTTGCATAACTTAAAACATTTATTCTACGAATTAATTCTTCAGTTTTACCTGCAAACATACAACCACTAATTACTTCTAACCATCCTGCACGATATTGGTGATACATCTATATCCTCCTTTTAATTTCTAAGATCTCGCATTCCTTCACCTGGTCCCATTTGAGCCAAATCAGAAAAACGACTATAATTTTTTTCAAACGCTAAATTAACTTCTCCAGTTGCCCCATTTCGATGTTTCGCAATAATAATTTCTGTAAGTCCACTATCTTCACCTTCACCTGGACTTTTATAATAATCTTCACGATAAATAAAAGAAACGATATCAGCATCTTGTTCAATAGCTCCAGATTCTCTTAAATCTGACATCATTGGTCTTTTATTAGGACGTTGTTCCACTGAACGTGACAACTGTGATAATGAAATAACAGGCACCTCTAATTCTCTAGCTAATGCTTTTAAAGTTCTTGAAATTTCTGATACTTCCTGTTGTCTACTTTCACGATTTTTAGATGATGATGTAATCAACTGTAAATAATCAATAACAATCATTCTTAGACCATGTTCAGTTTTTAATTTTCTACTTTTAGCAACAATATCATTTATTTTTATTCCTGGACTATCATCTATATAAAGATTACATTTTGAAACTCTTTCTGCAGCAGCATAATATTTATTAGCATTAGTTTTTAAAATTTCTCCTGTTCTCATCGAAGAACCTTCAATACTTCCCATTGAACAAATAATACGCTGTACTAATTGTTCCGCAGGCATTTCTAATGAAAATATTGCCACTGGATCATCTGCCTTGTATGCTGCATTATGTGCTATATTTAAAGCAAACGCTGTTTTTCCCATAGCTGGACGAGCTGCTAAAATAATTAAATCACCTTTTTGAAAACCAGATGTAATTTTATCAAGATCTCTAAAACCTGATCTAACCCCAGAAATATTACCATCAATTTTTTGTAATAAATTCAAACGATCTGTCACACTTTTAATAACATTCCTAATCTCTCTAAATTCACCAGCACTACGATCCTGAGTAACTTTAAGAATTGATTTTTCTGTTTCATCAATAAAAGCATCGATATTCTCAATATCATCATATGCACTTTCTGCAATTCTTGTTGTTTCTCGAATGATTCTTCTAAGAATAGCTTTATTATGTAATATTTGTAAATAATAATCACTATGTGCTACAGTAGGAACTGATTCACTTAAACGTAATAAATAATCGACACCACCTATTTTATCTAATTGATTATGGTCCATAAGATAAGATGTTACTGTAGTAACATCTATAGGTCTACTTTCTTCATTAATAGCACTCATGGCTTTAAAAATTGTTTGATGACTATCATCATAAAAATCATCTTCAACACTTTTATTTAAAATATCAATACATTTTTCTTTTGAGATCAACATCGCTCCAAGTAATGAACGTTCAGCTTCTATATCATGAGGAAATTCTCGATTTGCCATAATACTCTCCTATTGCTCTTTTAAATGTACGTTTACAGTTGCAATAATACCCTTATATAAATCAACCTTCAATTTTGCATATCCAAGTGCACCAATTGGATGTGCATCAATGAACTTTCTTTTATCAATTTTTATATCATATTTATCTCTTAATTGTTCTACGATTTGTTTCGTTGATACACTTCCAAAAGTTTTTCCATCTTTTCCAGATTTTAAAGTAAATTCTAATGTAATCCCTTCAATTTGTTTAGCTAATTCTCTTGCCCTTGCTTGATTTTCTAAATCTTGCTGGTGTTGGGTTTCCTTTTCAACCTCAACAATTTTACGACTTGTATCAGTTTCCAAAACAGCCAATTTATTTTTTATTAAAAAATTTTGACCATAACCATCTGCAACTTTTACAGTATCACCCTTTTTTCCTAATTTCTTTACATCTTGTAATAAAATAACTTTCATTATTCACTCTTCCTTTCATCTAAATACATATTTACAGCTTCTTCTAATAGATTTATAGCTCTGGTAACATCTTCCATTTCCAACTGGCAGGCAGCCATTGAAAAATGCCCTCCGCCCCCTAGTTTTTCCATAATTAATTGAACATTAATATCACGAGTACTTCTAGCACTAATAGATATCTCTTCTTTACCAGTTTTTCCAACTATAAAGACTGCTTTTACACCACTAATTCCTAATAGCTCATTACCAGCTTTAGCCAACAATGTTCTACTATATATTTTATCTAATTTTCCAAACGCAATCAAAATACCTTCTCCATATCGATATGCTGTTTGTGTTATTGATAATTTTGTTAAAGTTGTATCATAATCATCTTCCAAATATTTATAAGCTTCACCAACATTAGCTTGTAACTCTTTTAACTTAGCTGCAGCTTGAAAAGTTCTTGTACCAACCCTTGTTCTAAAATAATTTGTATCTATCAACATACCTGTATACATAATTGTTGCTTCACGCTCAGTTACACATATTTCTTCTTTTTGATACTCAAATAATTCTACAATTAACTCTACAGTAGATGAAGCTGCTGGCTCTAAATAAGTTAGTAGTGGTAATTCAACAAATTCCTCACCACGGCGGTGATGATCAATTACAACTTTATTACTAACAATATCTAAAATATTACTATCTATTGCTAATGAAGGTTTATGATTATCTACAATAACCAATAATGTATTACTCATATTTAATTCTTGTGCTCTTAACGGTGATATAAATACACCACGATATCTTTCATCATCACACAAATTTGTTGCAACTGTTTTTGTCTTTTCTTCTAAAGAATCATAATCAATTATAATATATGTTTTCTTTCCATAAGCCTTACACATAGCGTACATAGCAATTGATGCTCCAAAAGAATCAAAATCAGATTGTTTATGTCCCATAATCAATACATTATCAGACTTTTTAATTATTCCTGCTAATGTTTGAGCAATAACCCGGGCTCTAATCATATTAGACTTTTCATAACTTTCACTATTACCACCAAAATATCGAATTGGTTCATCATTAGATTTTACAGTAGCTTGATCTCCCCCTCGTGAATATGCGAGTGATAGAGCTGAAAAAGCTAATTCATCAAGCTCACGCAATATATTACTACCTCTACCAATTCCAATTGATAATGTCATTACTTGACCTAATTGTTCAGCTTGTTCTTTAAATATATCTAATATTTTAAACTTATCTTCTACTTGTTTACGATAAGTACGCTCATTAAAAACCGCAATATATCCATCACTTTTATAACGTTTTAAAACAACGCCATTATCTTTAGCCCAATCAAGAATTACTTGTCTTGAAGTTGATTGAATTGAAGCCGCAGTTTGCTCATCAGCTTGTTCAATTGATTCATCATAGTTATCAACGGTTATATAAGCTACACAAATTTGTTGGTCTTCAAATTCTTTAGAAATCTCAATATAATCACTAACATCTTTAAGATATAACATTCGACTTTCTTTGCTATTATAAACTTCAAACTTACGAGAATTGATATCCACAACTTTTATATCATCATCTTCAAATAACGAAGCAAGTAATGGCTGCCATTCTAAAAGCTTTTTGCCAACAATATTTATTTTCATTTCTGTAAATAAATCACTTGTCCATGAAATATTACGATTTTTATCATATTTGATTAAGCCTAATCCCCCAAATATAAAAGCATTTTTGGCTTCATCATTTAATACTTCGCTAACACTTATATTATTCTCATTTATTAAACTAGAAGCATAGAAGATTAGAGCCAACATAATAATATTTTTAATAAAAATATATGTAGCCAACACTAAAGAAGTCTTACTTGAAATAAAGATATATCCCAGTAACGCTAAAACAAACTCAATTAATAATACTATCACAATCCCATTTCTAAGTCTTGTCATCTTTACTGTCATATTACTCACCACCTCATTAATAATATCATTATACATTAATTTTATTTTCTTTTCATCATTTTACCTATCAATATATCTGAATATACTCTTACTACATATGATTCACAAATAAACATAAACAACCATAATAAACCAAAAGTAATCTCAGGAGTAAATACTCTTTTTAACCCTGGGATAATACCAATAATATCACCATATATTTCCATTCCTTCTCGATAAATATCAATTCCTAAAATACCACCTAATAAAAAGAAAATCAAAAAATTCTTTATTGCTGAAATAACCATCAAACCATATTTAGCAAATCTTTTACTTTTTTGATTTCTTAAACAATACCCATAAAATACTCCCATTATTAACGAAGAACTAGCATAAAGCGTAAAAAATATTTCCCCCACCAAAAATAAAACAAAAAAAGTTACTGCCAATACACTTAATCCTGCTTTATAATCATATAGATAAGTATAATAAGCCAATCCTAAAACCATAATATAAGCAAAAATAATATCAAAAATACTTCCTGTATATATATTAATAACACCTAAAACCCCAAATAATGATGCTATCATTGCTCCTTGTGCCATTATTCTTACTTTGCTTCCACTCATGATTTCCTCCATTACATTAAAAGTGTTAAATAGCACTTTTATAAAATGTTTCCAACTCTTTAATAGTTTAATTCTAACAACCATCTATGAGTTAATTTATCAAATAATAACACATTAATAAATTATATTCAATTATCACATCTTCAACAAATTTAAACAAACTTAACAATTAATAAATATCTATATGTTTACTTTATTATTATAATTATGTATAAATTAAGGACTTTCTAAACTACATAGGACTATTAGTATATGGTATAAAATAAAAAAAAACGGTTATAATAACTAACAGGCGCAACTAACCCTCTCCCAGTTGCGCCCTTTTTATAGTATTAACAACAATTTTTAAACGTTATTTATCCAATATTCTATCATTAATCATATTTCTACATTAAAAAAATAATAAACTAATTCCATTATTTAACTGCTCATTAATATAATATTACTCCATAATAAAATCATCAACATAGCTGTTATCAACATTTTCATATATAAATATCATTATCATACTTATCTGATAGTAAATAATAAAATTACTAGAATATTATAATAATGCCAATAAATTCATAATTATTTTTCTTCCATATCAATAACCTTAGATTTATCATATCGCTTAATTATAGTTTCGATCATAAAAAATCTTTATCTAACAATTAATATTTATAATAAAAAAAGTTAAACAGTTTCCCATCTAACTTTCCTCTATTACTCCCATTAATTCTAAAATTCGATTTAAATCCTTAATATCAGTATATTTAATAGTTACTGCTTTATCATCTACTTTGATCTTAGTTCTAAACTTTTTTCGTAACAAACCTTCAACATAAACATACTCTTTAGGTTTTTCAATTTTTGGACGATCTTTACGACTATTCCCTAACTCAATTCCTTTAACTACATTTTCAACATCACGAACAGACAACCCTTCATCAATACAACGTTTTGCTAAAAGTTCTGCTTTCTTTTCTGGTAATGTGATTAAACTACGAGCATGCCCCATCGTTATTTTACCTTCTAAAACATAATTTTGAATAACATCTGATAATTGTAATAATCTTAAAGTATTAGCAATATAACTTCTTGATTTACCAATTCTTTTTGCTAATTGATTTTGAGTAAGCTCTAATTTTTCCATCATTGATTGATAAGCTTTTGCTTCTTCAATCGAATTAAGATTTTCTCTTTGGATATTTTCCAATAAAGCAATTTCCATCATCTGTGCATCAGTAAACTCAACAATGATTGCTGGTACTTTAAACAGTCCAGCAATTTTTGCTGCACGACATCTTCTTTCCCCTGCAACTATCTCATAACCTTGAATTGATTGTTTCAAAATAACAGGTTGAAAAATACCATGTTCCTTAATTGAAACTGCTAGTTCTTGTAATTTTTCTTCATCAAATAATTTACGAGGTTGATATGGATTAGGACGAATCTCATCCAAATCAACAGTTACTTGTTTAGACTCAGGTGTATTTTTTTCAATATCATCTATTAATGTTGATATATCTCCTCCAAAAATTGCATCTAAGCCTTTTCCTAATTTTTTATTTTTTATTGTTCCGCTTTTTTTTGCAGTTGTTTTTTTTGTTGTATTATTTGGCATTTCGTTTACACACTTCCTTTGCAAAATCCCGGTATGCTCTAGCACCCTCAGAATTATTATCATAATCAAATATTGCTAACCCCTCTGATGGAGCTTCTGACAATTTAATATTTCTAGGAATAGCTGTTTTATATACCTTTTCCTTAAAATACTTTCTAACTTCTTGAGATACTTCAACTCCTAAATTTGTTCTTTGATCCAGCATAGTTAATAAAACACCCTCGATTGTTAATCTTGGATTAAACACACTTTGAGTTAATAATACAGTATTTAATAATTGTGTTAATCCTTCCAAAGCATAATACTCACATTGCACTGGGATCAATACAGAATCACATGCTGTAAGAGCATTAGTATTTAATAGCCCCAAGGCTGGTGGACAATCAATTATAATATAATTATAATTATTTTTTACTGACTCAAGAGCTTTTTTTAAACGCTGTTCACGCCCCCGTTTGACATTAGCTAATTCTAAATCAGCACCTGCTAAATCAATACTTCCTGGTGCTACATCTAATTTAGCTATATATGAAGGTATAATTACATCTTTCATATCACATTCTTCAACAATTATATTATAAGTAGATGATTCAATATTATCACGATCAATTCCAATTCCTTGAGTAGCATTAGCTTGAGGATCCATATCAACTAGAAGTACCCGATTTTTAGCTTTTGCTAATGCTGCCGCTAAATTAATACTAGTGGTAGTTTTCCCAACTCCACCTTTTTGATTTGTAATCGCAATTATTTTCGTCATTATTTAGCCTCCTTTAGTACTTCTTACCAATAGTTTCTCCTAATCTAACTACTGTTTCTTTATCTTTATTTGTATTCTCTAAAATATCATCATCAATAACTGCTTGATTTTCTTTTAATAAAATAATTACTGTAGAACCACCAAATTCAAAATATCCTTTTTCTTCACCTTTAAGACAGTATTTTTTTTCATGATTAACAATTCGACCAACCATCATTGCTCCAACTTCCATCTGAATCATCGTTCCAAAATTCTTTGATTCAATAATCGTATAATTTCGACTATTCTGTTTATAAATTGGATAAAAATCATTTGCTATAGGATTCACAGTATGAAATTTTCCTGGAATATATTTTGATTTTATTATCTTACCATCATCAATAAAACTATAACGATGATAATCATCAACGGTTAATCTAAAAATCAAACAATAACCATTTATATAATCACTTGCTAATTTTTCATCCATCAATAAATCATTTATAGAATAAAGAGTATTTTTAATAGTAAAATGACTATCTTTATTAATTTTATAACATGTTAATTTTGAATCAGCAGGACTAATTAGGACATTATCATCAATTAAAAAGGGTCTTTTTCCTAGTTTTATTTTTCGTGTAAAAAAATCATTATAGCTTGTATATTCTTTTTGTTCATATTGAGACATATCTATTTGATTCTCTTTTATAAAAGAATCAATTCTATGTTTTGATAAACTGGAATTCATATACCAGCCACCAAGATTACTTACAAACTTACAAACAAGAATTTTTAAAGCACATCTGCCAAGAAATGTGCCATAAATTTTTTTTAATAAATTATTTTGGTTTTCACCATTTGTTTTGACATTTCCCAAACGATCAACAACTATCATTTCATCACCACAATCTGAATTAATTCCACAACAACAAGTATCCCTAATGCAACCAATCCTTTTGATTGAACCTTAGGAACTTTAAAATCCACAATAAATAATATTCCTGTAACCAGCATTAAAGCTCCATATATATACGATAATTCAAAAACAATATATCGTAACGCATAGGCCATAGGCAAAATAAATGATGATGTTGTAACAGGTAACCCTTGATAATATCTTCTTTTTTCACTTGTTTCTTTTTGTCTTGTTTCTTCTTTAACATTAAAATACGCCAATCTGATTACAGCAGCCAAAACATAGAAAATTTCAATTGCTAACCACCCAATTGAACTTAAACCAACATTATAACCTAAAATAGATGGGAAAACCCCAAAAGCTACTAAATCGCATAATGAATCTATTTGAATTCCAAAACGCTTTTCTTCATCAGTACGATTTTTCTTACTACGTGCTACCATTCCATCAAAAGTATCACAAATCCCGCACATAATTAAACAAATAAACGCCCACTGATACAACCCATTGAATGATAGATGAATTCCAGCCATTGCAAATACTAACGATAAATATGTAAGAATAACCGTATAACTATAATAACCGATCATTTTTCTACTCCCTAATAAATTTTTTAACAAAAACAGTATAGCACATATTTAGCTAATAAGGTACATTAATCTAAATTTTGTCTCTTAAATAACAATATATTATTACCAATATAATTAAAAACTACCTAAAAATCTAGGTAGTTTTTAATTAAAATTTATTTATAATTTATCTTAGTGATCATAGATTTACATATCTTAATCATGTTCATAAAATCTGCTACCATTATATAAAATAATTTTTTTATTTTCTAATGTTTTTTGTACATCTATTACTCTTTGATTTGAAGAACCTCTAAATCTCAATTTACGATCTTTTAATCTATCAATAAAAGGCCCATCTATTAAAACATCAATATATGGTAGTAACTCTTCATCAAACTTTTCTATTTCTTCATATAAAAACGATGAATAAAGCCAAATATTTTTATTTTGACAACATTCTTTGATTCTTTTTAATAATTTAGACACATCCTCCCTGTTTTCAATTTCAAGTGGTTCACCCCCAAGAATCGTCACTCCAACAATATGAGGCTGATTGACCAATTCTATCAAATTATTTTCAACATCTTTATCGAATTCTTTTCCACCACTAAAATCCCATGTTTCAGGATTAAAACAATTTATACAGTGACGATGACAACCTTGAACATACAAAGAAACTCTTATTCCTTCACCATTAGCAATATCTGTTTTTCTAATTTGTGCATATCTCATTATTATTCACCAAGTAAATGATTATCTAAATGTACAAACCTTTCAGCAATTTCTTGCGTTCTACCCTGATTCCAGAAATTATCACCTAAATATCCACAAGTACGTCGACATACATTTAAAGATTTATGATTACGATTACCACAATTTGGACAATACCATTCACGATTTTCATCTAATAAAATTTCACCATCAAATCCACATTCCTGACAATAATCTGATTTTGTGTTTATTTCAGCATATTGAATTGTATCATACATATAATCAATTAAAGCAGAAAGAGCATCTAAGTTTTCTGACATATTCGTTACTTCTACATAACTTATTGCCCCACCTGATGAAACCTTTTGAAATTTTGCTTCTACTTTTAATTTATCAAAAGCATCAATGTGTTCTTTTACGTTTACATGATATGAATTTGTTAAATAGTCCTTATCAGTAATCCCCTTTACAATTCCAAAACGTTTTTTCAATGCACGAGCAAAAGTATATGTAGTAGATTCTGCTGGAGTTCCATATAAACCAAAACCAAGACCTGTTTCTTCTTTCCAGCTGTCACAAGCTTCTCTTAAACGCTGCATAATTTTTGTTGCTAATTCATTACCTTCTTTTGAAGTATGTGTATCTCCTATCAAGGATACAACACATTCATATAAACCAATATATCCAAGTGAAATTGTTGAATAACCATTTTCTAATAATTTATCAATTGTTTCACCTGACTTCAAACGAGCCAAAGCCCCATAACGCCAATGAATTGGACTTACATCTGATAATGTTCCCTTTAAACTTTCATGACGTAACATTAAAGCTTCTTTACATAATTCTAATCTTTCATCTAATATTTTCCAAAAAACATCAAGTTTATGATTTGCTGATAATCCCGCATCAGCAAGGTTTAATGTTACAACCCCCTGATTAAAGCGACCATACCACTTATACTCACCATTTTCATCTTTCCATGGTGATAAAAAGCTTCGACATCCCATACATGGGAAAACTTGCCCTTCATAATTTTCTCGCATTACCTTTGCAGAAATAAAATCTGGCATCATTCTCTTAGATACACATTTAACTGCTAAATCTGTCAAATAACGATATTCACTATCTTGAGGAACATTATTATCATCTAATACATAAAGTAATTTTGGAAAAGCTGGTGTAACATATGCTCCAACTGGATTTTTCATTCCAACATAACGTTGTCTTAGTGTTTCTTCAATTAACATTGCAGTTTCTTTTATATATTCAGGCTCTTCTCTTAAATACATAAACACTGATAAAAATGGAGCTTGTCCATTTGTTGTAGAAAAAGTATTAATTTGATATTGAATTGTTTGAATTCCTGCTTTTATTTCATCTTTTATTCTTGATATTGCAATTTTCTCTACTTGTTCATCTGTGTATTCAATACCTATTAATCGTCCCTCATGACGCACATTATGTTGATGTTTTTCATAACTTAATCTTACAAAAGGTGATAAATGTGCTAAAGAAATCGTTTGCCCACCATATTGACCATTAGCTACTTGTTGAACGATCTGAGTCGCTACTGTACAAGCAGTTTGCAATGATTTTGGTGTTTCGATTAATTTATCATTAATTACAGTTCCTTTTGCAAACATATCCTTCAAATTTACTAAATCGCAATTATGCATTTTTTGAATATAGTAATCCATATCATGAAAATGAATAATTCCATCATCATGAGCTTGAACGATCTTTGGTGGTAAAAGTAATCTGCGACAATAATCTCTTGAAAACTCACCAGCAATCAAATCTCTTTGAGTTGCCAAAACTGTAGCATCTTTATTAGAATTTTCTTCCATTGCTTCTTTATTAGTTTGATTTACAATTCCATAAATCTCATTATCTATTGTATTAGTTTCACGTTGAAACTCCCGAACCTTACGATATCCTTCATATGCTTTAGCAGTTAAAATTTGTCCTTTTTCAATCAGTTTTTCAAATACTTGTCCTTCAATACGATAAATTGAAATATTATCATCACTATGCTCATGCCATTTTTCAATTTCTATTGCAATATCATGCGCACACTTTTCATCAACAATTCCACTACCACATTTCATAGCTTTTAATATTGCGTTTTCAATTTTAACAGCATCAAATTCAACTTTTTTTCCATCTCTTTTTACTACTTTCATACAACACTTTCCCTCCTAAAACTTTATTCCTATCGTATCAAATTTTTTTTAATTAGGAAAATAAAATGCTCCATTAATTCTCATTCTATCTTCAAACAATTATCAATTATAACCGATATTCTCATTTATTTCTTCATTTTTAGAAAATTAGTAAATAAAAAAAATAATCTGTTTATTCTACTTTGTTTTATAAAAAAAATTATTTATATTATATTACTTTTTTCCTAAAAACAACCAAACAAACTACAAATAATTATTTTATAATCAAAACCAACAAGACAGATTTTAACAATTATTATAAAATAAATCAATGTTAAGATAATCTTAAGCTCTTTTAAGAAAGGTTTTATTTTATTAATTCAATAAAGTGATACAATCTAAATATGAAAAAAATAATTATTATTTGTATGATCTTACTTTGCGGTTGTACTACCAGTGCAAAAGTTAACAAAACTAAAAATCAAAACTTATTTGATAAAACAAACTTTTCAAACTACCAAAACATTATGATAGTAGCACATCCTGATGATGAATCTATTTGGGGAGGTATCCATTTACTACAAAATAATTATCTTGTTATATGTTTAACTAACGGTAATAATCAAACACGTGCTAAAGAATTTTATAAAGTCATGGAACAAACTCATAATACTGGAATTATTCTAGACTATCCTGATAAAACTAATGGTAAGCGTGATAATTGGAAAAAAGTCTATCATGATATTGAAGAAGATTTAAATTACATACTATCTAATCACACCTTTGCAACTATCGTTACCCATAATCCCAAGGGTGAATATGGTCATGCTCATCATAAAATGACTAGTGCAATTGTTACATCTATAACAAAAGATATCAATTTAACTAGTAACTTAAAATATTTTGGGCATTACTATCGTAAAAGTAACCCCATCTTACCAATGAAACATCTTTATAACAACGATTTACTCAAACAAAAAAATCAACTAATATCAAACTATATTTCCCAGGAAAAGACCTGTAATAAACTGAAACATATGTTTCCATATGAAAACTGGATTAGTTACCAAGATTGGTACTAATCCTTTTTTATTTTTAGTAATATCTTAAAACTATCTTTAAAAAATAATAATTTTAAAAATTATTAAATAAACTTTAATCCTTTATAAGAACAATAACTAATAAAAGGTAGTTAAGCAAGTTTCAAATGAGATAGTTAAAGCGTTAATCCTTTATAAGAACAATAACTAATTTGCAAATGTTGGATGGAAAGATTATGGAAAGATAAAGCGTTAATCCTTTATAAGAACAATAACTAATAAATAGAGTTAATTCTTTTATTAGATAAATTATGCCCTGCGTTAATCCTTTATAAGAACAATAACTAATAAAAATGCTGGTAAAGCACTGAATAATCAGTTAAAGCGTTAATCCTTTATAAGAACAATAACTAATCTGGTGTAAAGATAATGGGTATAATCCCAATGAAATTTTAGGCGTTAATCCTTTATAAGAACAATAACTAATGGAAGCAGAAAGAGAACGTATTATTAATACTATTGGAGCGTTAATCCTTTATAAGAACAATAACTAATTGAAGAAACACGTGATATTGACTACTCATTTATCAGCGTTAATCCTTTATAAGAACAATAACTAATGGATTGTATAAGCAACATAAATTACTACACAAACAATTGCGTTAATCCTTTATAAGAACAATAACTAATTGACGAATTAGCAAGACGGTTACGTTTAGAACAAAGGTATAGTATGCGTTAATCCTTTATAAGAACAATAACTAATAAGATGCTTAAATTTGAAGAAGTTCGAGAAGATTTGGGCGTTAATCCTTTATAAGAACAATAACTAATACACCAGACAAGATAAACGTTTAGATGCACATAGTGATAAAGCGTTAATCCTTTATAAGAACAATAACTAATACAACTAACTCACCAGCCATTGGTCCTCGGCCTGGCGTTAATCCTTTATAAGAACAATAACTAATATAATGATATTGAGGTGTTGAACGATTTAATCAGTGGAAAAGCGTTAATCCTTTATAAGAACAATAACTAATAGAAAATACATATGCAATTGATACATTTTGGAATGTGCGTTAATCCTTTATAAGAACAATAACTAATACAATTTTTTATTTGTCAACAGCCTGAGTCATATCAGCGTTAATCCTTTATAAGAACAATAACTAATGAAAAGACAATGCTTAATTACTATAATCGTACGATGCGTTAATCCTTTATAAGAACAATAACTAATGAAAAAAATCAAGAAAAAAGTTAAATACGAAATTGGCGTTAATCCTTTATAAGAACAATAACTAATAGTATATATTTAGAAATAATCTAAATATATACTATGATACTTTGTATCTATTAAAAAATCAATAGTATACTCATCAAACAATCTCGACTACCTCCTTTAAACCATCTATTTTATTCTTGTTCATACAGTAAAAACAATGGGATAGTCGAAAATCAAATTATAATATTTGATGATTTTGGTGCTTTTCCAAGATAATCTTTTTTTATTTTTTTGTTTTCATACACAAAATAAAACAATATTGCATCATCTGGATTTATTATTTTATCTAATTTAACTTTTAATTCATTAAATTTAGAGGGTGTTAACTCTCCTTCAAAAACAGAATTTTGAACATGAAACATATATTTTCTCAAAACTTTCATTACTTTAACACATCTTTTTTCTGCTACATCATAAGTACAAATAATATACATTTTTACCACTCCATTACATAAGGTTTATAATATTTACTTTTACCTTCTATATAATTAGATAACTTATATACTTCTCTTGTAATTATATTTCTATATGAATAATAACGTTCCCCTATTTTTATAGATTTTTCCATTAATATTTCATATTCATTCAAAAATATCTTAATACCATCTTTATTCAGATAACATACACCATTTTCTTTATATTCAAAATGACTCTTATTGAATTGCTGTCTATTTATCATTCTTAAAATTAATCGATCTATAAAAATAGGTTTCATCATATCTGCCAAATCAAATTGTAAAGAATCACTCTGTTTTGATAAACTATGAAGATAACTTATTTGAGGTAATAGTGGACTTCTATCTATATCCGAAAGAACATTTGCATATAATATTGCGTATCCATAACTTAGTAAAGCATTTATTTCATTTAAAGGTGGATAAAATGATCTTTGTTTAAATATAAAATTAGGATTTTTTATAATTAAATCAAATGAAGAATAATATATTTTTTTCACTTGAGCCTCTAATAAAAATAGCTTCTCAATAGTTTCGACTTCCTCTAATTTAATTAAATATTTATTAATGTCTTCTATAATATGGTGTAATAAATGATATTTTTTATCATAATATTTAAGTAACGCTAAAACATTTTTTATTTCAGTTTGAACTATTCTTCTTGCAATGTATATTCTTTGTTCACTACAATATGAATTTACCTGATTTACAATGATTTTCCCATCACTATATTTTTTAGGAGTAAATCTCCCAATATAATCTCCATAATAGTTAAAAAAGAAAATGCTAATAGAATATGTATTTAATATTCCTAAAACACGTTTATTTAAAGTAATATCATTGAAACAAATAATTAAATTTATTTGTTCAATTGGAATATATATAATATTCCCATTTTTTTCTTGTAAAACAAGTGAATAATCTTTTCTTAAAAGTTCACCACTTTTATATAGATAAAATACTTTTTTCATTTTTATATTCAATCATTCCAAATCCACAGGATCCTTTTGCTGATAATCCAGTATCATAGATAATTTTTAGACTTTCATAATTTGTAGAAATAGCCAATTCACATTTATATGCTTCATAAAAAGTATTTTTAAAATGTACTAATTTTTTCTTTTTATAAATAACTTCATTTATTTTAAATATACATTCTTTTGTTGGATAATTATAAGCTTGCATTTTATGATTAATATTAGCTCTAACCAAATTCTCAAATTCTTTAGCTTGTGGATTGTAGTATGTAAAATATTTATCTTTACAAGTATAAGTAACTACAGGTGATATTGTTTTAATTATAATATCCTTAACACCATTAAAATGTGGTAAATTTAAAATATCAATTCCTGCAATATTAACTTTTTGATTATTTATAAATAGATAATCATTTTGGATTAAGTATTCATAAATAATTTTAAATAATTCTTTATCTAGTGCACCAATATATAATTTAATTACATCACTAAAAATTATTTTCTTATTCTCTATTTTATACTGCCCATATAAATCACTAAATACAAACATTTTATAAATCTTTTCTTGTTTGTGATACCCATAATTATGATAAAAATTACCTTCTTTTTCACGATTCATCATATTATAAATAACACCTTGAATTATTGATTTATAATTAAGCGGTAAAATAAGTTTATTACTTTTCATCTTTACTACTAAACGCAAATTTTCCACCTCCAAGATAATTATATTTTCCAATTCCTATTAACTCTAAGTCAGATGAAAACATCTCATCTAATCCAACCTGATAAATATATCCTCTTTTCCTAATAACCTTCGTATTTAAACCAACCTTTCTTTCATCAATTATTTTGATACTATTAATACTATTTATATTATCAATAAAACAATAATTACAACCATATTCAGCATTATAATAATGCATCATGTTATTATATGCACTAATAAAATCTGTTGTTTCAATAATTGTTTTTATCAACAAACAATTAACATTTTTATACTTATTTTCTATTTGTTTATATTCTATTTTCTTTAGCAAAAAATCTATGCCAAACAATCTATATCGTAAATATTCTTTAAAAAATATTTCTATATATCCCCTATACCTCTCACAATTACCTATAAAATAAATATCATAAGTATAATCCTCATTTTTAGCAAAAATATCTTCCTGATACAATTCTTTCTTAAAGATTATTCCTGGATAACCACTAAAATTTTTCCCAGTTATTATATAATACTGACAATTACCACCTAAAGAACAGTTATTACATTTACTTCCAATATTAATACACGATATTCTTTTTATCATCTTTAAAAATTGCTTATATGTTCCTTCAACAATATCTTGATGAAAAATCGCTCCTAAAGGAAAAGTGATAGTAACCTCTACTTTACTTAATAAACTCAATTTTTATTACCCCTGGATAATAATCATAATAATCATCGGTATAAAACGTTCTCGTTGCTGGCATTAAATCTGGTTTAGTATAAAAAGAATTCTTATTATTTTTAGGTTTATCCTTTAGTGAAAATACTTTATAAAAATAGTCTTCATATAATTTATAATTATTTTTCTTTATTAGATAAGAAATCGTTTTAAAAAAATAGTTAGTATTTCTTCCAATTCGCATATAAAAACTATTAGGAATAACTTCTTCATACATTTGCTTTATACATGACATATTATAGTAGTTATTTACATCCTCCATTTCTTTTTCTTCACCTATAATCTCTTTAAAATAATTTCTACAAACTTTTATGATTTTATTAATACTGATATATTCTATCAAATCATCACAAAACTTAAAATTTTGATATTTTTCTTTTAAACAATTTCTTTTCCTACTATCTATCTTAATAATATTACCTGTAAACTCTTGATTTGCATCAATACATTCAAAATCAAAAATAGGTATGTTCACACTCTTTTTATCTATATAAACTTTATTTCTTTCAGCATGTACTAAAACCAGATTATCAAAAAACACATCAGCAAACATAAAACAACTTGCAAATAAATTAATAAACTCAACAAAGTCACTTCTTGAACATTCGAATTGATAATAGTCAAGTAAAAAATCATCAATATTACATTTACCTTTTAGTCTATTATTTTTTTTAACTTCATTTTTTATATACTTGCAAAAGGAATTAAAATGATTTCTAATAAAATCATAATAAATTGCATTCATAACTGCTCCTTTTAACGAACTACCAGGAATATATGGTTTATTTAATGATTTTACTTGTACTGCAACATTTTTAATTTGGTCATCTTCAAAATCTGCTCGTAATTGGTACTGTGGTGTTGACTTTGTATAATCAATATGATTACGTAAAACTTTATTCAACTCATCACGTTTTGAGCCATTACTACTATTATACAACGAACTTAGAAAACGATAGTCTAAGAGTACTTTATCTGGTATACATGAAAATAATTGTTGTAAGTTATAATTATACATTACATTATTTTTCTTAATATACTCAAAACTTAATTTTGTCTCACCAGTTCCAATGTGAACTGGTGATATAATTGTTATTTTTGTTTTTATATCATCCTCATAATGTAAATCCAATTCCATAATGATAGATCACCTTTCCGTTATTACATCTTATTAAATCACCATAATACTCTTTATTTTCATTCACCTTCATATAACTTCCTTCAACAAACCGATTAAATCTACCAACTACATTTGAAGAATATGATTTAGAACCCCAATAAACAGTAGAATCAATTACATAAGAAGATTCTACTAAATCAAATTCATTACTAATACATTTAGATAACAATACTTTCTTCTCTGGATTTTGAACTACATTTTCTATTTCTTCTATTGATTCCATTTTAAAACAATTTTTACCAACTGAAACTCGACTACCAAAACCAAAATATGGAGCATATTTAAAAATACTTTTTACATATTCAATATCATTTGTTTTTACATAAATACAAAATTGACAATTTTTTGAATAATATAAATTTTTATCGTAATAAAGTCTTCTTTCATCACTCTGTTCTTCATGATTATTATGTACTAACAATTCTTCAGCTTTATCAAAATTAGAAATATGACTTGATAAAACACCATTTTCGATACTAATTTCATTGTTAAGGATTCCTAGTTTTAAACCTATGAAATCACCATTTACTATATATTTATTATATATTTCTAACGAAACGAAAGAAATTTTTTTAAGTTTTTTTAATTGGCTTAAATAGGTTAATTGCTTGTTTACAGGTAAACTATTTATCTGTTTATTTTTTTCATCAATGGAGATCAAACCAACCTTAACCATTGGCATTAATCCATCTAAAAACATGGAAGAATGAACAAACAATGGCTCATTTTTAAAAGATTCAAAATATCTTTGTAATTCATCTTCACCTTTAGTATATTTAATAATATTACAAACAGCACCAAAAATTGTTTGTGCATCAGGAATTTTTGTCATGGAAGAAATACACTTAAATGTTAATTTATATAACTTCATGTCACATTTCCTTTTCAAAATTACCCATTTCTACTTTAACTCTTCCATATCCTCTTGTCCCATTACCACCTAAATAATTCAATTCTAATAACTTTAACGATTCCTTAATAGTTTTCATCATCTTATCTTTATCATCACCTTTAAAAACATTTAAAACAATTTCACCTTCAAAAACTGCTCCCGCTGGAACACGTTCAATGAATCTTGGTGAATCAGAAGTTCCTGAAATTGGATTAACTCTATTCTCTGCTTTTATTTCTGTAAAACAGCCTTCCCCTAAAATATGTTGTAATTTTTTACTGCTATCATCAGTAAGTTTAAAATCTCTAAAAATAGCGCGACTAATTTTTATCCTATTGTCTCCTGAATCCTTTAATCCTTCAAAAATACTAGTAATTGTATCATCCTTAAATACTATATCTTTTCCTACAATCTCTGTTTCTTTAATATTATATTTTAGTAATGTTTTTAGTTTTCCTTTTAAAGAACTCCCTGGAATAAAAGGTTCTTTTGTCAAAGGATTTCTAATAACATCACTATCTGCTCCACCAATATCAAATCCATTATCATTACCACCAATAAATAGTCCTGATAATAATTCTAATTTTATTTTTAATACATAAATATTTTCTAACATTTTTTATCTCCTTTCTGCTACCTTATGATAAGCAACAATACTTGTAAATAATTGATCAAATGCACAAATATCTGCTTTTGTTTTAATTGTGTTTTCATTTATTACACTTTCTAAAAAGTTATATAAAATTGTCAATTTTTTGGGATCCCTTCCAGCATTATAAGCTGACATTGCTACTATAATAAACATTTGTTTACGAGCACTCTCAAAATCATTATCACATTGACGTACTGCTAATTTAACAGAATCTAAAATTTTTCTTAACTGATGATTAGAAATATACTTAAACTGCTTTGCAAAACAACATGCTTTACCATTAGGTAAATATAATTTCTCTGGATTATTATATTCTTTACTTAATTGCTGAGTACACCTTTTAAATTTATTTTTATCTTTATTATTTCTCTTATCACTTTGTTTAAAATCTGACATATTTTCTACCTCCTTAGTTATCCCTTGTAAATAACATAAATAATTTTAATTTTAATACAAACTGCTTTACATCACTATCAGTAGTAATCCCATTGATTTGTTTTAGCATTTCTTCTCTTACTTTTAAATCTTTGATCAATCTAAAGATTGTATATTGAATTCTAGGAATTAAATATACAAATTGTAAATATGTACTATCACCAATAAATGACATAATATTATAGAGCATTGTTCGTGATACTTTGTTTTCCTCTAACCACTTACACATCATAAAAACATCGTTCAATAACTGCTCATAATTTTTAAATGATACAGTAGTATTTAATAACGTAACAGCATTCTTATCTCCATCTTTAGACATTGTTAATTGTTCTTCAGCCTCTTGAATCCCAAAACGAATTGGTTTCTTATCATTTTGAAAATTTATTCCCCCAGAAATAGTTATATTTTCATTACTAGTAAATTTTGCAAAACGCTGATATATTTCTAATGATAATTTTACTATTGAATATGCAGAGCCAATAATTACCAAATCATCTCCACCTGCATAATTGATATAAAACATTGTTCCATTAGTTACTTCATTACTTATATTTTCATTTACCTGTATCGAAACATCATGACAGATATTCTTAATCTCATGTCCAAAGAAAAATTCTATTAGCCTACTCATCGTAACATACTTAGAAATTGAACGTTGATTTCTATTTTCTTCAGTATATTTTAACCCAAAGGCAAATATTCCACCAAGATTATCAACATCCATTTTTAAAATAGCAAGTTTTTTATCTCCATATTTTTTAGGGGTTAATTTTAGAATATCTTCAAATGATAAAATTGCATTATTCTTTAATGGTACCTCATTTGCAATCATTTTCTCACTTCCAAAACCAAATCCGTTAATACTATCAACATAATAACTATCTTGTTCTGCTCTAACAAATTTTGTGTTCTTAACAAACAATACTTTTACAAACCCTAAATCAATTTTATGTATATGATCAACATCTAGATTACCAGAAAAATCATATACAATTCCAAATGTAGTATTTTTAGTGTATACATCAGAAATGCCTTCAACAGCTTTACAAATATCACATGTTTCATGTTTTGATATTCGATTGCATGTATTACATTTCTGATTATTATTTATTGATTCATAAAAGAAGTCATCATTAATAGCATCAATGAACTTCTGCATTTTATTTCTACCTAATTTTCCCTTTAAATCTATCGCTTTATCTGATTGGAACGTTTCCAATTCCTCTTTATTTAAAACAATCAAAGCATTAACAAAGGTTATATCTGCTTGAAATAATTTAAATAAGTTTTCTCGAATTAATCGTGCGACTTTTTCCACTTTATCTTTGACCATTGAGTTATTTGGCAATAAGATTATTGATCCTCCACCAGTATTAAAAAGTATGTTACTTACAGTTAAACCAAATTCATTCAAAAATGCATATGATACAGCATTTGTAATTAAAGCTACTAAAGCCGATCTTCCCCTTAAGGCCTTTGCTAATCCTTGTTTAGTCCCACTACCTTCAACAACTTGATAAATAAAACTTTGAATTCCAGAAATATCAATTTCTAACATGCAAAACTCTTTTTTTTCGAAACATTCCTTATCATATAAACAACTTGAAATAGCTGAAGTTAATTTATGATGATCAAATAAACTAACTGTTGATTTAACCCCTCCATAAGTAGAAGCTGGAATAGTCACTAAATATTTGTTCATCAAATTATACATAAAATTATAAGAAATGAAATCTCGGCGTCGCTGCAAGTATAAATTATTTTCTACTTCTTGTGCAAATTGTTGAAATAGCGTTTTATACTCATTTACACTTTCATGTATCTCTTTTCTCTTATAATTGCTAATTGGGTAATTCATCTTAGTAAGCACAGATAATGGGAAAACATTATCCATTTTATTTTCTTTTCCAAAATCAACTTCACTTAGCACCGAATGTAAACGAGCCATAATAAAGTTCCCTCTTTGGTTATGATTCTCATCATCTAATTGCTCATCTTTTCGATCTATTGAGGAAGCGATACAATCAGCTTGTTTAATTATCTCTAAAAAATCATTAATCTCATCTTTATGGTGTTCACTCACTAACAACTCAAACTCGTCTTCCATCTTTAAATACTTATTTAAAAACCTAGAAGTATATCCACTATGTAAATGGCTATAGTAATTACCTATTTTATTATACTTTGTTGTTTCTAATTCCCTACTAGATAAATTTGATTTTTCATAAGTTCGTTGATAAAACTTACCAATATCGTGTAATAAAGCACCATATGCCACATCAATTAATTTATATTTATCCATATTTGCCCTCCTATCTTAATGTATTTAACTGTTGAATTATTTTTTTATTCATTTTTTCATAAGAGTCCCAGTTATTTTGAGTATCAAAACCTAGACAAAAAAGTACTGTCTTAATAGCATCAATATAATCATCCATACTTTTATTTAAATCACTAATCAGATTATCTTCTCTGATACAAGTTATTTGGTGACTTGCAATATTACGTTTCTTTTTTCTTAAATTATCTAATACTCTCAATCCTAAACAGAGTTCAGAATCATCATCTAATTTTTCATATAAAATTGTTAACATTTGTTTTTCTGATAAAAAGGAATTTCTATATCCTTTAAATGAATTATCTAATATTTTTAAAATTGCTTTCCCTTCATTATTTACTTCTAGCTTTTTACGAGTTAGATGCATAATCCCCTTATCATCAATATCACAATATTTTGTTAAATCAAGGTCAAATTTTTTAACTAATATCCATTGACAAACAGTATATAAAAATGGTGTCAATCCTCTTAAAAAATCTACAATTTCACCTTTTTCTTTTTTTAATTTTAAAAGTAAGCCATATTCAAATAACTTTGCTTTATCATCCTCTTGATAAGGGAGTAAGAAGCGATTATAATCATTTAAAATAACTTCACTATCTAATTTATAACGATTTAATGCGAACTTTAATAAATTTAATAAACCTTTATCTATCCTATGTTTGTAATTGCTAGCCAAATTATAAGCAGCTTCATAATCATAAGAATTAATTAAATTTATCATTAATTCTTTTTGAATTTTAAAGTTAAATTTATTATTTTTTGATAAATACGTTCTATCTTCATAATTATGATTATCTTCATTTAATTCCCAATAAAAATCAAGATCATATCCTTCTAAACGAACTATGTTACTTTTACCTTTTGTTGGATCTGTTACTTGGATTGGTATTATTTTATATTTAGATAATGAAGCTAAAATTTGCAATGTTGCTTTCATTGCTGGTGTTCCTGAAGATACATTACATAGAATTTCCACACTTTTTCCATTTTCATCAAGTATTTGTTTAATGATTGTCTCAAAATCATCATAAAATTCATCAAACCTTTGTACTTCTATCAAATTAGGTCTTTTTTCTTTGTGAATTTCAATATTAGTGTTTAGATGTTGATTTAATAACTTAATAGATTTTTCATATCTATTATCTAAATCATCTAATTCACATATCTCTTGAGACATATAAAAATATATTTTTTCTGGCTGAAATTTTCGAGCTATATGTAAAAATGCTGCATCATATACCTTTTCATTTATAAATATTGTTAATGGATCTGATTTCCCCACACATGTAAATAAAACTTTCATCCCATTATATCTCCTTTTTTATATTATATTTAATTTTATCATTCTAAACTAACTTAGTCTAATTTTATAATAAAAATATCATATAAGAAAAAAGCTAATAATGAATAGAATTCATTATCAGCCCAACTTTGTAATATAAAATTAATAATAATGACGGTCATAAGTAGGATACTTTCGGTTTAAAACCATATAAATAACAAGCAATATAATTCCAATCCCACCACAAATCAATCCTGACATCCATAAACTATCAACTGGAATATCTATACTCATACCTAATATCCTCATCCCTATCGTAAATTCCATAGCATTAACAGCTAAAGGCAAGAACAATCCTAATAATATCCCTGATACTAATAAACCTATGCCACTAAATAAAGTCCATTTAAAATATGATTTGTTAATTACACCTAATAAAACAACAATAATTATTATTCCTATAATACAAATTATCTTAGTTAAATTATTACTTAAAATATCATATGTCTTAATAATTTGTTTTGTTTTTGGAGCACTAGTTTGAATCTTTTCAACTGTGTTCTTTATCTTATTTTGTAACAAACTATCTTTATTAGTTAATTTAGTTTTAATTTTATCAATTTGTTCTTGGGATATCTTTTTTCCAATCGCTTCTTCAAGTTCAGGGATACTTTTATCTATAACATCTGTTATCCCCTCTAAAATACCTGTTGTTTCTATTTCTTTATCATTATTTATAGTATATGTAACCTGATCTAAAAATTCACCAGTAATATTATCTAAAGCATCATTACCCTCTATTATATCTTCTACCTTATCAATATTTTCATTACTTACATCTGGAAAAGATTCATTTAAAACTTCTTTAACCTTTCCACTCACTTCCTGGATTACAATTGCATCAGCAACCGTTTTTACTGACATTTTTCGAATTGATAGGTTAATACATAATACTATGATTACACAAACCATAATAATTGTTAAAAAAACATTCAAAAATTTCTTCATTTTATCCTTTACAACCTCCCATTAATTTTATTATAAATCCTTTTAATTACTACGTCAAAAAGAGAATCTTAATTCAAATCAAATTAAATTGAAGACTTTAATACAGTATTTATATAATTTCATAAAATATGCATCTTTTAAAATCTCTAACATATAAAATATCACTTTATAAAAAAGGATTTTGTCTAAATTTTATATAATTAATAATTTTTTTAAGTTACTTCACCATCATATCACCAGCGAAATATGTAGAATATGAATACGTGAAATGATATAATCAATGAGGGAACAGCAATAGCGGTAGGTGGTTAGCCTTGGTCGTTAGATCGAAGGTACGTAACTTTCGTTTACATAGATATCCATTTATTGGAAATATGAAAAACGGAGGTGATTGACATGACTACATATGAAACAGTTATGGTGATGCTGACTTGTTTAGCATTTGTTATGACAGTTGTAGGAATAATTGTCAAATTGCTTCTTATCATCATAAAGAAAGAATTTGAAGCAAAAAAATAACTACCTCATACGTTTTGGAGTGCGTGAGATAGTTATTTCACATCATAAATCCAAGGCATAACCGCTTATCGGCTGTTCCTTTTTCATCTATATTATAATTTACTGATACTTTGATGTCAACTAGCAAAGTAATTAAGTAAAAATTGAAAACTTTTGATATTTATCCCAATATATTTTCTTTAAAACCATACTCTACATTTAAAATTTAAACCAAATATAAAATTATGACATCATGAATAAAAATAACCAAGATTGATTTATCATCGTATTACTCGCGAAATATGTAGAATATGAATATGTGAAATGATATAATCAATGAAGGAACAGCAATAGCGGTAGGTGGTTAGCCTTGGTCGTCAGGCCGAAGGTACGTAACCTTCGTTTACATAGATATCCATTTATTGGAAATATGAAAAACGGAGGTGATTGACATGACTACATATGAAACAGTTATGGTGATGCTGACTTGTTTAGCATTTGTTATGACAGTTGTAGGAATAATTGTCAAATTGCTTCTTATTATCATAAAAAAAGAATTTGAAGCAAAAAAATAACTACCTGTAACTTTGATCGAGTAAGGTAGTTATTTCTATCATACAAAATCCAAGGCATAACCGCTTATTGGCTGTTCCTTTTCTCATTTATATTGTAATTTATAGATGCCTTAATGTCAACTAGCAAAGTTGTTAAATCAAGATAAACACTATAGTTAAACTAAATTAATTTCTAATCTTCATAAAGAATGAGAAAAATTATATAAAATATTGTAAAAGTAAAACTAGAAACGGATAAATCAGTATTTTATCTTACTTCTGATAAAACGTTCTAATTATAACCATGTTTTCGATTACTATCTTTTACAATATAAATTGGTCGAGCCTTATTTTCCATATAATCCTTAGATATATATTCCCCTAAAATTGCAATCAACAACATTTGTGTACCACTTAGAAATAAAATTAAACAAACAATTGTAGTATAACCACTAACACTATTACCAAACATCAATGTTGATATTGCTGTATAAAAAGATAAAATAATTGAACCAACAAATAAAAACACACCAAATATTCCTGACAATTTTAATGGTGCAGTGGAGAAAGAAAAAATCCCTTCCAATGCATAAGAAAACAAACTCTTAAAATTCCATTTAGTACTTCCTGCAGCCCTTTCAACATTATTAAATGGAATCCACTTAGTCTCAAAACCAACATAAGAAAATAATCCTTTCATATATCGGTTATACTCTCTAATTTCTAAAATCGAATTAACCATTAACCTATTCATCATTCTAAAATCACCTGCACCATCAGACATATCTAAGTTAGATAAACGTTGCATTATCTTATAAAACGATTTACTTAAGAAATTTCGTAGTACTCCTTCACCATCTCGATCCATGCGTTTTCCTGCACAACAATCATAACCTTCTTGACTAACAGCATGATACATAGATGCCAATAAATGTGGTGGATGTTGTAAATCAGCATCCATAATAACACAATAATCCCCTCTAGACTTTTCTAATCCTGCAAACATCGCTGCTTCTTTTCCAAAATTTCGTGAAAATGAATAGTAGCTGCAATGATCATCCTTCAGGCAAATAACTTTTAATAAATCAATTGTATGGTCATGACTACCATCATCAATAAATAATATTTCATAATCAATATTCTCAATTTTCATTAATTCTTTTGTAACTTCCTGATAAAATAATGGAAGTACTTCTTCTTCATTATAACAAGGAACAATAACACTAATTTTATCCATATTCATGACCTCCTTTAACTACAAAAATCTTAAACTTGCATAAACCATAATTAGATATTACTGTAATTATACTTACTACTATCTTTGAAAACATTTCATTAACTGATAACAATTGGATAAAAACAAACAATAAAATACTTTCAATTACTAATGTTGCTAACCGTAATATAAAAAACTGCCATGCCTCTTTTGTAGATTCATTTATACTTTTAAAAACATATCTCTTATTTGCCCAAAACGCAAATATTACAGCACCTATCCAAGAAATAATATTTGCAACTAACCAGCCTTGATTAATTACTTTTATAAAGAACCAGTAAATAATAAAATTCACTGCTGTCGTACAACCACCTACAAATATGTAACTAACCAGTTCTCTCAATTCTTTTTTCACCTTTTTTACATCTCCCTTGAAAAGCTAATAATAATATACCCAAGACACTGATTATAAAAGCAATATCTTTCATTGGTGGTTTAAACATGATTTTAACTTTATGTTTCCCTTTTGATATTTTAGCCCCTAAAAATGCCTTATTCACACATTCACTATTAACTTCTTTATCATCAACTAATATTTTATAACCATTTTGATAAGCAAATGATGTTACAAGATAACCATCTTCTTTTACATCAATTTCTCCATCTGCAAGTATTCCATTTTGATTGTAAATACCTTTAAATGTATCTACTTCCTGATTACGTTCTTTTATAATATCATAATCAATTGTATAGACTCTTATATCTGATAAATCATATCTACCTTTTGAAAATTCAATTTCTAATTTATCTATTGCCTCATTTTGACTTAAGATATATGTAAAATGAGTATTTTTATTTGGATATGCTGCATTTAAACTAGATAATCTATTTCTAACACCATTAATAGTAATACTAGTATCTGTATTTTTAATCAATTTAACTTTTTTTAAATCAAATTCTATAATCATTATTTTATTAAATAAATACTGGTTAATATCTAATTCTAATTTTGCTTTTTTCTTTGTATTAATACGATAACCATTACTTAACTTAATTATTCCTAAATAATCACTTTTACTCTTCACACTTACTTTTAATTTAGTTTCTGTTACTTTACTTTGATAATTTATCTGATCTGTTTCTACAATAACATTATTGTATAGTGTATCTAGAGTTTGAGGAAATGATAATTTTTTAAATTCTTTATAACTAAATAAATCATTAGATGCATAAATCAAAGGTAAAACATCTTTATTTTGATAAACATTTTTTTCTATTTCCTGATAACCAATTGGAACAATGTTTTCACTATAAATTGTCTTTACTCCCATCATCCCTTGAAAGAATATATTAGAATTAGATAAGCATGCAACTCGATTTCTAATACTAATTGGATTATTAATAATATCATAGTAAAATTGATTATATCTAGTATTACTAATGGAACTATAAATAGAAGTTCTAAATACATCATTCTTAACTTGGTTAACAGTATTTAAAGGTTCTTTAAATATATCGCTTCTACTATCATTTTCTAATTTAATATCTTTTATTTTAGAAACCTGTTGATATTTGTCAGATAAAACATAATTTTCTTCTTGATTATTTGCAAAACTAATAGCAACAGGCATAATTATTAGTAATAATAATGCTGATTTAATATTTTTTAAATACAATAATATTCCTATCCCACATAATATCATATCTAAAATAGCTAATGGCTGTTGATAAAATGATAAAACTGGTAAAGCTAATAATAAAATTATTTTAATATTTAATTTTATATCATCATATTTTAAACAATTTAAAACATAAATAGTTATGTATATTAATAATGGAATAAATGGAATTAGTATTTTTGACCGAGGATATAAAAAACCATTTAAAATAAATGAAAAGATAGGAATAAATAAAATTAACAATAACCAAATATTTAGTCTTTTAATTTTTTTTATCTTTAATCCAACAATCAAACATACCCATGTTAAATATCCTAGACCACAACCATAATAATCATATAACAATGATTCAAAATTAAATCGAGGAATAAATAAAGTCAGTAAATTAATTTTAGTATTACCACTTTGATGGTTTTCAAGCAATACATAGGCTGTAGGAATTAATAAAACTCCACAAATCATTATTGCTATTAATAACGGTTTTAAAAAATATAAGATTTCTTTAAAAGTTAGTTTGATTTCTAATCTATACATTTCAAAACAATAATAACTTAAAATCACTAGTAAAGCAGAAATACTAAAAAAATAACTACTAGTTATTATTCCTACAATAGAAATAACTAACATGATTATCTTTTTCTTTTCAATATATAAATCAACTGCAATCAATGCTATAATTAGCATTGACATATAATCAACAAACATTATTTGACGATGACTTTGAAATAATACAGAAGAAGATAGTAATGTGATAGCACCAATTATACATAGCCAAGTATTAAACTTTTTGTGTTTCAACCAAAGATAGGTAAGATCAACACTTAAAACTAAATTAAAAATCATGTAAGTAATTATTATATCTTTCATCTCTACTGATGGTAACAAGCAACTTATTAATATATCTACTCTAAGCAGGCCATAGTAAGATATATTATAAATATTCTGCCCAGCTCCAATGTTAAAAGCAAAATCAGGGAAAATTGTTTTATTTTCTAACATTGTATTTCTAATGTAATCAGCTAGATTGACGTGTTGCGAAAGCCAATCTGTATTAGAACCAAAGATACTTGAAGAAGGCGTGATAAAATAAATTATCACAAAGGTTAAACATGTTAAAAATATAATTGGATAAATATTTTTTCTTTTCATTACTATCATTCTCCTGGTAAATATTATCTATCAGATTCCTTAAGAATAGCCTAAAGAACATCTAAATATTTCTTAATTTTAGTTTTTATAATCTCTTAATATTGTATAATAAAGACGAAAGTTGGTGAATTTATGGTAAATAACAAAATTTTAATTGCAGATGATAATCCTGAAATAAGGGAGGTACTAAATGTTCTTTTATCAAGCGAAGGCTATGATGTTATTGAAGCTAAAGATGGTCAAGAAGCTATTGAATTGATAAGTAGTGAAATTGATTTATATATTCTTGATATTATGATGCCTGTAATCAATGGTTATCAGGCATGTATAGAAATTCGTAAAAAATCTAATGCTCCTATTTTATTTTTAACAGCTAAAAGTCAAGAAAGTGATAAAACACTAGGGTTTTCTAGTGGGGGTGATGATTATCTTTCTAAGCCTTTTTCTTATAATGAGTTAACGACTAGGGTTAAAGCATTGTTAAGAAGATACTATATCTATCAAGGAAAAGTAAATAATGATGAGTCTACTGAAAATAAAATTATATATAATAATATCGTAATTGATCCTAACAATGAGATAGTATTTCTGAATAATGAACAAATTGAATTAACCTATATTGAATATCAAATCTTATATTTACTCCTAAGTAATCGTAAACATATTTATTCAACTCAGTCTTTATATGAAAATATTTGGAATGAGCCATATTATTATAGTGCTAATAATACTATCATGGTTCATATTCGAAATTTGCGAAAGAAAATCGAAACTGATCCTCAAAATCCTAAAGTGATTAAAACAATTTGGGGTAAGGGGTATCGCTGTGATTAAGCATTTTTTTAATAAGTTAAGCATTCAAATAAGTGCTATTATCATTCTATTCGGTGCTCTTGGAATGACAGTATTTTGCTTTTTATATTCATATCGAGAAGATTTTTTTGAGTTTTCTCAAGAAATGGGAATTATTTCTGAAAATACTGAAGCATATGCAATCAATATTGAAAATCAGTTAATTGATAATAATGTTTCAATTAATGATGTTGATACTATAGATAGTATTTTAGGTATTAGTGAAATATATAGTGTTAACTTATATAACAAAGCTGATAATCTTTCAATAACTGGTTCTTATGCAACAATGTTAGATAATCTTTTAGTTGGATATACAGTTTATGATACTGATGCTATTTATAATGGTGATGTATATCATACTGATATTGAATTAGAAGATGGTACAATTGAAATGTATGTATATTCATATGCTATTGCTAAAATGGTCGTTCCATATCTTGTTTTTTCTATTATTATCGCTTTACTTATTTTTTTAATTCCTACATTTTTATTTATAAAAAGAAAAGTTCATCATATTGAAAACCTTAAAAATGATGTTACATATTTATCTCAAGGTGATCTTAATCACCCCATTTCAATAAATAGTAATGATGAGATTGGTGAATTATCACATCAAATCAATAATTTACGTTTAATATTAAAAGATAATTTTGCTACTGAAGAAGCAAATCGAAAAGCAAATTATGATTTAGTTACTGCTCTTTCCCATGATTTAAGAACTCCACTTACTTCATTAATGGGATATTTAGATATCATTAGATTAAAAAAATATAAAAATGAGGATCAATATAATCTATATCTAAATAATTCAATTGATAAAGTTAACCAAATCAATGAACTAGCAAATAAAATGTTTGAATACTTTTTAGTCTTTAGTAAAGAACAAGACACTGAATTAACTAAAATGTCTTTAGGGGTTATATATGAATATATTATAGAAAATATTGGTGTACTTGAAGGTCATGGTTTTATAATAAATAAAAATCTTAAACCAACAAATTCTTTTATTCGTGGAAATATTAATCTAATTAAAAGAATAATTAATAATATTTTTTCAAATCTTTTAAAATATGCTGAAAATAATGAAACTGTACATATATCTATGATATCTGATGAAAATAATTTAAAATTAGTATTTAAAAATAAGAAAAAGTATTCAACTAACTATATCGAAAGTAATCAAATAGGCTTAAAAAGTGTTCAACAGATGTTAAAAATTCATGATGGAACTTTTATGATCGTTGATAATGAGGATAATTTTACAGTTACTATAACAATTCCTTTAATTAAATAATTAGTGTATAATATTTATGTTTTAATGAAAGGAGTACATATGCAAACAATAGCAAAATTTGATAAAGTATCAAAACAGCAATTTATAAAAGATTTTAAAGATTGTTTTGATAAATATGATGAAGAAACTATCAATGATATTTACAAATCAATAATAATTCCTAAAAGAGCAACTATTGGATCGGCTGGATATGATTTTTATACCCCAATCAGTTTTGTTTTAGAACCTAATAAAACAATAAAAATTCCTACTGGGATAAGAGTTTCAATTAATGAAGGCTGGTTTTTAGCAATCTTCCCAAGAAGTGGACTAGGTTTTAAGTATCGTTTACAACTAAATAATACTGTTGGAATTATTGACAGTGATTATTATTATAGCGATAATGAAGGTCATATTTTTATTAAAATAACTAATGATAGTAATGAAAATAAAATTGTTGAGTTAAAAAAAGGACAAGGATTTGCTCAAGGAATATTTATGCCTTTTGGTATAGTAGAAAATGATTTTACAGATCAACAACGTAATGGGGGATTTGGTTCTACAACTAAATAATAAAAAGACTTGTTATAAATAGCTATAGCAAGTCTTTCTTATATCTAAAATTCCCACTTTAAACTTATAATGAGATCATTTTCCCTGACTGAAGCAGATATTTTTCCACCTAATAACTCAGTAAATTCTTTTACTATTGCTAGACCTAATCCAGTATTTTGCTTGGTTCGAGATATATCTGATGTATAAAATTCATCAAATATACATTCAACCTGAATTGGTTCATTAAGTGTATTTACAAATTCATAGCATATTCCGTTGCTAGTATCAATCGTTACATAAACATCTCCATCACTATGCTTTAATGCATTAATAATCAAATTATCAAAGATTCGACGTAATACTCGTTCATTGCTAAGCATTTCCACTTTTTTACTCCCAACAATATGTATTGAGCGATTTTGTGAACTAAAATCTTGATAATAACATACTAATGCTTTTTCAAAAACTCTATTTACATCAATCATACTCATTTCAATATTTTCTTCATTAGAAATTATTCTTGTAAAAGCAAAGAAATCTTCAATCAATTGCGATAAACGTTTCAGTTTATCAATAATAATTGTCTCATATTTTTTTGTTCATCTTTAGATAAATCATATTTTTGAAGTATTTCAACATACCCTAAAGCTGAAGTTAGAGGTGTTTTTAGATCATGAGAAATATTAATAATTGTTTTTTGTAAATTACTATTCTTTTTTTCAATTTCAATCTCTAGTTTTCTAAAAGTAATCATCATTTGATTTACTTCATGTAATAATTCACACAACTCTTGATTACTATTAGTAGTTGTTATTAAAGAATTTGTATCTATAGATTTTATTTTTTTAATACTATTAGTAGCTTTTTTTATACTTCTTTTTAAATGAATTATATAAAAAATAGCAATATATAGTAGTATAAATAAAGTTATTATTAATACTAACATATTGCTCCCCCTAATTATTTAATATCACAGCGATTAAAATAATATATTCCAATTATACTTGATCCTACAATTAATCCCAAACCCATTAATACCCCTATTAACAATGTTTTAAGTTCTATGCTTCCAACAACAGCTAAACTACGTATAATGGTTTCAAACTCGAATTGCATGATCATATTACTATCAATTTTAAATATAGTTATAACTAACATTATTAACATCTGTGATAACATTATCAATATAATTGCTATTGCATTATATCGTGATGTTTTTTTTGTAACAGTTGCAAGCATCACTAATACGCTCATTATACCACAAAAGATTGGTAACTGCCGTAACATTATTATAGTAATATCGAGAATATTAGAAACATTACTAGGATTATTAAATATGATATTTCCAAAATAACCAAAATAAGTACTAAGAATTATTAAAAAAATACCTAACCCCCAAGTCAATAATAATTTAGCAAAATAATATGTTTTCCTAGATACATCTGTAGATATAATATTTTTTACTGTATGACTAGATAAATCAACACAAACTACTACAAAGGCTATAAAAATTAGTGGATAATATAAATTACCATTTGTTTTCATCATTCCTTCATCTAATAGCATTTCACTTTCTCCAGCTATTTTTCTAACATCTTCAGGAGTTTCAATATCTTGATATTCTTCTAAAGCTAAATTTAATGCAGATTCATTGGTTAACCCAATATGACCTGGAGCTCTTAAATAAATTGAAACACTACAAAGTAGTATTACCGAAAAAATGCAGATATAAATACCTTTTCCTTTAAAAATTCGAAATAAATCTGCCTTAATAATATTCAACATATTACCTTCCCTCCTTAATAATACTTTTAAAATAATCCTCTAATGATACCCCTATCTCACTTATTCCATATAAATCAATTTCATTTTTTATAATAACTTTACTAACTATATGTTGTGCATCTAACTAATCATATAATCTAATTTCTTGTTCATTTAAAACTTTATAATTTGTAGTATTTAACTTTTCTTCTAGTAATACACAAGTTTTTTTTATATCATTTACTTTAATACTCAAACAACGACTGCATTCATTATCTAACTGCTCTTTTGATAATTCCTTAATTATTTTACCCCCTTCTAAAAACCCAAATTTATTTGCTACTAAATAAAGTTCAGACAAAATATGACTTGAAATAAGAATTGTTATATTCTCTTGTTGCAACTGCAATAATGTTTCCCTAATTTCACTAATTCCTAATGGATCTAAACCATTAATAGGTTCATCTAAAATAATAAAATCAGGATTATTTAAAATTGCAAGTGCAATTCCTAAACGTTGCTTCATCCCTAAAGAAAACTGTTTAAATTTCTTTTTTCTAGTATTATCTAATTTAACCTTTCTTAACACCTCATGAATTTTTTCATGATCAATAATTCCTTTTAAAATACAGTAATATTTTAAATTATCATATGCTGATAAATTTGGATAAAAAGCAGGATTTTCAATCATACACCCTATCCTATTCCTACTATCTCTATTTTGAGCAATTTCTTTGCCAAACAAATAAACCTTACCACTATCTTTCATTGTTAATGAAGATATTACATTCATTAGTGTAGACTTCCCAGCACCATTGCTACCTACTAACCCATAGATATCACCTTTATTAATTGTAATATTTACCTTATTCAAAACTATATTATCCTTATACTTTTTAATAAGGTCTTTAGTTTTTAATATCTCTTGTTTCATTATCTATCCCTCCTACACTTTCAACCATATAAAAAAAGAGTTAAATAACTCTTAATCAATCCTTAAATAAGTCTTAAATCTATTTATTCTTTCATTTTATAACCAATTCCCCAAACTGTTTCTATATATTCCTGTTTAGGATTAGCTTTTTTTAATTTACTACGAATTTTACTTATATGAACATTTAAAGTATTATCATCTGCAGAATCTTCATGATTCCATACCATTTCAAATAAAATATCTTTAGTAAAAACATGAGTGGGATTTTCTAATAATATTCTTAATAGCTTAAACTCTATTTTTGACAGTCCTAATTTAACATTATTACAAGTTACCTCAAACTTATTTTCATCAAGTACAATATCTTTAAAAGTCATTAAAGATGAAAAAAATGATATTTTCTTATGTTTTAATTGAATTTTTATTCGTGCTAATAACTCATTATTATCAAATGGTTTAATTAAATAATCATCTGCTCCTAAATCAAATAAATCTAATTTAGTATCCATCTTACTTACTGCTGTTAATATAATAACAGGTAAATCTTTTTTTCTCTTAATTTCCTTAATAACCTCTTGTCCACTAAGACCTGGTAACATTAAATCTAAAAGCACTAAATCAATATTATCATCTAACAATAATAAAGCTTCTGTTCCTGAATAAGCACTAATGCTTTCAATCTGATTTAATCTTAATAAATCTCCAATCATGTTATTAATATCATTATCATCTTCTACAATCAATATCTTTACCATTATTAACACCCCATTATCTATACGGTAGTGTCAAAAAACAGTTAGTTTTTTATATGTCTTTTTCACTGTAAAACCTCATTCTACCTTGGTTTTTTATATATCCTGATCAATTTCCCCTGAAATTAATCTATAAACTTAACCCTTTTTCTCTATACAAAAAAGGTAACTACATCCTATAATGAAGTCACCACAACAATCACAAAGGAGTGTAATTACCATGGTTATGATTATATCATTTATTGTTTCTTTATTAAATATCTTTAGAAAACTTTTATATAAATTTGAATGCTTTCTTCTTAGTTTCCTTCCTAACGACCCTATTTCCAATCCAGTTAGCGATGCCTACAG
>NZ_FOIN01000050.1 GCF_900102365.1 Thomasclavelia cocleata | reverse complement strand
TGCTGAATTTAGAGCAGCTCATAATTATGCTAAAGAAGTTTTAAATGATTCTTTGGCAAGTCAGGAAACAATTGATCTTGCTTTCACACGTTTAGCAAATGCAATGCATATGTTAGAGTTCTATAAAGGGGATAAAACAGAATTACAGGCATTAGTTACTAGAGTAGAAAAATTAGAAGAAGGTAACTATACATCAGAATCTTGGGCTCCATTTAAAGAAGCATTAGATGCAGCAGTAGCAGTTATTGGGGATGATAATGCATTAGAACCAGATGTAGAATTAGCGTATAAGAATTTAAGTGAAGCATTTGCAAACTTAAAATTAGCAGCAGATAAGACAAGACTACGAAACTTTGTTAATCAAGTAAAAGACTTGGAAGAAAGTAAATATATAGAAAGTACATGGGAAGGATTTGAAAGTGTACTAAATGCAGCTCAGGAAGTATTAGCAAATGAAAAGGCAACACAGGAAGAAGTAGATAATGCATACAATGATTTAATTAGAGCATATATAGATTTAAGATTGTTACCAAACAAGGATGCATTAAAAGATTTAATTAACAAAGCAAACATGTTAAGTAAAGCAAGCTATAGTGAAGCATCATGGTTAAATATGGAAAATGCATTAGAAGTAGCAAATACAGTTTTAAATAATCCAGAAGCAAGCGAAGAACAAGTAAAGGCAGCAGTGGAAGGATTACAAGCAAGTATTGAAAAATTAGAAGTAAAAACAGTAGAAAGTACACCAGTAAAACCAGGTGATACAACTACAAAAGGAAATGCAATTAAAACTGGAGATGAAAGTTTAATTGGAGTTTTTGCAGGTTTAGGTATTTTAAGTATTTTAGGAATAAAAGTATATAGAAAAAAACAAAGTTAAGATTTCTATGATAAACTAAATCTAAAATATCTCAGGTATATATTTTTTAGAATGATAAATGGCTTAGGGAATATTAATTTTGAAATTTTGTCTAAAAGTCATTGTCAAATATTAAATTATGAGTAACCACATAGAGAATTATTTAATGTGGTTACTTTTTATAATGTTATCAAATATTAATGAATTTATTATATTTTATTTTTAAATATAATCTGAAAACAACTTTTTAAGTATATTTAATTTGATGGGGTTTATAGATTTAAAAGCTTATTTTTGAATCTTGTTTAGATTAATAGCAATTGCTATGTATAAGTAATTTGATTATTTTGCTGATGTATTCAATTTTATGAAATAAAAAATATAAAATTTTAAAAATAAATAATTTGAATTTATATGTTTTATTATTATATTGATGATAAAATGATAATATGTGGAGGATAGATCTATGAATAGAAGTGAAATGAGAGAAATTGATCAGCATACAATTGCTGATTGGCCAATAGAAATACATAATCTTAGTGAGATTCCAGAAGAATATCAAAGGGAGATATTAATATCTCTAAATAATAATATTTTAGATTATGTCCTTATTTTCGCTCCTTCGTGTCGTATGGTTAAAGAATCATTTGACTATTTATTTGCATACGGTAAAGATGAAGTAGTATATTTTAAAAAGGAGTTTGGTACAATTAAACATACAGTTATAAAACGAATTAATATTTTTAAAATTATTACAAGAAAAGAACTTTTAGATGCTGAAATTATCATAGAATCAAAAGATGGTATGATAGTATTTCCATATGTTCCCTCATCGTATTATTTATATGATCCATTTTTGAATTGGTTAATGGGTTTAAAAGTGGATTTTTTACCACATATAGCTGAGCAAAAAAATCCTCGCCCTAAAAAACTTTATTATGATAGTTTAACTATGTATAATTATTCATTAGCAGCATATCGTTTAGGCAATGGCTTTCAAAAATATAGTTATAAAGTTGAAAAACGTCGTAAAAAATGGATTCCTTGGAAGAGTAGTCTTGAAGAATGGTTAGATATTATAATGGATAGGGGGATATTTCACTTACATAGTCTAGAGTACTTAACAGAATGTATTTATGAATTTTCTAATATATAAATGTAATAATCTTATATTAATAATATGTTTTTTATTGTTTTTAAAATAATTATCTAAATAATAAAGCCAGGATATAAAGTATTATGTTACTTTATCCTGGCTTTTATTATTAAATTAGTTAAATAATTAATTGCATTAATTATTATAATCATCCAAATAGTCCAAGCAAAGATGCTAACCATATCAATTTGAACCCTTGCTAAATATAGCTGTTTGCCTATTCCAAAACTAGATGATACAAATATTTCTGCCATAACACCGACCTTAAGACTAAGTGGTAAGCATGTTTCTATTGCTGAGATAATATAACCCTTAATTAAAGGAATATAAACATGAATTAAATTAAAGCTAAAAGAATGATGATAAAGATTAATTACATCTTTTAACTCAGGTTGAATATTTTTTATACCATTTACAGCATTATTATAAAATACAGGTATTAACATTAATAATACTATTATTATTAATGCTGTTAAACTTTTAAACCATACAAGTAGTATTAAAATATAGGCAATCTGAGGAATTGTTTGTAATAAAGAGATGATAGAGGATAAATAATCATTTACTTTTTTATTTAGACCACTAAAGATACCTAAAATCGTACCTAGGATTAATGCAATAACAAAACTAATAATGACTCTTATAATAGTTGAAAAAATTGCTAAATAAAAATCTTTCTGTAAAACTAAATCAAGCATCTTATTAAGGACAACTAGAGGTAATGGCAAGATTACCTCTTTATTAATTAGTAAAGAGAAACCTTGCCATATCCCTAAAATACATATTAAAGTAAATATTTTTCGTTTCATGAAGCTAACATACTTTTATCAAAATCAATATTAAATAATTTTAGGAAGTCCTTAATTTGCTTAGAACATTTACTAGCATCCTGGTAATGAATATTTTGACGATCAATTGATTTTGTAGTTATTTCAATACTTGGCAAACTTAATTTGTTAATTCCAATTTTTTCAAGATATTCTTTTAAACCTTCATAACCATTATTTGTAAAATCATCAATTGATTCGAATAAATCTTTGTAATCTTTACCATCTTTTATAAATATTGCAGCTTGTGGATACCCATTTTGATCATAAGATTTTTGTAAGTCAGCAATAATTGATAGTTCTAAATTATTTTGTTTAGCTTTAGCAATTGTTGCACTAGCTAACGGTTCTGCAAGCATACCGACTTTTACATTCCCAGATAATAACTGTTGTTGTACTAATGTTGCAGATTGATAATATTTAGGAGTTAATGAAGTATTTATTTTAACTGTATCAACAATTTTTTGTGGAACAGCACCTTCTCCAAATAAAGCAAGCTCTCCTGTTTCTTTTAAATCATTATCACTAGTACCAACATAATATAGATTACCCCAAGTGATAATGCCTTTAATTTTATAATCACTTTGTTTGTTTTGGATTAATTTAGCACCTAAATTAATTGGTGCGACAATGATATCATAATCACTGTTGTTCTTAGATAATTCTGCAATTAGTTGATCACTGCCATCGACAAAGTCAATTTTACCAGTTTTATTAATATTTTCATATTCGCTAACAAAGCTAAGAGCTGGTGCACCAACAGGACATAATATATTTATATTTGTTGAAGAAGTATTACTATTGCATCCAACTAACATTAAAAGCATTAGAAGACAAAATAAATATTTAATAAATCTCTTCATAAACTCTCTCCAAATAACTTATTTATAACGTTCCTTTTTTGAATAATGAGTGTGTAATAGATGATGAGCTTTTTCACTGTTTGGTTCACCTAAGAAGTTAGCATATAATTTTTGAATTTGTGAATTTTTATGAGATTTTCTAACTGGCTGAGCTAAATCTTCATCATATAATGCTTTAGCACGTGCTTGTTTCCAATCAAATCCACTGTTACGTGTTAAGGCGTTGATATAAGATTGACCACCACCATTGACACAACCACCTGGGCAACCCATAATTTCAATGAAATGATATTTAGAAGTACCGTTTTTAATATCTTCTAATAATGGTTTTGCTAGAGTCATGCTATGAGCAACGGCAACATTAACAGTTAAATCACCAACTTTAAGACTAGCTTCTTTAACTCCTTCTTCACCACGAACAGCATGATAATCTAAAGTAGATAAATCTTCATTTGTTAAAACATCACATACAGTTCTTAAAGCGGCTTCCATAACACCACCACTAGCTCCAAAAATAACACCAGCTCCAGTGTATTCACCAAACATATCTTGATCAAAATCTTCATCTTTTAAGTCACGGAAATTAATACCAAACATTTTGATTAATTTTCCTAATTCTCTTGTAGTTAAAACAGCATCAACATCTTTTAAACCATCAGTTAAATTTTCTTCACGTTCTTTTTCACCTTTTTTAGCTACACAAGGCATAACTGAGACAACATAGATATCTTTAGGATCAATATTGTTAGTTTTAGCATAATATGATTTTATCATTGCACCTAGCATCATATGAGGTGATTTACAACTAGATAGATGATCTAATAATTCAGGATATTCATGTTCAATATAATTTACCCATCCTGGACTGCATGAAGTGATCATTGGTAAAACACCATTATTTTGAACACGACTAATAAATTCATATCCTTCTTCCATGATTGTTAAATCGGCACCAAAATTAGTATCATATACCTTATCAAAGCCCACTAATTTTAATGCGTGAACCATTTTACCAGTAACTCTTGTACCAATTGGCATACCAAATTCTTCACCTAAACTTGCTCTAACAGCAGGAGCAGTTTGAACGATCACATGTTTAGTAGGATCGTTTAAAGCAATGATTACATCATGAACTTCTTCTTTTTCATGTAAAGCCCCAACTGGACAAACATTAATACATTGACCACATTGTATACAGTTTACATCATTTAAACTTTTATCATATACAGGACCTACTTTAGTTTTAAATCCACGATTCATAAATCCAAGAATTCCTATACCTTGATGTTTGGCACAAGTTTCAACACAACGTCCACATAATACACATTTTGAAGTGTTTCGTACAATTCCAGGTGATACTTCATCAAAAGTTGGAGTATTTTTTTCTCCAGCAAAAGCATCTTCACGAACCCCTAGTTCTTGACATAATCTTTGTAGTTCACAGTTAGTATTGCGAATACAAGATAAACAATCTTTAGAGTGATTAGAAACGATTAATTCTACTACACGTCTTCTAGCATCTAAAGCTCTTTGAGAGTTAGTTTTTACTACTAATCCTTCTCTAACTGGATAAACACAAGCAGCACATAATGTTCTAGCTCCTTCAACTTCAACTTGACATACTCGACAAGCTCCTGTACCAGTTACATCTTTTAAATAACATAAAGTAGGGATATGGATTCCGTTATTTTTGGCTGCTTCTAAGATTGTTTGCCCTTCATAAGCCTCTACTTCACGGTTATTAATCGTCATTTTTATTTTTGACATTCCTTACACCTACTTTCTTTCAATTACTTTAAAGTGACAAGCTTTTATACATTGACCACATTTAATACATTTTTCTTGATCAATAACATATGGAACTTTTCCAAGTTCACCATGAATAGCCCCAACAGGACATTGTTTTGCACAAAGACCACATTTACGGCATTTTTCTTCATCAATTACATATTGTAATAATTCTTTACAAACACCAGCTGGACATTTTTTATCAACAATATGAGCAATATATTCATCTCTAAATTGATTGATAGTTGAAAGAACAGGATTTGGTGCTGTTTGACCAAGACCACATAAAGCAGTATCTTGAATTGTTGAAGCTAATAGTTCAAGCTCATCAAGAGTTTCCATTGTTCCTTTACCATCACAGATTTGTTCAAGTAATTCTAACATTCTCTTTGTACCAACACGACAAGGAGTACATTTACCACATGATTCATCAACAATGAAATCCATATAGAAACGAGCTACGTCAACCATACAGTTATCTTCATCTAATACGATCATTCCTCCAGATCCCATCATTGAACCTAATTTAACTAATTCATCAAAACCGATAGGTGTGTCTAACTGTTCTTCAGTCAAACATCCTCCTGATGGACCACCAGTTTGAACAGCTTTAAAACGTTTATTATTAGGGCAACCGCCACCAATTTCATAAATTACTTCACGTAAAGTTGTTCCCATTGGAACCTCAACTAATCCAGTATTAACTATTTTACCACCTAAAGCAAATACCTTTGTTCCAGGAGAAGTTTCAGTACCAATTGATTTAAACCAGTCAGCACCATGTTGAATAATCTGTGCAATATTTGCATAAGTTTCAACATTGTTAATAATAGTAGGTTTACCCCAAACACCTTTGTGAGCAGGGAATGGTGGTTTAGGATTAGGCATACCACGCTCACCTTCAATTGATTTAATTAAAGCAGTTTCTTCACCACAAACAAACGCTCCAGCTCCTAAACGAATTTCAAGTTCAAAATCAAATCCGCTATCAAAGATATTTTTACCTAATAAGCCTAATTCACGTGCTTGTTTTAAAGCTGTTTTTAAACGATCAACAGCAATTGGATATTCAGCACGAATATAAATATAACCATGATTAGCTCCAATTGCATATCCTGCAATAGCCATGGCTTCAATAACACTATGAGGATTTCCTTCAAGAATAGAACGATCCATAAATGCTCCTGGATCTCCCTCATCAGCATTACAGATAACATATTTTTCTTTACCAGGTTCATTTAAAGCAAATTGCCATTTAACACCAGTAGGGAAACCACCACCACCACGGCCACGTAATCCACTGGCTTTTATTACATCAACAACTTCTTGAGGAGTCATTTCTTGTAATGCTTTTGCTAAAGCAAAATAACCATCTTTACCAATATATTCATTAATATTCTCTGGATCAATTACTCCACAATTATGAAGAGCAATTCTTTTTTGTTTATTATAAAACTTAGTATCGTTAATATCATGAATTTCTTTAGTTTCTTCATCAGATTCATTTAACATTAAGCGATGAACAGGACGTCCTTTATAGAAATGTTCCATAACGATTTCTTTAACGTCTTCAGGTTTTACTGATTTATAAATAATGTTATCTGGATAAATAGAAATATTTGGGCCAACCCCACATAATCCTAAACATCCAGTTCTTAAAACTTCAACTTCATTTTCAAGCCCAAGAGCTTTTATTTCTTTTTCAAATTCTGTAATTAGTTCACCTGAATTACCAATTGTACAACCAGTCCCGGCACAAACTAATACTTGGGTTCTTTTTGCTGGCATCTTACAACCTCCTATTTCTTATAATGTCCGACCGTATATTCGTCGATAATTTCATCATTTTTTAGATGTCGATCAGCTATTTCTTTCGCTTTTTTTGCATCAACTAATACATAAGTAGTTTTGTTATCATCACGGTCAAACACTTCCACGATTGGCTCTAGTGTACACATTCCAATACAGCCAGTTTGTAATACAGTAGCTGGCAAGTCTTTATTAGCCACTTCTTCTACTAATGCATTTAAAACAGGTCTAGCTCCAGCAGCTATTCCACAAGTTGCCATTCCGACAACAACACGATATTTTTGTTTATCATCACTACGCATTGCCATATTGTTTTTGGCAGCATCACGTATTTTCATTAAATCTTCTAAGGATTTCATTTGTGTAATCCCTCCTTTATATAGTTTTTCAACCAGATAATAATCTCTGGTAGATTGATAGCAACACCATCAAGAATTTGTTTAATCTCTTTGGTATCTAAAATAAATTCAAAATCATCATTTGTATATTTAAATAAATAATCAATTTTATCATTTGCTTGAATCAAGGTAACTATTGTATCTATAAGATTACCCATTGGTGGTGTATCAATGTGATTTTTAACAAATTCACCTGTAACAACAGTTCCTTTACCAATTATTGATTCAATAGAAAATTTTCCACCTGTAGCTTCAATATTTTCTTTAAACATTGGAATTCCTAAGCCAACTTTTCGAGTAGTTCTTGTGGTATAGAAAGGATTAATTACTTTTTTTACTGTTTCTTGATCCATTCCTGTACCATTATCAATAATTTCAATTTTAATGATATTGACTTTACTACTATCATAAATAATTATTTTAATCAAATCAGCTTTAGCTTTAATGGAATTATAGGCAATATCAAGAATATTCATTGCAATTTCCTGCATTGTTATTTCCTCCATAATTGATAAAATTTATCTTTATCAATTTGATTAATAGGTTCATTTATTGATTCCAAATTATGAGCATCACTATTAAAGAAAACATAATCATCTCTAAGATGTAAACATAGTTCTTTTAGCTCTTTTAACTCTTTAACGCTTGTGACTTCAATGCCATCATAATTTAAATCTATTGGGATATCATGATAAACCTCAAAAATCCCATATTTTTTTGCCATAACATGAGCTAATATAGCAACACCATTAAATTTATGAATATTGTCAACAATTTCATAAACATCTAGATCTAAAGAACTAATTAGTAAATTATTCTCAGTCTCAATAATTTCATCATTAGCATTAAAGATATGTTGATTTCCGTAATAATCTGGCTGATTATCAACTTTAGTTAAATGTTTATCAATCCATTTTTGAATAGTATCTAAATCAGTATTTTTACGAAAATATGCAAGAATATGAATTTCTTCTTTACTTTGTAATTCTACACCATGAATGTAATCAATTTTTCCTTTTAAAATATCATGATTAATTATTTCTTCTAAATAAAACTGTTGTTTTAATGAATTATGGTCAGTAATCGCAATCAATTCAAGTCCTTTAATATAGGCCATATTAAAAATATTATTTATTGTCATTGTATCATCGCCACATGGTGACAGTGCTGAATGAATATGCAAATCATAATACATTTTATAGACCTATTGAAACTAAATCTTTAATAACCATAAAAGCGTCTTTTTTACTAATGAATAAAGGTATTTCAAGTTCTGTAGCTTTAGTAATCGTGTCATCATCAGGGTAGCTATCTTGAACAAATAGGATTCCTGCAAAATCATTTAACTGTGCTACAGCAATAACATTTATATGTTTTTGTACAGTAAGCCATAAAGAATCTTCTTTACCATTAGCCATAACAAAACTTAATAAATCACCAACATAAACACTTTTAATTTTATTTGTTAAAGGAACATCATTAACTTGTTTTATATCTAACTTTAAAATTTCATTTATTTCCATTAACTCACCTTCTTTTAACACGACATAAAGAAGCATCTACCTCACCACTAGCAATTCTTGAAGCCAAACCACGACAGTTTGCAAAACCACAGCTTCCACAATCAAATTGAGGTAAAGTTTCAAGAATAGCATTAACTTTATTAAACCATGCAAGACGTTCTTTAAAATTCTGTTCATTACTATTTATAGTATGGATTTTTTGATATTCGGTTTTATCAAGTACAGCAGTGTCTTTTTGACACTCGCTTAACATACTTTTAATATTGAAACATCCTTCAAATGGATTTGACCAAAGATAATAACCACCAATACATCCTTGAAAACAATTAAATAGAGCTATTAGATCGACATGTTTTAACTGATCAAATTCAATTAAATCTAAAGCCTTTTTAATTTGTGGTAAACCTTCAACACTAATGACTGATAAATCTCTATTACCATAAAGATCACTAACAATGCTTTTAACACCATACTTATTCATTTCAATATTTTCCTGTTGATCATCTTTAAGTTTGTTAATTTGAGGAAACATTTGTGAAATACTAAAAGCATAATCAATATTTGATTCGTTGTTATCAAATGGTTCTTTAGCTAAAGTTAATTTACCAACACATTCACATAAAGAATATATTCCAATATTTTTATCTTTATATTTAGCTTTTAATTTCTTTGCTGCAATTTCTACAGGATAATCATATGGTAATAAATGATCAATCAGTGTTGGATAATCATTTTTAATTAATTTATTGATTGTTGGACAAAAGGAAGTAAGCATAACTTTATGTTTACCAACACTATCTCTTAAAGCTTGCTTATATAATGTTCCTTCAATATCACTGTATTGTACAACTTCATCAAAACCAAATTTTTTAATTGCATGAGCAATATTTTTAATTTCTTCATAAGTTTTTAAATCTGATAAAATTGCAGTTGAAATTAAAGCAATGTTATAATCATGTTTTTTTAAAGCTTTTTGTAAATCTACATGCTTAACTCTTAATACTTTCTGGTCACATGCTTGGATACAGATATCACAATTAATACATTTATCTTTATCGATAATTACTTGTTCATTGACAATTGAAATAGCATCTGTAGGACATGACTTAACACATTTTATACATTTTTTGCAGCTATTACCTAAATAACTAATTACTGGTTTCATTAAAATGTCATCTTTATATGTGTTCCTTCATTTGAGGAAGTTATTTCAAATGAAGAAGCAACACTTTTCATATTGTATAATCCCATCCCAGCTCCAAATCCTAATTCTCTAGCTTTAGGAGAAGCTGTAGAATAACCTGGAGTTAGTGCTAATTCAAGATTTTCAATTCCAGGACCAATGTCATCAAAAGCCAAGTGAACTATACCTTCATCATCAATTTCAAATGTAACAGTTCCTCCATTTGAATGAATTGCTATATTTATTTCAGCTTCATAACAAGCGATTGCTACTGCTTTTAAAATCTTTCGATCTATTCCCAAAGCTTTTAAAGTTCTTTTAATATCGCTAGAAGCTTTCCCAGCATCTTGGTAATTATCTTTTTCTACTTGATAAGTTTTAATCATCGTCGCATTCCCGCTTTATATAATTTTCCACATGCCTCAAACATTGTTTCATCAGTTTGAAAAAGGTTAATATGCAAATTTTTAGCCATATCAACAATTGACATATCTAAAGGTTTACCTCTTACAAAAAGAATGGTTTCAATATCTAAAACTTCAGCAGTACGTAATGACTGTACGTTTGCAAGACCAGTTATAAATAAAATATCTTCTGTTTCATTTTTTAATAACGCTAAGGCATCTGACATTAAATCACTAGAAAAACCTTTATCATAATTTTTGTTGTATATATTTTGGTCATCAATATAAATTTCTCTAGCCTTTAATATATCAACAACTTCTTTAACTAACATGGGGCTTCTTCTTTCAAGTAATCTAGAACTAGCATTTTTAGATCTTCTAATTGCTTAGTACATCCAAAGACTATTCCATCGACACTAACTACAGGAGCAAGTCCACATGCACCTACGCAACGTGTTGCATCAATTGAAAATAATCCATCAGGACTAGTTGAGTTTACTTCGCATCCTGTCATTTCACAAAGTAAATCTAGAATAGTTTGGGAACCATTGACATAACAAGCTGTACCTAAGCATACAGAGATAACGTGTTTACCTTTAGGTTCAGTTGTAAATTGAGAATAGAAAGTTACAACACCATATACCTTTGATACTGGTACATTAATAGCAGCTGCAATTTTTTCCATTGCTTCAAAAGGAATATAGCCAAGCTTTTCTTGGATTTCATGAAGCATTAACTTCATTGGACCCATTTCATCTTTATGTTTTGCAACAATCTCGTCAATTATATCCAAATACTCTTGTTTCAACTTTTTCATTTTTACACCTCTTTCTTTTTATCGTTTGTTATAATTATAACATGTTTTGTAAACGCTTTAAATACTATAATTACAAAAGTCCCATATATTTGACAGTTATAGCTATAGATAAAAAAATATATATTTAGAATATTCGAACACAACTTATTGTTTATATGTTAAAATACAGGCATAAGGAGATGGGTGGTAAGATGAATTTATTACATTTAAAATACGTAATTGAGGTTGCTAAAGCTGGTTCTATTAGTAAAGCAGCTAGTAATCTTTATATGAATCAGCCTCATTTAAGTAAAACAATTAAAGATTTAGAAGAAAATATGCAAATAATCATCTTTGAAAGAACTTCAAAAGGAGTTATTCCAACTAAAAAGGGAGCTGAATTTATTGAACGTGCTAAAAGTATAATTATGCAAGTAGATGAAATGGAAGCCATGTATCATGGGTATGATGATAAGTCGGTTCATTTAGATATATGCGTGCCACGAGCAAGTTATGTTGCTAATGCATTTACTAATTATTTATCAATGATTAATTTTCGAGATAAAAATATTAGAGTGAATTATCGAGAAACTAATTCTTTTGATACGATTAAAGAAGTATATGAAGGCGATGCAAATATAGGAATTATTCGTTTTTTTGAAAATGAAGAGAACTGTTTTATTAATTTATTAGAAACTAAAGAACTTGAATATGAAAAAATTTATAAGTTTACTTTTAAATTACTAGTTTCTAATGAAAATCCTTTAGTATATAAAGATAAGATAAGTTTAAATGATTTGGTTGAACAAATAGAAATTACACATGGGGATATTTCTTTGCCAGCATTACCGCTAGTTTCTACAAATCGTAATGATGAAACTAGACAGGCAAAAAAAGAAATAACGATCTATGAGCGGGGAATTCAGTTTGAATTACTTAATTGTTTACCACATACTTATATGTGGGTTTCTCCAATTCCTCAAAATATTTTAGATAGATATAATTTAAAAACTATAACTTGTTATGATAATAAAATGATTTGTTATGATCTATTAATTAAACGTAAAGGGTATCGATTATCTAAAGAGGATCAAGGGTTTATTAAGGAAGTAAAACGGTGTTTAAGAGAAAATAATATTTAGGTATACAAAAAAGGGAATAGCGTTATTCCTTTTTTGTCTCTTCGAAGTTAGATTTGTAAGCGCTATAATAACATTATGGAGGTGTTTATTAGTGCAAAGATTTACATTACCTAGAGATCTTTATCATGGAAAAGGTTCTTTAGAAGCTCTAAAAACGTTTGAAGGTAAAAAGGCCATAGTTTGTGTTGGTGGCGGAAGCATGAAAAGAAATGGTTTTTTAGATCGTGCTGTTGATTACTTGAAAGAAGCAGGGATGGAAGTAGAATTATTTGAAGGTATTGAACCTGATCCTTCAGTAGAGACTGTAATGAAAGGTGCTGCCGTAATGGAAGAATTTCAACCAGATTGGATTATTGCTATTGGTGGTGGTTCACCAATTGATGCGGCAAAAGCAATGTGGATTAAATATGAATATCCAGAAATTACTTTTGAAGAAATGTGTAAAGTGTTTGGGATTCCTAAACTACGCAAAAAAGCTCGTTTTTGTGCCATACCATCAACTAGTGGAACTGCTACTGAAGTAACAGCATTTTCAATTATTACAGATTATGATAAAGGGGTTAAATATCCAATTGCAGATTTTGAAATTACTCCTGATGTAGCAATTGTAGATCCTGACTTGGCAGAAACGATGCCAGTTAAATTAGTAGCACATACTGGAATGGATGCAATGACTCATGCGATTGAAGCTTATGTATCAACTGCAAATTGCAATTATACTGATCCATTAGCAATTCATGCAATTGAAATGATACAAGAAAACTTGGTTAAATCATATCATGGTGATATGACTTGTCGTGGTGATATGCATGATGCTCAATGTTTGGCAGGACAAGCTTTCTCTAATGCTTTATTAGGAATAGTGCATTCAATGGCTCATAAAACTGGGGCAGCTTTTGTCGATCAAGGTGGTCATATCATTCATGGTGCTGCTAATGCAATGTATTTGCCTAAAGTTATCGCATTTAATGCTAAAGATGAAACAGCTAAAAAACGTTATGGTGTAATAGCTGATTACATGCATTTAGGTGGAAGCAGTGATGATGAAAAAGTTGAATTATTGATTGCTTATTTACGTAAAATGAATGATGATTTAAATATTCCTCATTCAATCAATCATTATGGTGCAGATGGTTTACCAGCCAAAACAGGTTTTGTACCAGAAGATGTTTTCTTAAAAAGAGTTGAAAATATTGCCACACTAGCAATAGAAGATGCTTGTACAGGATCTAATCCACGGATTCCAACTCAAGAAGAAATGGTTAAATTATTAAAAGCCTGCTATTATGATAGCGAAGTAGATTTTTAAAAACTTTTTAGCTTTGAAAGACAAGGAAGCAAGGGCCTTGTCTTTTTATGTGCTTGTGTTAAAATGCATATAGTAGAAATGGAGGGTAAATAATGAGTTTATATGTAACTAGACATGGGGAAACAGATTATAATGTTAAGGATTTAGTGTGTGGTATTAGTGAAGCTAAATTGACAGAAAAAGGGATTGAACAAGCAAATAGATTAGCTCATAGTTTACAAAAAATTAATTATAAATATTTATATGTTTCGCCTTTGCAAAGAGCAATTGATACTGCGCAATATGCTGATATTCATAATTTAAACTTTATTGTTGAGCCTCGCTTAAAAGAAATAAATTTTGGTAAGTATGAAGGAGCTCATCGAAAATGTAAAGAATTTTTGTTTAATAAAAATAATTTAGCATATCGTTATCCAGGTGGTGAATCATTTATCGAGTTATGTAAACGAGTTTATGGGTTTTTAGATGAAATCAAGGAACAGGCAACTAATGATGATGTATTATTAGTTTGTCATGGTGCTGTTTGTCGGGCTATTCATAGTTATTTCAATGATATGACTAACGAAGAAATATTTTACTTTCAGACAGATAACTGTGAATTATTAAAATATGAGTATTGATTTAGTGAATTTATTATAAGATTAAAATTAGGCAGGGGAATATATTTAAGAGTATTAAGAGGGGTATGGTTATTATTACAATGTCATTAAAATGATAACTATAAGTATTTTTGCATATTCAAAATGAATTAAATATTACTGTCTAATTAAATTAACAAAAATTAAAATGGCGATTAGTAGATATACTTTATGTATTTAATTAATTTTAAGAATTTAGATAATGATTTTTATCATTGTTAGTGCTATAATGCATAAGTATAATTGTGGAGGAAAATATGAATATTATTGAGTTAATCAAAGTAATAATTTTAGGTGTGGTCGAGGGTATTACTGAATGGCTGCCAATTAGTAGCACTGGACATATGATTTTAGTTGATGAGTTTATAAAGTTAGATGTTAGTGCTGAGTTTTTAGAAATGTTTTTAGTGGTAATTCAATTAGGTGCTATTCTTGCAGTTGTAGTTTTATATTGGCAAAAATTAATCCCATTTGATTATAAGAATAATTGGAAAATTAAAAAAGATACTTTTTCAATGTGGTTTAAAATAGTTGTCGCTTGTATTCCAGCAGCAATAGTCGGACTATTGTTTGATGATCAGTTAAATGAATTGTTTTATAATCCTCTAACTGTTGCAATTGCTTTAATTGTGTTTGGGATTCTATTCATTTTTATTGAAAACTATAATAAAGGAAAAAGATCTAAAATTACTTCATTAAATGAAATTACTTATAATACAGCATTAATAATTGGAATTTTTCAATTAATTGCAGCAATTTTTCCTGGTACTTCACGATCTGGAGCCACTATTGTTGGAGCATTATTGATTGGTGTTAGTCGTACAGTGGCTGCTGAATTTACTTTCTTTTTAGCAATCCCAGTAATGTTTGGAGCAAGTTTATTAAAATTGATTAAATTTGGTTTGGCTTTTACCACTAATGAGTTTATTTTATTAATAATTGGAATGTTAGTAGCCTTTCTAATAAGTATGCTGACTATTAAATTTTTAATGAGTTATATTAAAAAGCATGATTTTAAGGTGTTTGGGTGGTATCGAATTGTTTTAGGAATTATTGTTTTAGTTTATTTTATGATATTTTAAACGGAGCTATATTATAATTAATAATGTTAAGATGATTACATTTTATTATGTAATCACTTTTTTTATTTCAAATAAAAACTAAATTTATTATTATCTTTTTAAATGTTCTTATTATGTATCTAATAGCCTTATTTTACAAGCTATTCAGTTTTTTTTATATATAATGAATATTTATATTTCTTTGTAAAATTTCTTATATTTTGTGGTAAATATTTATGCTGTTTAGAAAACTTTGGAAGAAGCTTAAAGATTATAACATCGGTTATATAAACATAAAAAGCAGTGAAGATCATGTTTTATCATTGACCTCACTACTTTTTTATAATGAAATTCTTGTATACAACATTTCTTTTAATTTATTAAGATATGCAATTATATCATGGTAAATGATTAGTAATCGAATCTAAAAATATTAACAGTGCTTTTCTTTGCTTTGAATTTAGTTTACTCCATTCTTGTGTTAGTAATTGGAAATCATCATGTTTTTCATTATCTAATGGTTGTGTATCTTCATAAAAAAATTCACTCATTGAAATATCTAATCCTTTACATAAGCATTCCAACGTATAAATAGAGGGATTGTTATATTTCCGAAACATCGAATTGATAGTACTTTGTGGGACACCTGAAAGTTTTGCTAATTTATATTCTGAAATATCCTTACTTTGCATAATAGTCTTAAGCCTTTTTAATACGTCCATGATGATATTCTCCTTTATTTGCTTATTACTTTTATTTTATAACGTTTTTTTATTGTAAACATAACGAAAAAACGTATAATATAACGTATAAGCGTTATATAGGTAGGATGAACATAAATAACAAAGTATATACAATAAATTTAAAAATTAAGGGAAAGGACAACAAAGATGAAAAATAACAAGAAAAAATCAGAATTTATTATATTGTTAATTGTATGGGGCTTAATGATTTGCAGATGTTCTATGAGTGGAACTGAAACAATAAAACATATCGTTATTGACATCAATAATTCTGAATACTTATCTAAGTATGAATTGGAGGTATATGATACTGAAATCTCTCAACGAAAAATGGATAAAAATAATAAAAGTGACTCTATGGTCACATGGATTCAATCTAAAAATGATATTATGGGGTATAGTATGGGATTTGAATTAAATTATATATTGTATGAAGAAGGTTGGCTGCTTGATAGTATCAAGCCAATTGAAAAAGATAAATGGCAATATTTTGCAACTGAAACAACAAGTGTAGAAGAAGTAAATGAAGTGATTAGAGGGGGAGTAAACTACTATGCAATTGCAGATATGAAAAAGGCAATGAATGTAATAGATATGCATCTCCGAACTAGATTAAGGAGCATTTTAAAATGGAAAGTACCAAGAGGTAGATATCAATGGTTAAGGAAACTTGGAGCCAATCATGATTTAGCAATGCAAATGTCATATATGGAAGAACATTATCAATTCACAGTTACTAAAACATATTTTGTAAGAGCTATATTAAAAGAAAGACAAATCCATAAGTAATAAGTTAACTGTTTAGACTATCATTCATTAAGACATAAATTGAAATTTAATTAAATCGTTGTATACAGAACTGTACGTATAGTGGGGTGAGGGGAGAAAATTAAAAAATGCTTCCTACTTGATTATTTTCCATAAATTAATTTTTTTAAAATAAAAACTTACTAAATAGTTGATTATCCGCTAAAACACAGTATCTATCAGCATTTTCAAGAAAACAAACACATCAATTTACTACTAATTTACTACCAATGAATGAGCCTTGATACGCTGGTTTTCCTAGATATGCAAAGATATGGTACGGCACATCAGTATTGAAGCAAGAAAAAAATTGAATATTTCATAGACTATGGAACGCCTAAAATGACGTTCCTTTTCTATTTCCAGCCGTTCTTATTGAACGGCTATTTTATTACCCAAAATGAAAGGAGCATTTAGAATTATGAAAAAGATATTGAAACGATTGTGTACGGGCGTACTTGCCTTTGCGACTGTCGTTACTGCTTTACCGACTACACTTGTTCATGCAGAAAGTAAGCAATACTGGACGGAAAGTGAAGAACGTGTTGGTATCGTTGAAAAGGTAATGAATGACGGTTCGATTGGTTCTACCTTTAACGAGGGGCATTTGACCGTTGAAGGCGAGGACGCTTACTGTATTGACATTAACACAGATTTTAAGAACGGCTATAAGACCAGAGCTGACGCAAGCTCCCGTATGAGTGCCGACCAGATAAGTGATGTTGCTTTATCTATCGAATATGTGAAGCAATACACCGCCAGCCACAATGGGATAAGCAACAATCACGCCTACCTTTTAAGACAGCTTGTTGTCTGGCAAAGATTGAGTGGTGCTAGAATAAAAACTGTACCAGGCAAATGGAAGAATTAGCAGTCATGTGGTACAATGTCATGAGTTGATTATAAGAAATGAAAGAGGTATATGATTATGAGTAAACCAACATTTACAGATGAATTTAAACAGGGAGTTGTTGACTATGTATTAGATCATCCTAATGAATCTAAAGTAGCTGTTTCTAAAAAGTTTGGTGTTGCTGACAGCACTGTTCATAAGTGGCTTAAGGAAGCTAAAAATAATAACGGTACAATTAATTCTAGAGGCAGTGGTAATTATTCAAGTGATGAGGCTAAGGAAATTGCCAGACTAAAAAAGGAACTTAAGGATACAAAGGATGCTTTAGATGTCCTAAAAAAGGCTATTGGCATACTGGGG
>NZ_FOIN01000059.1 GCF_900102365.1 Thomasclavelia cocleata | reverse complement strand
GATTATTTCTTAAGTTCATGCCATTGCACGGATGACCGTGTTTTTTCGTTTTTTTGAAACTGAAATGAGTTATTTACTCGTTACAGCCCCTTTAATTTAATCTAATTCTAAACCACCAGTATATAATTGATAATAAGTTCCTTTTTCTTTAATCAATTTATCATGATCACCACGTTCAATAATTCTTCCCTGATCAAGAACCATGATTGCATCAGAATTTTTAATCGTTGATAAACGATGAGCAATAACAAATACTGTTCTACCCTCCATCAATTTATCCATACCACTTTGAACAATACTTTCTGTTCGAGTATCAATGCTTGATGTAGCCTCATCTAAAATCAATACTGGCGGATTAGCAACTGCAGCTCGAGCAATAGCTAATAACTGACATTGTCCTTGTGATAAACTTGAACCATCACCACTAAGCATTGTTTGATAACCATGTTCTAAATGCATAATAAACTCATGTGCATTTGCCAGCTTAGCTGCCGCAACACATTCTTCGTCAGTTGCATCAAGTTTACCATAGCGAATATTATCCATGATCGTTCCTGTAAATAAATGTGTATCTTGTAAAACTATTCCTAAGGACTTTCTTAAATCAGCTTTTTTAATTAGTTTAATATCTATACCATCATATGTGATTGAACCCTTTTGAATATCATAAAAACGATTTATTAAATTTGTAATTGTAGTTTTCCCAGCACCTGTTGCTCCTACAAAAGCTAACTTTTCACCAGGTTTTGCAAATAAATTCATATCATATAAAATCGTCTTATTATCATTATAACCAAATGTCACATCATGAAAACGAACATCACCTACTAATCGAACATATTCAACTGATCCATCAGGTCGTTTATGTTCCCATGCCCAAATACCAGTACGATGTTTTACTGGTATTAATGAGCCATCTGCACTTTCTTTTGCATTAACTAGTGTAACATGCCCTTCATCAACTTCAACTTCTTCATCCATTAAAGCAAAAATTCGACTAGCTCCTGCTAAAGCCATTAAAACCATATTAACTTGTTGAGAAATTTGACCAATTGGCTGATTAAACGATCTATTCAATTGTAAAAATGAAGCTAGTGTCCCTACTGTTAAATCTGTATAACCATTAATTGCAAGTACACCACCAATAATAGCAACTAATACATAACTAACATAACTTAAATTCCCTATTATCGGCATTAAAATATTAGCATATTTATTTGCAGCATAAGCACTTTCAAATAATTGTTCATTTACTTTATCAAAATCTAATTTTGCTTCTTGTTCATGAGTAAAGACTTTAACAACTTTTTGTCCTTCCATCATTTCTTCAATAAAACCATTAACTTTACCAAGATTAGTTTGTTGATCAAAGAAATACTTACCACTTTTATTAGTAACATGTTTAGATACCTCAAGCATCACAAAAACCATAATCACACTAATAATAGTAAGAGGAATACTGATAACCAGCATGGAAATAAAAACACTTATAATTGTCATTGCTGATACAATAACCTGAGGGATACTTTGTGAAATCATCTGTCTTAATGTATCTGCATCATTTGTATAGATAGACATTATATCTCCATGATTATGAGTATCAAAATATTTTATTGGTAACTGTTCCATATGTTCAAACATCGTATCTCTTATTTCTTTTAAAGAACCTTGGGATACCTTGATCAGGATCTTATTAAATACATAAGTAGCAATAACTCCAATTCCATAAATAGCAATCATTTTTAAAATCGCATTTAATAAAGGATTAAAATTTGGGTTTGACATACTTAGATATGGTGTAATATAGTCATCAATTAAACTCTTTATAAAGATAGAACCTGCAACATTGGCAATCGTACTTATAATAATTAAAACTAACACCAAAATACAAGCATTACGATGTCTAGAAATAACAAAATCAAATAACCTTTTTAATGTTTTCATCTGATTTTTATTCACTTAGGCTTCCCCCTTTCTTTTGAGTCTGATATATATCTTGATAAATTTCACAAGTTTTCAATAATTCCTGATTAGTTCCCATAGCACTAATTTTCCCATCATCTAGTACAATTATTAAATCAGCATCTTCAACAGAACTTATTCTTTGAGCAATAATAATCTTTGTTGTCCCAGGAATTTCTTCCCTAAACGCCTTACGAATCAAAGCATCTGTCTTTGTATCAACTGCACTAGTTGAATCATCTAAAATCAGTATTTTAGGCTTTTTCAATAATGCTCTAGCAATACATAATCTTTGTTTTTGTCCACCAGATACATTACTACCACCTTGTTCTATATAAGTATCATATTTATCTGGAAAACGTTGAATAAATTCATCTGCTTGTGCTAATTTGCATACATGTTCAATTTCTTGATCTGTAGCATCTTTTTTACCCCAACGCAAATTTTCTTTAATAGTTCCTGAAAATAATACATTTTTTTGTAATACCATAGCAACTTCATTTCTTAAAGTATTTAAATCATAACTACGAACATCTTTACCACCAACAAATACTTCTCCTTTAGTAACATCATATAATCTAGGAATTAATTGAACAAAAGTTGATTTAGCACTTCCAGTACCACCTATTATTCCTATTGTTTGTCCAGATTTAATATGAACATTAATATCTCTTAGATTAACTTCATCCTGATCATCAAAATACGAAAAGTAAACATGATTAAAATCAATCGAACCATCTTTTATTTTATAATCAGGACTACTAGGATTATGCAAAGTGGATTTTTCATTAATAACCTCACTAATTCTTTGAGCAGATGCAATTGACATAACAATCATCACAAAAACCATTGATAACATCATCAAACTCATTAAAATCATCATTACATAAGTAAACATACTAGTTAATTCACCAGTAGTCAAAGTTCCTCCAACAATCATATGAGCCCCAAACCAGGAAATCATAATAATACAGCCATAAACTGTAAATTGCATCAAAGGCTGATTAAAAACTAAATAATTCTCTGCTTTAAGAAATAACTTATAAATTAAACCAGATGTCTTTTTAAATTTTTGATCTTCAAATTCTTCACGTACATATGCTTTAACAACTCTAATCCCACTAATATTTTCTTGAACAGATGCATTTAAATCATCATAAGTTCTAAAAATACGTTTAAATAATGGATGAGCTCTTGTCATAATAAAAGTCAGAACAATTCCTAAAAAGATAATTGCAACTACAAATATTAATGCAAGTCGTGTATTAATAATAAAAGCCATCGTCATTGCACAAATCAACATTAATGGTGCTCTAATACACATCCTAATTATCATCTGAAAAGCATTTTGGACATTTGTAACATCTGTCATTAAACGAGTTACTAAACCAGCAGTTGAATATTTATCAATATTAGCAAAAGAGAAATCCTGAATATTATAATACATTGCCTTTCTCAAGTTTTTAGCAAATCCTGTTGAAGCCTTAGCAGCATATTTACCAGCTAACGCTCCTGCTAATAATGAAACAAAAGAAGCGATCAGCATTATAACCCCTATTTTTACTACTACATCTAAATCATTCACATTAATTCCTTTATCAATAATCATTGACATTAAAAAAGGAATAGCAACCTCTAAAATAACCTCCAAAATAACTAGTATCGGGGTTAAAATAGCAACTTTTTTATATTCTTTTACTTGTGTTAAAAGTGTTTTTAACATTTACCTACCTCCTATATATAGCTCGCTATGAATTTGATTAAAATAAATATTAAGAATTACTTCTTAATATTTTAACCAAATATTCACCTAATCTATCTATTTCTTCCAAAGACAAAGAGCTTACTAATTCATATTCCGATTCTTCAAAAGTTTTACGAATTTCTTTATCTAACGCAATTGCTTTTTTTGTAACCTCAATGTATTTAATTCTTGCATCATGAATGCATGGAACACGTTTAATCAACCCTTTTACCTCTAAACGATTTAAAATTCCTGTTACTGTAGGATTAGAAATATCTAGGATTCTTTCTAAATCTTTTTGATTTAATTTTTCATTTCTTTCTCGTGCCTTAAATAAACTAACTAGGGTAAATGTTTGAGCTCCAGTTAAACCAAACCGTTCAAACTTTTTATTTAAACGTTGTTCTTGAAGAATATGAACCTGTTTAATTAAAAAACCAATTTTATCATTAGGCATATTGTCTCCTCCTTAAATAGATAGCACGCTATATATTATAATCATATCAATTAAATTGTCAATACTTATCTAAAGAAAAAAGAATCCTAAGATTCTTCATCCTCTTTTCCCCATTGCTCAATCCATAATTTAGATGAACGTGTCATTTCTTCAATAAAAGGGTTAGTCCATTTACGATTATATATATCATCTACAAAAACCCTCCCACTACTACGATTAGCAAGTTTAGCACGATCATCAAACATCTTCACTAATTTTTCATTATCAAACCTTTCATATTGATCAACACTAACAACATATTTTGAATCAAAACGTGCTGGCTTACTACGACGAAGCTGCTGATCAGTTGGATAACCCATTACCAGCATTCCTACTGGAGCAGTATACTGTGGTAAATTTAACAGTTCACGATGAATCTCATATTGTTCTATAACATCACCAATAAAACAGCTTCCAATTCCCATACTTTCAGCGGCTACAACTGCATTTTGAGCAGCAATCAAAGTATCACTATATGCTAAAAGAAAATCCCCATATGATGGTGAACGCACTTCATCTTCACTATGGTAATATTTAAAAGCATCATACCATTTTTGATAATCTGCCACAAAAATAAGTACTAGTGGTGCTTTAGCAATAAAAGGCTGATTATCACATGTTTTTGCTAATTTATCTTTAATTACCTGATCTTGTACATCAATAATTGAATATAAAGTCATATTTCCTGCTGTTGGTGCTTGTATTGCAGCATCTAAAATTAACTGTTTTTTATCTACTTCAATTGGTCTATCCTGATATACTCGAACTGATTTACGATCAAATAATTCTTTAATTGTATTATTCATAATTGTCCTCCTTGATCACTTATTTATATTATACACAAAAGAAAAGTAGATACCTAGACCTACTTGTTATTTTCTTTGTACTCTAAATATTCATCATATGTAGACAAACGATCCAAAATACCAAATTCATTAAATTCAATAATTCGATTTGCAATTGTTTGAACAAATTGATGATCATGACTAGTAAATAAAATATTTTCTTTAAAATTAATTAAACCTTGATTTAAAGCTTGAATTGATTCTAGATCAAGATGATTAGTTGGTTCATCTAAAACCAAAACATTAGCCTCTGCCATCATCATTTTAGCTAGCATACAACGAACTTTTTCTCCTCCAGATAATACTGAAGCTTTTTTTAATGCTTCTTCTCCAGAGAATAACATTCTTCCCAGCCATCCTCTTAAATCTTGTTCATATTCATCTTTAACTGAAAATTGACGTAACCAGTCTACTAAAGTTAAGTCACAGTTATTAAAAAATTCTGAATTATCTTTAGGAAAATATGATTGTGATGTTGTTATTCCCCATTGGAACGTTCCTTCATCAGGTTCTAATTCTCCCATAATGATCTTAAAGAATGTTTCTGTTGCTTTAACATCACCAACAAAAGCTACTTTCTCTTTAGGATTGATAGAAAAACTAACATTATTTAATAATTTAACACCATCAATTGTTTTTGATAATCCTTCCACTTTTAAAACAATATTCCCAACTTCACGTCCTGGTTTAAAAGCAATAAATGGATAACGACGAAGTGATGGTTTTATGTCAACCATTTCTAAATTATCTAATAATTTTTTTCTTGATGTAGCTTGCTTAGCTTTTGAAGCATTAGCTGAAAAGCGAGCAATGAATTCTTCTAATTCTTTCTTTTTAGCCTCAGCTTTTTTATTTTGATCTTTAGCTTGTTGTAACTGTAATTGACTATATTCATACCAAAAATCATAATTACCGACATACAATTGAATTCTTGAATAATCAATATCTGCAATATGTGTACAAACTTTATTTAAGAAATAACGGTCATGACTAACGACAATAACGGTATTTTTAAAGTTCATTAAAAAATTTTCTAACCAGCGAATACTATCAAGATCAAGATGGTTTGTTGGTTCGTCTAATAATAAAACATCAGGATTACCAAATAAAGCTTGTGCAAGCAAAACCTTTACTTTTTGATTTCCATCTAACTCTTTCATTTTTAAATTATGCAATTCTTCGCCAATTCCTAAACCATTAAGCATGATTTCTGCATCAACTTCAGCATTCCATCCATCCATTTCTGCAAATTCACCCTCAAGTTCAGCTAATTTGATCCCATCTTCATCATTAAAATCAGGTTTAGAATATAATACTTCTTTTTCCTGCATGATTTCATAAAGACGTCTATTACCCATGATAACTGTTTCTACAACACCATTTTCATCATAAGCAAAGTGATCTTGTTTCAAAACTGATAAACGTTTATGGGGCTCTAAAACCACTTCACCTTTGTTAGGTTCAATTTCACCAGCTAAGATTTTTAAAAAAGTACTTTTTCCAGCTCCATTAGCACCAATAATCCCATAACAATTACCATCTGTGAATTTAACACTTACATTTTCAAATAAAGCACGATCGCCATATTGTAAAGATACATTTTGTGTTGATATCATTAGTTTAACTCCTTTTTATTAAAGTCATATTATTATGTCACAAAGTCACGATTAAATCAATATAATTTATCTTTATTAAATAAATATTATTCGAAAAAGAAAGCATGGCAGTTTTAAATCCTTCCATGCTTTCCTATCAATAATGTTTAATTCTAACAATATTTATTTCATCTACTTACTGCCGAACCTTTTTATACACTTTCTTCACACATCAACTGTTTTTAAAATTCATTTGCTCCTCTTTTATAATACATATCCCTTAAATGTTCATCTTCATTAAACATTCTCAACTTCTTTTTCATAATCTTAACCACTTCGCTATTTGTTAAGGCATTTATTTCATCATCAATCCCATTTTTTAGAATGTAAATTGCCAATTCTATTTCTGTCATCTCTTTTAATCCTTTTTCTTTCTTAATGTTATTTATATATGGCAGCTGTACATAACTTCTAGTAATAAGACCATACTTTTCTATATTTCCATCCTCATTAGCATTTCTATATGTATCAATAAGTTTTAGATTATTTTCATCAATAACATCAATAAAAATAATTTGATATATAGGATTCACTGTTTCAGTATACTCCTTTCCTTCTTCTATTTGTGATATAAGTAAATCCACTCCATTTCCCCATAAACGATAGTAACAGCTTTTAGAAACGGGGGAATTCAGCATATCAATATCAATAATATCGCCATTATCTATCTGCACTTTAACATCAAAAATCATATCTTGTTCAGAGTTAAGAACAGTCACATGTTCACATTTGATATTAAGGATATTTTCGATAAAGAGCTTGAGCATAAAGCTACAATCAGAATCTAAGTCATCACGCAGTAAATAATTGAATAAAACATCATTTTTAAAATCATTACATAATTCTTTTGTCATAAAAATTACCTCCATTATTATATACACTAAAATTATTCATATTACTTTATTTATTAAATAAAAACATAATGGTTAATTATGTAATAATTGTTATAAACAGGAAGGAAAGATTAATTTAATTATAATCAAATGTTGCATTATATATTTTTAAAGAAGGGAGAAAAAATGAAAAAGATTTTTAAATTAGTTATTGTAGCAACTTTAACATTATGTGGGTGTAGCAATGCAAAGAATCCTAGTGATTATTACGATTTGTTAAAAGAAAATAATTATCAAATTTTAGCTAGTTTTGATTATAATCACTATTATAATGAAGAAGGTAAAGAACTTGGTGATGTTCGTATCATTAATAAACCTGGTAAAAAACCAATGTATCTTCTAATCAACAAAAAAAAGAATATACATTGACAATTTACTTTGATAAAGATACTAAAAAACCTGGTCAACTACATTTTTCAAATGAAGATGGTTCTTATTGGGTAAATTTTAAAGAAAAAACAAGAATGCTAGTATTTTGATAAAAGATGGTACAGATATCGATCATTGTACTGTTGATTTTGAAGGTGATTCAGGTGAAACTAAATGTCCTAGTAAACAAATCAAAATAGCTGATAGTGTAAAAAAAGAATATGAAGATATGCTTAATGATTTAGAAATGAAAGAAGAAGATTTAATGGACTCATTAGTTTGGTTCGATACTGAAAAATCACCAATAATACAAAAGGAATTGACTAATACTTATAATGAACAAAAACCATTAACAAATAATGAGGTTATTAATGCTTTTAAAAATAACAAATTCATATTTGTAGAAAGTTCAGATGGGGATTTAAATTTTAAATAAGTAGTTTGACTGATTCAGAAAATATGACTATTACTTCATTAATGAATGATAATGAGTTATTTGGAATAGTTTTCTTATATAATCTATATTATGAACCATTTGATGAAAATACTCCAAGTATGATGTATTGTTATTATGTTGACTATGATAAATCTGTAGTTGTATCTACAGATGGTAAGTATGTTTATAATTTAAGCGATAAAGAGTCTACTGGTACTCTAGACTGTAATAAAGATTTTATAAAAAAGCAGGCACACTTGAATTTGTTTTTGAAAAAACATTAAATAAATCATATGTTACTAAAAAAAGAATTGATTAATTTCTTTAAAACTTATAAAAACGGTAATCTATAATAACCCGTATTTCAGGATTTTAGATACTAACAATTTATAAACTGTACAAAAGAATCATGATAAAAGAAAGATTGTGATTCTTTTCTTTAGTATTAGACATTATATCTAGTTAATATTCATATTGTTGATGATAAAATACATAATGAGTCTATGCCTATAAATCAAAACTCAAGATTTTTACAACTTATAAACAATAATATTCTATATTCAAGATAACACCATCGCTAACAGCTTGTAATTCACTACACTTGGCGGTAAATACCTGTGATTGGTTTATCTCCAACTGAATTCATGCCATGCTTATCACACTACTGCAAAATAGGTCTACAAACAAGTAGACCTATTTACTCTATTTTCTACATTTACCATTTCTAAATGCTGGATTAAAAGCATAATAATTTTCACAATTCAAATTCTTTTTGACAATTTCTAATGCTTCTGCAAATCTTTGATAATGAACGATTTCACGTTCTCTTAAAAAACGAATTGGTTTTTTTATTTCTTCATCATCAACAAGTGCTAAGATATTATCATAAGTTGTTCTTGCTTTCTGTTCTGCTGCTATCTCATAAGAACAACATTTATTAAATAATTAAAAATTCCAATGAATTTCAATTGGTAATTCCTTAGTTTCAGTATTTCTTTTACCTATATCAATATAATCGATTAATTTTTCTACTGTAAAACGATCTAAATGCTCTAAATTAGTATATTGCTCAATTAATTTTTTACGATTATCTTGCGTCATCATTTTCTTTTTTAGAGTATCAAGTTGTTTTTGCTTATCTTCAACTAACTTTTCTAATCTTCTTTTTTGAACAGAGAAGTCATTACTTAAATCAAGATAATCTTGTTGTGATAAAATACCCTTAACCTTATCTAAATATAATTCACGAATCCCTTTAGTATATTCCATAATTTTTCTTTGATAAGTTGCGATTTCTTCTTTTAAATAGTCTTGTTTTTCTTTGAAATCGTTATTAAATACCACATTCTTTTCAAGTTCACTATTATCAAGATATTCTTTTGATAGTCTATTTAATTCCTCAATAACTACCTGTTCCAATTTATCTACCGAAACAAATGAACCAATACAAGCCTCTTTTGATTTAAAACGACTACTGCAACGCAAATAATGCTTACCTCGATTCTTAGATGAACGCATTATATAACCACAGTACATACAACGAGTTTTTCTTGCAAATAACCCAATTTGTCCAATTGTAAACGGTTTGGCCTTTTGCACAATCAACAGCTGTACTCTATCCCATAACTCTCTATCAATTATTGCTTCATGAGTTCCTTCAACAATATACCACTGACTTTTAGGACGAGGCTTATTTTGTTTGGTTTTATAAGATACACTCCCATATTTCCCTTGAACCATATTCCCAATATAAATTTCATTTATTAGCATATCAGCTATCGCATAATAACTCCAAAGTGTGCTATTTCTTGTTTTAGGTGCTTTAAAACGTAAACCATGTAGACGTTTATATTCGGTTGGATTAGGTATTCCACGTTCATTTAAAATTCGTGCAATTGCTGTTTTGCCATAACCATTAGAAAAAAGTGTAAATACTTCCCTAACGACTTTAGCTGCTTCTTCATCAATGATTAAATGTCCTTTCATATCAGGATCTTTTTTATAACCATATAAAGCAAATGCACCAATATGAAATCCATTTTTTCTACGATCTATTAGTACACTTTTAATATTTTCTGACATATCTTCCAAATACCATTCATTTACTAAACCATTTATCTGTCTTGATTTTTTATTTCCTTTATTGGCAGTATCAGCATTATCAACAACGCTTACAAATCGAATCCCCCAAATAGGGAAAAGACCATGAATGTATTTCTCGACTAATTCTAATTCTCTAGTAAATCGTGATTGTGTTTTACAAAGAACAATATTAAACTTTTGTGCCTTGGCATCATGTAATAGATTATTAAATTCAGGGCGACGACGATCAGAACCTGTATAATCGTCATCACTATAGACTTTAAAAATTTCCCATCCTTGTTCTAGTGCATATTTATTAAGCATGGATTTTTGATTTTGAATACTATTACTATCATCATCTTCCGACTCCTTGTTTCTATCTTCTTCCGATAGACGACAGTATATCGCCACTTTTAATTTATTCATTTTGTTATTCTCTCCTTAAAAGAAGAAAAACAATTATACTGCTATATTATAATAACATAGCAGTATAACAGCTTTCTAATGTGCGATTAGTTTAGTACTTATTCTTTTCAATTTGGTTTATTAGCTCAATCCATTTCCAAGTATAGATTTTTCTAATAATTTCTTTATCGTTATTCTTAAATATATTTTTGCAAACTATTTTAGTACTGGATGCCATTAAATTGATCACCTCATAATATAATATTGATGAAGAGCAAAAATAATACTGATAAAATTTAAACTCATATAATCTTATTTTTAAGTCATATATAATAATTGTTTATACCTAAACTGATAACTATTTTTTGATCAATATTAATCATATCATTTGGTGTAAGTGTTCCTAGATATTTTAATATACGCGATTTATCAATAACTCTTATTTGTTCTAATAAAGCAATTGAATCATGAGTTAGACCTGAGCTTGATGGAATCATATAATGAGTTGGTAGTATATGTTTTGTATATATTCTACTTGTTATTGCTGCAATAATTGTTGTCGGACTATGTCGATTACCAATATCATTTTGTAAAATCAAGACTGGGCGTGCTCCTCCCTGCTCAGAGCCAATCGTTGGTTCAAGATCAGCAAGATATATTTGTCCACGACTAATATTTTCATTCATCACTCTTCACCCCTTTCACATCGGAAGATATTCTTTCTAAAGTTCATGGAAAATGTAAAGCAAGCGAAGAAGATATCATCAACGCTGTTTCTGGCATTGATTTTACTCCTATCCAGAAAGCTCGTATCCAATTGATTCAAAAACATATGGAACAAGTAAGCGAAAATATCAATGAAATCAATAAATTGATCGATATGATGGCAAAACCATTTGAAGATAATATTAATTTCCTATGTCAAATACCTGGTATTAAAAGAAATTCTGCCATCATTATTCTTTCTGAAATTGGCAATGATATGGAACAGTTCTCATCTTCAAGAAAGTTATCTTCTTGGGCTGGTTTAACTCCAATGAACAATCAATCTGCTGGCAAGAAAAAATCTGTCAAAATTTCTCGTGTGGGAGTATATCTTAAACCTTGTTTGGTTGAGGTTGCACATGCAGCTGTAAAGGATAAGGAACATCCTTACTACGCCAACAAGTTTAATAAAATCTCCAAACGCTGAGGAAAGAAAAGAGCTTATATTGCCATAGCCAGAAAAATACTAGTTGCAATTTACCACATGCTTCGTACAGGTGAGATTTGGAATCCTAAAGATTTATCGAATATTGAAACACCTGTAGAACAAAGAGAAAAATATCTCAAAAACAATCTAAAATCAGATATCAAACAACTATTAAGTATTGGTCTTACAATTGATGATTTAACTAATTTTATTCAACAAAACGCCAAGACAATTCCTGCCGTTCAATAACCCTCTTTTTTGGGGGAAAGGGGGAACTATGCATTTTGATTACTTTTTAAGTTATTTAATTCTGTTTTTTTATTCAGATTAATTTCCTCCTTTTGAAGGGAGAACACCAAAAAACAGGTGATGGATTAATATCTCTTCACCTGTTTGCTCACTTTTTACTTATTTGTGTAGTCTAAAAATAAATTTTTTAATTTATTTTGCAAATTCTTTTTAGCAGCATCCACAGAAAATTTCACCGCTCTTTTTGTACAACCTTCGATTTGTGCAATTTCTTCATATGTCTTTTCCTCTATATAATACATAATCAATCTTCTTGCTTGTATTTCTTTTAATTCACTAACTGCCTTATTTATTTCATCTTTGATGTATTTTTTATATACTATTGTTTCAATATTAATAGAATTATAAATCCCTTTCTTATATAATCTTGTATCAGTTTGTTCAGATTGTTCAATATAACGATCTGAAATATTCTTATCTCTTATCAATTGAGACTTAAAACTTCTAAATTCATAATAATCAGCTCTGGATAATTCAATATGACATAGAAGTTGATCATATTGATATTTAATAAAATATCTCCTTTTGCCATTGATTATTTTTATTTTATGAATCCCAAAAATTTATAAAAACATTTTCTTAGTGATCTCAATCTTATTTAATTTATTATTCACACCATAAACAACACATAATATTTAAAACGACTATCAACCTTTTCCATATATGGTATATACTCATCAACTATTATCTTCATTTTTCCTCCTATTCAACTTTTAATTAGTTGAATAAGAGGGGGAGGCTCTAATTAAAAACATAAAAAAAGAAGTAAACGATTCACGTTTACTTCTAAAACTTAATATAAAAATTATCATAAATATGTAATATTTACCTACTCCTCCTCAAAAATGAAATTATATATTAAATCCATTAACATCTTTATTTAAAAAACATTGGTAAAGGGGCTGTAACGAAATAACTTTTTAAAAGGAAAGTTGAATTCGTTCAGCTTTTTTTCTGCAAAATAAAATGCAATTACCTGCTATAATTGCAACTCTCACGATATTTAATAATATTTTATGTTATTTTGGCTGTTTTTGAGCGCAATGAGGGTATCATCTGCTAAAACTCCTCTTTTCAATGTGACTTTTCTTCGAGTTATCATTGATTATCACTAATTTATCTGCTGTTTTTTCGTTTCTCTTAATCTATATTTATGATATTTCTTTAAATTATATCCTGTACACACCAGTAAATATTCCATTTTCACCTTCTCTATTCCTCTT
>NZ_FOIN01000017.1:7735-54219 GCF_900102365.1 Thomasclavelia cocleata | reverse complement strand
AATTATCAAGCGCATGTAGCAGATTATGGTTGGTTAGAAGAAGTTAGTGATGGAAAAAAAGCAGGAACAACAGGTAAAAATAAACAAATGGAAGCCATTAAAATAAGTCTGACAAATAACGCTTATAACGGGACAGTCGAATACAGTGTACATGTTCAAGATTATGGCTGGATGGCATGGACAGATAACGGAAAACTGGCAGGAACGACTGGTAAAAACAAACAGATTGAAGCTATCAAAATCAGGCTGACAGACGAACTTGAAAACGAATATGATATCTATTATCGTGTACATGCAGAGAATCTGGGATGGCTGGATTGGGCATCAAATGGAAAAGCGGCAGGGAGTGCAGGATACAGCTATCAGATTGAGGCGATAGAAATAAAATTGGTAAGAAAAAGAAGCAGTGCCCCAGGAGCAACAGTGAAACCATATGTACAAAAGAAAAATATAAAAACATCAGCCCATGTAGCAGATTATGGATGGCTGTCAAGTGTATATGATGGAAGTATTGCAGGAACAATAGGGAAATGCAAACAGATGGAAGCGATAAAGATTTCATTGGAGAATCCAGCATATGAAGGAGATATTGAATATCGAGTACATAGTGCAGATATCGGATGGCAGAGCTGGACAGGAAATGGAGAGACAGCAGGAGTAACAGGAAGAAATAAACAAATGGAGGCGATAGAGATCAGATTTACAGGAGAGATGGAGAAAGAATATGATATCTACTATCGAGCACATATAGCAGATTATGGATGGCTAGACTGGACAGCAAATGGAAAGAGTGCAGGAAGTGAAGGATTGTCAAAAAGAATAGAGGCAATTGAAATAAAGGTAGTTCAAAAAGGTGGAAGTGCACCAGGAAAAACAGTAAGACCATTTATAAAAAAATAGGATAATTTATAAATCTAAATTATTTTAGAGTGTTAATATCTAGGGGAATCACTTCCCCTTTTTTATATGTCATTAATTTCGAGAGTTTTTTTAAGTTAAATTCTGACGTCATTTAAAGGTATCAGATAAAAATAAAATTATAATTTCTATTATTATTTTTTAGAATATTAACTAATTCTTGTTAAAAAATATGTATTCAATTTTTAAAATAGGACTTAAAAAATATGATATTATGTAGTAAAATAGAGGATGTAATTAGTGAAGTTAATTAATTAAAAATAAATTTTTAATTAATCTTAAAGTACAATATATTTTATTTAAGTGGGAGGAATAAGAATGAAAAAGATAACATTTATATTAATTAGCTTAGGATTATTTTTTACTACAATGTTGAATTTTGTATACGCTGTAAATGATAATGAAGATAATATAAAAAATATACAACAGACAGATGGTATAATCTTAGATAATAATTTAAAAGGCAAAAGTATGCCGAGTATTGTTTATAATATTCATATGCAAGACTATGGATGGTTAGATAATGTTAATGATGAATCTATTAATAGAGTAATTGATGAATCAAAGAGATTAGAAGCAATTCAAATATCTCTAAATGATAATATTTATAATGGAAGTATCGAATATAGTGCCCATGTGGAAGATTATGGATGGCTAGATTATGTAAATAATGGATCTATTAGTGGGACAACTGGGGAATCTAGAAGATTAGAAGCAATAAAGATTAGATTGAGTGGAGATATATCTGATTATTATGATGTAAATTATCGTGTATATTGTCAAAATATAGGATGGTTAGATTGGACAAGTAATGGTAAAATCGCAGGGACAGTAGGGGGGAGTTACAAATTAGAAGCAATACAAATCAAGCTTTCTTCTAAAAATGATGAAAAATTAATAAAAACAAATAAATCATCATTAACTTTTTCATACAAAAATGGATTTAAAGTTTGTTATGACGCTAATGGGGATTTATGTAAAGATTTAGAAGAAATATTAGGATTACAAGAATCATATGAATTAAGAGTAAATAAACAAACTAATGTAGTAACTGTTTTAATTCCAAATGGTGAAGGTGAACATGAAATAGCATATAAACGTTTTATATGTTCAGTTGGTGATGATACGCCAATTGGAGTATTCTATACTCCAGCTAAATATCGCTGGAGAGCACTAGTAGAATCTAGTTATGGACAATATTCCACAAGAATAGTTAACAGGATTTTATTCCATTCAGTTCCATATGATAAGCAAGATCCATATACATTACTTACAGAAGAATACAATAAGTTAGGAACAACATGTTCACATGGATGTATAAGATTAACTTGTGAAAATGCTAAATGGATATATGATAACTGTGCATTAAAGACAAAAGTAGAAATAGTGTCAGAAAAATTTGATCCATTAAGTAAACCAGCAATTAAAAAAATCCCACTAAATCAGACATGGGATCCAACTGATACTAATATATAATATAAAATCCAAGCTTAACCTAAAATTCAAAATTAGTTTAAGTTTGGATTTTATTTTTGATAATTAAATAAAAATTATGTTAATAATAAATGCAATACAGATACTAACAACTACATCACTTAGGTAATGAACACCAGATAGGAATCTAGAAACAGTTAGTGCTATAGCTAATGTTGATAATAATAACCCCATATTAGGACCATATCTAAGAACAGTAAGAGCAATCGAAACAGCAAAAACGACCTGAATACTTGGAAAAGAATAATTTTTTCTTTTTAAATCATCAATAGGTTTTATATCATATTTTTGGATTGGACGTTTTCTATTAATTATTAATTTTAATATAGTTACAATTAAAACAGAGTATAAAGGAATTTTAATAAAGAAAAAGAGGTGACTTTGCCATTCAATATAAATTTTTAATAAAAATAAAGAATAGAAAATTATTATCATATATGGGCAAAATCTAGATATAAAATGTATACATCCTTTAATAAATGAATGTTGCCAAATAAAATTGTTCATGCGTTTATAGAATATCTCCATCAAGCAAAACCTCCTTTTATTATTATAACCTATATAATAATATTTGTCGATTTTAAGAAATAGTAGAAAATGAGCAGAGGTAAAAATGACAAATATCGCTATATATGCTATTATAAATGCGAAAACTTTATAAAAATATTATTAACAAAAGATAAGAGGTGAAACAGTGAATAGAAAATTAATGCCCATTATGCTTTTTTCAATTGAAGTAGTAATGTATTATTTTATTTGTTTATATTTTCATATGGATATGCAGCTTATTGTTGGTTCAGGAACCTTATATTTTTTATTTATGTTTATTTATGGTCATTACTCATTAAAGACATGTCTAATTTGGAACGAGATTAAACAATTGGTAAAAACAAGTTTTTGTTTTTTTATAGCCTTATTAGTTTTAGTACCTAAAAGTTATGGGTATGATCGCAGGATTCATCTAACAATTATGGTTGTGGCAATGTTTGTTATAAGCTTACTTGCATCAAGGTTTTTAAGAATTGCATTTAGAGAAGTTTTTGCCAGAAAAACTTTAGTAATAGGTACAGGTTATGAAGCTGCCCGTCTTGGAAAAATATCTAATAATAATAGATTTGCATTAACTACTGTAAGAGGATATGTAGATGTAAATAATACTAAAGATTTATTTGGATTTAAACAGGAAAATATAATTAAACATAGTAAAGTATATAATTATGATAATTTAAATGAAGCTATTATAAATAATGCTATTGAACAAATAATTATAGCTTTACCTGAAGCTAATCAACAAGTGATTGATAAAATTATGAGCGACATTTATGGAAAGGTTGAATCAGTAAAATATCTTCCAAATGTTAATGGAACAATGACTTTTTCATCAGAAGTACAGGATTTTGATGGACAATTATTAATAGCTACATCAAATGATACAATTAGTATATTGGATAAGTTCTTTAAGAGATTTGTTGATATTCTAGCAGGAATTGTGGGGGTAATAACATTATTACCATTAATGGCATATGTAAAATATAAATATGTAAAAAGCGGGGATCATGATAATATCATGTTTTCGCAGCATCGAATAGGTAAAAATGGTAAATTGATTAAGATTTATAAATTTAGATCAATGATACCTGATGCTGAAAAAGAATTGGAAAGATTAATGAAAGAAAATCCTGAAATAAAAGTGGAGTATTTGACTAATAAAAAGTTAAAAGATGATCCTAGAATTACTCCAGTTGGTCATTTTCTAAGAAAAACTTCTTTAGATGAATGGCCACAATTTATTAATGTATTAAAAGGAGAAATGAGTTTTATTGGTCCTAGACCATACCTTCCTAGAGAAAAGAGCGATATGGGACAATATTATGATTCAATTATTAAGTTAAAGCCAGGAGTTACAGGAATGTGGCAAGCTAATGGTAGAAGTGATGTTGAATTTAGTTATCGTTGTAAACTAGATGATTATTATTATCATAATTGGTCAATCTGGTTAGATTTTACAATTATGTATAAAACAGTAAAAAGCGTGGTTTATGGAAAAGGATCATTATAAGAAATAGAGGAGAAGGAATTGATCTTATGAAAATAGCATTTTTAATATTATGTCATAAAAATCCTGTACAAATAAATTATTTAATAGATACACTAGATGATAAAGATGTCGATTTTTATCTTCATATTGATAAAAAAAGTAATATAATTAATGAAATCAAGAAAAAAGATAATATTTATTTTTTAGATAAAAGAAAAAGATTAGATATTAAATGGGGGCAGAGTCAGATGATTCATGCTACAGTAAATTTAATTGAGTGTGCTCTTAATAATAACATTAAATATGATTATTTTTGGTTTTTAAGTGGACAAGACTTTCCAATAAAGTCAATTAGTTATATAAAAGATTTCTTAGAAAAAAATAAGGAAAGAAATTATATAGAAATAATGTCTAAAAATAATCAGTTGTATAAAAGATTTTTAAAAAGAAATGAATTAAAATATGCACCTTTTATGACAAGCTCAAATTTATTAATAACAATTTTAAAACATTTATATATTTTAGTTACTGGGGGTCCATATAAAACATTAATTTTTAAAAGGAAAAATGTAACAAGATTAGATTTTAATTTTGGAAGTTCGTGGTGGTTATTAACTAATGAGTGTATACATTATATATATGATAAAATTAAAACTAATCCAAATATTATGAAATATTTTGATAATGCTATTTGTCCAGATGAATCCTTATTCCAAAGTATCTTTGTATCATCACCATATTATAAGACACAAGCTGAGATTCCTGTCTTTATTGATTGGACAGGACAAAATAAACATCCTAAAACTTTTACTATAAATGATTATGATGAATTGGCTAATTCAAAATATTTAATGGCAAGAAAGTTTGATGAAAATATTGATGATAAAATAATTAAAATATTGTATGATAGTTTAAAAAATAAGTAAAGATCAAGGAGAATAAAATGTGTTTAGTATCAGTTATTATGTCTACTTATAAAGAAGAGGAAATATTTTTAAGACAGGCAATAGAATCTATATTAGATCAAACATATAAAGATTTTGAATATATAATCATTTTAGATAATCCTGATAATGATTTACATATTAAAATTATTGAAGAATATACAAATATAGATAAACGAATTAAGTTTTATATAAATAAAAAAAACATAGGACTTACAGCATCTTTAAATAAAGGGCTAGGATTGGCTAAAGGTATATATATTTGTAGAATGGATGCTGATGATATTTCAATTAGTAATCGCATAGAAAACCAAAAGAAGTATTTAGAAGAAAATAAATATGATCTAATTGGTGGAATATCACAAATGATAGATGAAAATGGAAAAAGCATCTATTCAATAAAAAAAGTACCTACTGATATAAATAAAATAAAGAAAGCACTAAGATATAATCAAATTATTTCACATCCAACCTGGTTTGGGAAAAAAGAAGTCTTTGATAAATTAAATGGTTATCGAAATATGCCGTTATGTGAAGACTATGATTTTACACTAAGGGCAGTTTTAAATGGATATAAAATATCTAATATTAATGAAACGATATTAAAGTATCGAATGACATCCTCTAGTATTTCTAGAAGTAATTTATATGAGCAGTATCTTTTTGCAAGATTTATAACTAAAAAGTATTCAGAAAAAGAAATTGCTGATATTGATAAGGCAAAAGAATATGTAAATAATTATAATAATTATAGTAGGGCAAAAAGATATTTAAAAGCAAATGAAAGATTTAATATTGTATTGAAAGATATAGAAGAAAAAAAATATTTGAAATTTATAAAAGATGGATTTTTATTAACATTTACATCTAAAAGTTATTTGAATAAAATATATCGTTTTTTTATGGTAACAATAAATAGTTAAAATAATAATGGTTAAAGGAGAAAAAATGAAAGTTTTAGTAATAATTCCTGCATATAACGAGGAAGAGAATATTTTAAGGGTTGTTAGACAGTTGCAAGAAGCTGATATAGGGAGTGATTATGTGGTAATCAATGATTGTTCAAAAGACAGTACACCTAAAATTCTTGATGAAAATAAAATAAATCATATTGATTTGCCAGTAAATTTAGGATTGACTGGTGCAGTACAAACTGGATACAAATATGCATATGAAAATAATTATGATGCTGCAATTCAATTTGATGGAGATGGACAACATTTACCAGAATATATACCAGCACTAGTAAAAGAAATTGAAAATGGGTATGATATTGTAATTGGTTCAAGATTCGTTGAAGAAAAAAAACATTTATCTGCTCGTATGTTAGGAAGTCGTTTAATTACAGCTATGATTAAATTAACAACAGGTCAGAAAATAAATGATCCAACAAGTGGGATGAGAATTATTAATCGTAAACTAATTAAAGATTATGCTTATGAATTAAATCGGAAACCTGAACCAGATACTTTAGCATATCAGATGAAAAAGGGGTTTAGGGTAAAAGAAATTCAGGTAAAAATGGAAGATCGTGTTGCAGGAACAAGTATTTATGCTGGAATTGGTAGTTCGATACAATATATGTTGAGAGTACTTATTACGATTATATTTTTTAATTAAAGGATAGGTGAAAAATATGACATTGACGTTACAATTAATTTTAATTATTTTATCAGTTTTTCTATTTTTAATACTGATAAAAAGTGTAAAAAAGGGTAAATTACGTTCTGACTATGCTCTTGTATGGTTATTATCATCTATTGCTTTAATTATTGTTGCTGTTTTTCCTCAGATTGCCTATTTTGCTGCAGATTTTATAGGAGTTATTTCAACTGCCAATATGGTGTTCGCATTTATAATCTTTTTATTAATTATAGTAGTTTATACATTATTTGTTAGAGTGTCATCATTAGAAGAAAAGCAAAAAAATTTAATACAACATATAGCTATATTAGAAAAAGAATTACATGATAAAGAGGTGTAAATGTGAAAATATCAGTTGCAATGTGTACCTATAATGGAGAAAAGTATATTGTAGAACAATTAAATAGTATTTTACATCAAACAAAAAAAGTGGATGAAATCATTATTTGTGATGATGGATCTAAAGACAGTACATTAGAAATTTGTAATAAAATTTTGAAAACAAGTAATATTGAGTATAAGTTAAAAATAAATAAAAAAAATTTAGGATTTGCTAAGAATTTTTATCAGGCAATAACACTATGTTCAGGTGATATTATTTTCTTTTGTGATCAAGATGATATTTGGAAAGAAAATAAAGTTGAATTAATGTGTCAAGTATTTAATGATAATCCAAATGCATTATTAGTATTTTCAAATGCACATATTACAAATGAAAATTTAGAGATTAAAGGTAATCTTTTTGAAAATTTGAGTTATCAAAATAGTTATTTGAATAATCAATATGAAACAGTTAATTATTTGTTGAATGATAATTTTGTTACTGGAGCAACTACAGCAATTAAGAAAGAAATATTGAATTATATAGGAGATTTAGATAATGGATGGGCTCATGATTACTGGTTTGGAATTGTTGCAGCATTGTATGGAGGTTTAAAAAATATAAATGAGCCATTAATTTATTATCGTCAGCATGATAAAAATACAATTGGAATTGGAAAAAAATATGGATTTGATAAAATAAAAAAGTTATTTTCTAAAAATAAAGAGAATAATATAGAAAATCAGTATGCAGAATTACGATTACCTCAATTAATTTATTTGGATAAATTTATTAAAGAACAAAAATTAGATGCTTGTTATCAAAAAATTTTAGATAAAAAATTAGATTTTTGGAAAAAAAGAGAACATTTTGGACAACAAGGAATTATAACTAATGTAATAATTGTAATTAAAGGAGCAATAAAAAAGGAACAAGTGAGCAATCGTAATGTTGATAAACCTATTTTAAAAGATTTTATCAAAGCAGTTGCATTAGCAAAGAGGGATAAATAGGATGAAAAAAACAATTAGTAATATTTTTTATAATTGTGCATCACAATTATTAGCAATAATTGTACCTTTAATAACCTCTCCATATATTTCAAGGGTTTTATTGCCAACTAATTTAGGAATTTATAGTTATATTGATTCTGTTGCTCAAATATTTGCAGTAATTGGTGCTTTAGGATTAACTAATTATGGTATCCGTGAAATAGCCTATGTTAAAAATAATAAAGAAAAACGATCTCAAATATTTTTTGAGATTATGATTTTAAAGATTATCCTCTTGATAATTACATTCGTGCTTTATTATGCTTTTTTTGTAGGTACACGATATGAGAAATATTCAATGTATCAATTAATTTGGTTTATTGGTAGTTTTTTAGATGTGATTTGGTTTTATAATGGTTTAGAGGATTTTAAAACAGTTGTTTTAAGAACTTGTATAATTAAAACATTCAATGTTTTATTAATCTTTTTATTAGTAAAATCACAACAAGATATTACTAAATACATCTTGATTATGGGGTTCTGCCAAGTGTTAGGGGTATTGATTTGTTATCCAAGTATGATCAAATTGATTTGTAAACCTAATTGGAAAAGAATAAAAATTATTCCTCATCTTTTAGCCACATCAAAAATAGCATTACCTCAAATTATTATCCTAGTATATTATCAAATGGATAAGATTATGCTTGAATATTTTACTCATGATTCTACTATTATTGCATTCTATGATCAAGCAGATAAAATTGTAAAAATTCCAGTTACAGCAATTACCGCAGTTTCTGCTGTAATGTTGCCTAGAAGTGCAAATCTATTTGCTAGTAATGATAGAAATCAATTAAATGAAAGTATTCGTATTACAATAAAATATACACTTTTATTAGTTTTTCCAATGACATTAGGATTAATTAGTATTGCTTATAGTTTTGTGCCATGGTTTTATGGTCCTGGATATGATGAAGTGGCACCAATTATTATTTCATTATGTCCTGTTATCATTGCTAGAGGACTATCAAGTATATCTAGTACACAATATTTAGTGCCAACTAAAAATACGAGATATCTTACTATTTCTAGTATTTTTTCTGCAATTTTGAATGTAATTGTAAATTATTTAACGATTCCAATTTGGGGTGTTTATGGTGCAGTATTAGGAACAATTTTTGCGGAATTCAGTGTAACAATTATTCAATACTATTATATGACTAAAGATATTAAATTAAATGGTTTATATAAAAGAGTATTTAAATATCTATTATTTTCATTAATTTCTGTAATACCGTGTTACTTTATTTTTATTAATTTAGGGACCCATATATATACTACAGTATTACAAATTTTTGTAGCAATTATTATTTATATGTTTTTATTAATTATAACTAAGGATGAGCTTTTGATGATTTTCACGAAAAAGGGAGTAAAGTGATGAAAAAAATATATTTTGTTTTTGATCAAATTCCTTCTGCACAAAGTGGGGGACTAATTGGAATGTATTTAAATATTTGTGAGAAATTAAAATATGATTATGATATAAATATTGTTAGTATTTATAATTGTGATGAAGATAATTTAAAATTATTTAAAGATTATAATATAATAATTACTAATAAATTTAATATTGATAATCGTTTTTTTAAAGTTATTCAATATTTAAAAAATAAGCAAATAAAAAAGGTATTTAAAGCAATTGTTAGTGTTATTATTTTCTTTTTATATATTCCAATTTGTCGTTATAAAATGGCAAAAATGTTTAGAGATGAAAAAAGAATTGTTGTCACATCACCTGCTGCTGGAATATTTATGAGTAAAAAAAATAAATTTATTCTAGAAATTCATACTAAATATGAATATTTTTGGGAGGGGAATTTTGGATCTAAATTACAAATTAAGTTAATGACAAAACCTGGCTTAATTCTTTTTAGGAGTAAGGCAGATGCAAAAAAAGCCTTGAATAAAGGTTATAATGCAGATTATATTTATAACTTTGCTGGAAATGTAATTAGGCCAGAATATAATTTTGACCAAAGAAAAAATAATTTTTTATTTATGGGAAGATTAGATAGAAATAAAAATCCTTTACGATTAATTAAAATATTTGAAAAAATAAAAGAAAGAGGTTATTCACTACATTTAGATATATATGGTTCAGGTGAATTGAAAAAAGAATTAGAAGAATATATTAATACTCATAATCTAGAGAAAATAGTTTTTTTAAAAGGTTTTACAACCAATAAAGAAATATACAATCAATATACAGCACTTTTATCAGCATCAATTAATGAAGGATTACCATTAACGGTATTAGAGGCTAAACGTTGTGGAGTACCAATTGTTACTTTTAGTTGGGGAGATTCGACAAATGAAGTTGTAAATAATGATGTTGATGGATATATTGTTGATAATGATGATGAATTTATTGAAAAAGTTATTTTATTAACTACAGAACAGAAATTACTGAAAGAAATATCAATTAATGCTGAGAATAATTATTATAATTTTTCACCTGATACTTTTAAAGATAGATATATTAATTATGTTGAAAATTATATTAGTTATTGAGTAATAGAGAAAAATTTATTATGTTAAAACTAGAAGAATATATCATGATCTAAATGAAAAGATTTATTACAGATAAAATAATTCTTACTTATAATGATTTTAAAAGATGAAGGATTTTGAATAACTGTAATTGAAGTTAATCAAAATGTCATATTTACTATAACTAATAGATGAGATGATGCTGTTTATGAAATTGTTAAGAATAGTATTGATGATTTTATATTAATGCTGAAAGAGCACTGGTAAAGAAATTGTAGAAGTTGTAAGTAATAATGATGAAATATTATAGTAATGTTTTAAAAGGATATGAGAAATTTTCTTTATAAAGTGCTTATGGAAATTGGATTAAAATATTAAACATTTTTATATTACTGTATAACTATTATGCAAGGTTGTTTATACCGTGTGTTTGATGTATAATAACAGTGCGTTTTTTATAGAATAGTAGAGGAAAATATTTGATGAAAGGAGAAAATAAACAAGTTAATGTTTATTAAATAATTATGATATATGATTATGTTATAGGAATGATATTTTATATTGTATTTATATTGTTTCTGTATTTTGTAGGTAGTTCAATATTAAAAAATGATTCAGAACCTTATCGTTTTCTTACAGGATACTTAATCTATAGTGTTTTAATTGGTGTAGGGGGAATTATAATACAGCAGTTAAATACCTCCTGGAATGTATTTTTTGGATATTTTATTTTAGTAGTTATAATATTATTAATATTTTCATTTTATAAGATTAAGAAAGAAAATATTAAATTATTTCCTCTAAGTTTAAAAAAATTTTTGAAAAATTATTGGTTTTTATTTGTAATATCTTTAATACTGATTGTAATTTCGCTCTCTTATCAGGATTGGATTTGGTTAAATAATTGTTTAGATGATGGGCAATATTTGAATAAAATGGCAACTTTACCATATATAGATAATCCTTTTATCATAGCTCCGGCCACAGGTTTATTAGGGTCTAGTAATATATTTAGACTTGATGTGTTTACTACTGGTGAACTTGAAAATTCAGTATATATGTTTTTAACCCAAGTAACTCCTTCAATATTTGCAAGAATATTCATGTCAGGTTTTAATTATTTTTTATTAGTTAATTGTATATTTGTATTTGCGGAAAAAATTATTAAATCATGCAATATTAATTATAATAAAAGTACAATTCAATACATAAGTTGTATTGTTATTTTGTTTATTTTTAATTGGGATTTTTTAAATCAAAGTGGTATTATTATGGTACAAGATTCTTGGCAGTTTAATACTGCAATGTATTATGGCTCATCCATTGTAAGGACTATGGGGATAATGTTGATAATAATACATTTTATTGATAAAGAAAAAATAGGGTTAAAAGATGTTTTAATAGTATTGCTAATTTCTATTGCATTAACATCTAAATCTATTATTGCTTTACCAGTAATTTTTACATCAGGAGTCGCTTATTTACTTAGTACATATATTATTTCAGAAAAAAAATACCGATTCATTGCAATTATGATAACATTTATATTAATAGTAATTGGGACTATTTTAGGTAATACAGAAAAAATCAGTTCAGTTATTTTAACCCAGATTTCATATAATATAGATAATTGGTTTTTAGTATTAGCTGTTATAATTTTATTAGTTAGTTTTAGTTTTAAATCAAAAGTAGTTACTAAATGTAACTTAACTATATTAATAATTGGTATATTAATAATTTTCGATCCTATTAATAATATATTTGAAAAATTATCTGTTTATGATTTTGTTGCAGCAAGGAATTTAACAACATTAATTTATACAATGATTATAATGGTAAGCATATATATATATATATTATTAAATAAATTAGAATTTATGAAAAATAAATTAGTATTGATGTATTCATTATCTACTATTTTATTAATTATTGGAGCATTGGGATCAGCCCATATTTATGAAGGGAGTATTTTATCATCATATAAAACAGTATGGCAAAACAAAGCGATTATACCTTCGTCGACAATTAAGCTAGGTAGTAAATTGACAACATTGGCTAATCAAAGAAACAAAGCGATTAATGTAATAATGCCAGAGGGGGTTATGGCTGATGGTGATATGCACTCAGTAGCAATAATTATTAGAACATTTGCTCCCCAAATTCGCTCTATTTCTGCAATTGGAAGATTTGGGACATGTGAAACAGGGGCGTTTGCGGATTATAATGCAGATGAACAGAGAATATTTGATAATTTTTTAGTTAATCCAAATACAGATACTGCAGATGAATTAGAAAAAATGCTATTAAGATATCCAATAAATTGTATTGTACTACCAACATCTGAAGATAATCTTTATCTTGAAAGTATGGGATTTGAATCATTTGATAAAATTGATGATATTAATGCAGGTGTTAGGTACAATATTTATTATAAAAAATAGTAATGAAGATAAAATATGAAAATAAAAGTTGATAAATTTTGTTTGAATTATGTTTTTTGTTGGATAATATGTTTAATTTTGATAGTTATTATTAATGTTTTTACACAGATAGCTTATTTTGGTTTATATTCAAAGGTATTAATGTTTGAAGGGAAACAAAAAATTTGATTTAAGAATTAGTTATTTTAAAAATGTAATTTTAATAGTAAATAAATGCCCTGTTTTATCAGGGCTATCTATGTTTAAAAAGAGATGAAAGGGACAGAGATGAACATGATGGAAAAAATAATTATTGAAGGTGGTCATGAATTAAATGGGACAGTAGTTATTTCTGGTGCAAAAAATGCAGCAGTAGCATTGATTCCTGCGGCAATACTTGCAGATAGTAAAGTAACTATTAGTGGAATACCAGAGATAAGTGATATTGATTATTTAAGTAATTTATTAAAAGAGCTAAACTGTGATATAAAAAAAGAAAATAATATTTTACAAATAGATCCAACAAATTTAAAAAATACTAAATTGGTTAAGGATTCTGTAGACAAGTTAAGAGCATCTTATTATTTAATGGGTGCATTATTGGGAAAATTTAAAAAAGCAATAATAAGATCATCTGGTGGCTGTTATTTAGGACCAAGACCAATTGATTTACATTTAAAAGGTTTTGAAGCTTTAGGAGCAGAGATAGAGTATAAAGATGATGTTTATATAATTACTGCAAAGCAACTAGTAGGAAATACAATCTACCTTGATTTTGCTTCTGTTGGGGCGACAATTAATATTTTATTGGCTGCAGTTAAAGCTCAGGGTCGAACAATAATAGAAAATGCAGCTAAAGAGCCTGAAATAATTGATATTGTTAATTTACTTACAAAAATGGGTGCTAAAATACAAGGTGCTGGAACAGATAAAATTGTAATAGATGGTGTAGAAACTTTACATGGGTGTTATCATGAAATGATCCCTGATCGTATTGAAGCTGGTACATTTTTAATAATAGCTGCAACAGTTGGAAGAAAAATAGAGATAAAAAATATTATTTCTCACCATCTAGAAGCATTAATATCAAAGCTGATAGAAATAGGGATACAAATGGATATCATGGAAGATAGTATTATAGTTTATGGAAGAAAAAATAATTTAAAGCCAGTAAATGTGATGACAGAAATATATCCTGGTTTTGCAACTGATTTACAACAGCCTCTAACTGTATTATTAACTCAATGTCATGGGACATCAAAAGTAGTAGAAAGAATATATCCAGAAAGATTTGGACATTGTGAGCAATTGAATTGTATGGGGGCTAAAATAGAGAAAAAAGAGGGGGAATGTAATATTATTGGACCTACTCAATTATATGGTACAGTTGTTTATGCAACTGATTTGCGTTGTGGAGCTGCGTTAATAATAGCAGCATTACTTGCAAATGGGAGTACAGAAATTAATAATGTTTATCATATTGATAGAGGTTATGCAAATATTGATAAAAAATTAATTTCTTTAGGAGCGGTTATTGAAAGGAAAATCAGGTAAAATTTATGAAGAAAATTTTAATGACCAATGCATATATTAAAAATTATACAGGTTCAGAAGTTGATACTGTAAGTATTGCAAATTATTTCGTAGAAAATGGATATTGTGTAGATATCTTTACCTTAGATAAAGGTTATCCTTTATTAAAAAGTGTTGATCATCGAGTAAGAGTAATAGATTATCTTGAAAATGAGGAATTAAATGATAGATATGATTATATTTGGGCGCATCATTATCCATTTTTAGACTTTCTTTTGTTTGATAAAAAAATAAAAGCTACATATATTCATTATTTAAGTCTGTCATCTTATGCAAATTATGAAGCATATCCAGATTATTATCAATCTCTAAGTTTAGTATCTACATTGAGTTATGAAGCTAAAGAACAAAATAGAATTGAAGGATATGATAATAAATATTTTAATATATTTCCAAATTATATTATGGAGAAAGAATTAAAGGTATTACATAATGCAAAAAATAAAATAGAAAGCATTTGTGTTGTTTCTAATCATGTTCCTAATGAAGTTGAAAGAATAAAAGCTATTTTTGAAAAAAAGGGAATAAGTGTAGATATTTATGGTAAAAAGCATATTTATAAATTGGTAAGTGCAGATTTATTGTTACAATATGATGTAATAATTTCTATTGGAAAAACAATAAATTTAGGAATAGCTTTAGGAATACCATGTTATGTTTATGATCATTTTGGAGGAGATGGTTATATTACTAAAAAAAATATTAATAATTCATTTAAGTTTAACTTTTCTGGTAGATATTCAAGATGTAAATATAGTGATATTGAATTAGTAGAAAATATTATTCAAGGATATGGGGAATGTTTAAAAGATATTGAAGAATGTCAAAAATTTGCTAAAGAACATTTTTTGTTTGAAACTATTATAAATAAAGCTTTTGAAAATATGCATAAACAACCAATGGATTATGAAAAATTATATCAAAATTATAATCTTCTATTTAGAAAATCACCATTATTTGTAAGAGAAAATGGAATTAGACAAAATTTAATTAATAAAGGTAAATTGTTTTTACAAATATATTATGCAAAAGATGGAAATTATAGTGAAAAAGAATCTATTAAAGTTGAAATAATAGATAAAACTGTAAAATTTAACAGTAAAAAATTTTCAAGATCACTAAACTTTAGAATTGATTTAGTTAATCGAGCAGGGTATAAAATTGATAATTTAATTATTAATGGTGAAAGTAATTCAATAGATAAGCTAACAACAAGTGGGTTATTAACAGTAAGCAAATCGCTAATATCAATGAATGATGATCCATGGGTAGAAATTAAAAATCTTAATTATTTAGAATTATCTTTTAATATTAGTGATTATAATGATGAAATTAGAAATAGTTATTATTCTGCAAATTATTTAAAAGTAAATGATTTAGTACATGCAGAAAAATATGTTAAAGGTTTTTTCAAACCTAAATTAGTTATTATAATAAGTGATAAAATTCAACCTGATATGTTTATTATCAAAAATGATAAAGCTGAAGTTTTGCAAGCGTTTTGTAATTATAATTTTAAAACAAATCAGACAATTATTGAAATTCCAATTAATTCAAATTGTATTCGTTGCTTTTCTAAGGTTGACATGAATGAAGAAAAGTTAATATTTGAGTATAATTGGTCTAGATTAAAGAAGATTAGAAGAAGATTATTTTCAACCTGATAATTACTAATGTATCTATGTATGCACAATAAAAATTATGTGTTAAAATATAATAAATTTGAAATTAAGCATTTATATGATATAATACGGGCAAAATATAAATGGAGGACTTATGGATATAAATAATGCGATCGAAGTTAGAAATATGACCAAATACTTCAAAATGGAATATGATAAGGCACATACTTTAAAAGAAAGACTAGTATCTTCTAGAAAAAATAAAAAAGAAGTACATACTGTTTTAAAAAATATTAATTTAGATATAAGAAAAGGTGAAAGTGTTTGTTTAATTGGAACAAATGGTAGTGGTAAATCAACACTTTTAAAATTGATGACAAAGATTATTTATCCAAATGATGGAACAATTGAAACAAATGGTAAGTTAACTTCCTTATTAGAATTAGGAGCAGGGTTTCACCCAGATTTTACTGGAAGAGAGAATATATATTTTAATGCAGCAGTATTTGGATTAACTAGAAAAGAAATAGAAAAACGCGTTGATGATATTATTGCATTTTCTGAATTAGGAGAATTTATTGATAATCCAATACGTACATATTCATCTGGGATGTATATGAGATTAGCTTTTTCGATTGCGATAAATGTAGATGCTGAGATATTATTAATTGATGAAATTTTAGCGGTTGGTGATCAACATTTTCAAGACAAATGTTTTGATAAATTAAAAGAATTACGAGATAGTGATAAAACAATTGTGATTGTTTCACATAGTTTAGATACAGTAAAAGATTTGTGTAATCGAGCAGTATGGATTTATAAAGGTGAATTTAGGTTAGATGGTGATCCAGTATATGTAATTGATGAATATTTAAAACAAGTTAAAATAGATCATAAAGAGGAAGCAAAAAAGAAACAAAAAGAAGATGATAATTATCATGGAATTATTGTTATAGATGTTCCTAAATCATTTGAAGAAATTAATTTTAAGAGAAATAGTTTTGCAGTTTCAGGATGGTATCTAAGTGATTGTATTGATCGAAAGCTGAAAGTATTTTTTGATGATGAAGAATTGACATTACATCATTTAGTAAAACGTGAAGATGTATTAATGGCATATCAGGAAAAATATGGTGGTTATGGAACAAACGATGATGAATGTGGTTTTACTTATGTTGTAGATATGAATGGTCATGAAATGGGAGAACATTTAATAATAGCACAGTTAATAGATAATAAAGGTAATATAATTTCTCAAAAGGATTTAAAAGTAAATATTATATAGAGGTATAAAAATGAAACTAATAAAAGATTTATATGAATATCGTGAATTACTGAAAACCAATGTAAAAAAAGATATTAGAGGGAAATATAAAGGATCTTTTTTAGGTATACTTTGGTCTTTTTTAAATCCTTTATTAATGGTTGTTGTATATGCAATTGTTTTTCCATATATTATGAGAATTAAAACTGAAAACTATTTACAATATCTAATTTGTGGAGTAATCCCTTGGAATTTCTTTACAACAGTAATGGGACTAGGAATGGGAAGTATTAAAAATAATGCAGGTATAGTTAATAAAGTATATTTTCCCAGAGAAATTTTACCAATATCTGCTTCTTTAAGTGGTTTAGTTAATTTTTTTATTGCATGTATTATTATTGTTTTATTCTGTGTTTTTGGAGGCTTGGGAGTAAGCTGGCATATAATTTTAGTGCCATTTATCGCAATAATTCAGTTTTTAATTACATCTGGTCTAGTATTAGGGTTAAGTGCGATTAATGTATATGTTCAGGATACTGAATATATTATCCAATTTATTATTAATATGTTATTTTATGCTACACCAATATTATATCCAGCAGAAGTATTTCCAAGTGTAATAAGATGGGTTTTAAATTTAAATCCATTTACACAAATTGTAAATGCATATCGTGATTTATTTATGTATCATACTTTACCATCACTTGCTAGTATTATTTATATACTAGTTATTGCTGGAATATGTTTTTATATCGGTTTGAAAATATTTAGAAAACTTGAAAAAGGTTTTGCAGAAGAAATTTAAATTTGGCAGGTTGATTATGAAAGAAATTATTGATATAGATTATATAAATGTTAGAGATGCCCATGTACATGGGATTATTAATCCAACCTTTATTATGTATGGAAACTGTGATTTAGAAAAATATGATTTTGAAGTTGAAGTTGATGGTGTTAAAAGGAATGCCAAATTTAAACCAGATTTAGCATCTGATAATTATGAATTAATTGTTTCATTAACAAATAATGACAAGCTTGTAAAAGTATATTTGATAGCTAATAATGAAAGACAGTTGGTTTGTATTAGAGAAAATACAAGAATGAAAAGAATTAAGTCTAAAATCCGAATGATTTTGCGAAAAATATTTGGAAATATGTCTCATCGATTTAGAAAGTTAAAATATATAATTCGTGTATTATTTAAGGAGTTAAAGTTTATATTAAAAAATCATACTTTTAAAGGTAGTATAAAAAGAGTAAAATATAATTTAAGTCGTTTAGAAGAAGAAATAACATTCTATAATTTTATGAAACAAGAAGATTATTTAGAATGGTTAGAAATCAATGAAAAAGAAGAAAAAGAAATATTATCTTTTGATTATAATCCGTTAATTAGTATTTGTATTCCTGTTTATAATGTTGAAAGAAAATATTTATCTGAATGCCTAGATTCTATTTTGAATCAAACATATCAAAATTTTGAGATTTGTTTATCTAATGATTGTTCTACATTAAAAGAAACACTAGATACATTAGCTGAGTATGAGAAAAAGGATAATAGAATTAAAGTATTTCATCGAAAAGAAAACGGGCATATTTCAAAAGCAACTAATGATGCTCTATCAATTGCATCAGGTGAATTTATTGGTTTGATGGATAATGACGATTTACTTACAAAAAATGCATTATATGAATGTGTAAGAGTATTAAATGAAAATCAGAGTTTAGATTTTATTTATAGTGATGAGGATAAAATAGACTTAGCTGGAAAAAGAAGAGATCCTCATTTTAAATCAGATTATGCACCTGATAGTATTTTAGGAAGTAACTATATTTGTCATTTTGAAATTATGAGAAAAAGTATTGTTGATAAAATCGGTGGATTTAGAGTAGGGTTAGAAGGTGCACAAGATTATGATATATTCTTACGCTTCTTTGAACAAACTACACCAGAAAGAATTTATCATATTCCTAAGATACTTTATCATTGGCGAATGATTGAGGGCTCAACTGCGGCTGAAATCGATAACAAAGGTTATGCAATTGAAAGAGGACGTCAGGCTGTAGCAGATGCTATGGAACGTAGAGGGATAAATGCTAATGTTAAAGTACATCCAAAAGTCCCATATTATATAGTTGAGTATAAATATGAAATTGAACCATTAATTTCTATCATTATTCCGACAAAAGATTACCCTGATGTAACAGAACAATGTTTAAAATCTTTATATGAAAAAACAACATATAAAAATTTTGAAGTTATTGTAATGAATAATAATAGCCAAAAAGAAGAAACATTTGCATTATTTGATAAATATAAAGGTTTGTATGATAATTTTAGAGTAATTGATGCAAACTATGAATTTAACTATTCTAAAATAAATAACCAAGGTGTAAAGGAAGCTAATGGTGAATATATAGTACTTTTAAATAATGATACTGAAATTATCACTCCAAACTGGTTAGAATTAATGGTAGGGTATGCAATGCAGCCACATATTGGAGCTGTAGGAGCTAAATTATTATATCCAGATAATACAGTACAACATGCAGGAGTAATTTTAGGAATTGGTGGAATTGCTCAACATACATTTATTGGATGTGGAAAAGAGGATCCAGGTTTTTATGGAAGATTATCTGTGCCATTTAATTATAGTGCAGTAACTGCGGCTTGTTTGATGGTATCAAAAGAAAAATTTATCGAAGCTGGTGGTTTAGAAGAATATTTACAAGTAGCTTTCAATGATATCGATTTTAATTTAAAATTATTAGAAAAAGGTTACTACAATGTATGTTTAAATCATGTGGAATTATATCATCATGAATCAAAATCTAGAGGATTAGATACTACAAGTGAAAAATACAAGAGATTTGTTTCAGAGCATGATTATATGAAAGATAAATGGTCAAATGTTTTATTTGATGATAAGTTTTATAACCCAAACTTTAGTTTAAAAAAAGCGTTTGTGTTAGATAGAAAATAGGAGGAAAACATCTATGAAATTATTAGTAACTGGTGTTAAAGGTCAATTAGGGCATGATATTGTAAATGAATGCAAAAAAAGAAATATTGAAGCAATTGGTGTAGATGTCGAAGAAATGGATATTACAGATTCTAAAAAGGTAGAAGAAATAATTAAATCTGGAAATTATGATGCTATAGTTCACTGTGCTGCATGGACAGCAGTAGATAAAGCAGAGGATGAGGTTGAAGCATGTACTAAAGTAAATGTAGATGGAACTAAAAATATTGCTAAGGTTTGCAAAGAATTAGATATCCCAATAATGTATTTTTCTACAGATTATGTATTTGATGGACAAGGAGATCAGCCTTGGAATGAATATGATAAAAGAAATCCATTAAATGTGTATGGTCAAACTAAATATGAAGGGGAATTAGCAGTTGAAGCTTTAGAAAAGCATTTTATTGTTAGAATTGCCTGGGTATTTGGTGTTAATGGTAATAACTTTATTAAAACTATGCTTCGTTTAGGAAAAGAAAGAGGGGCAGTAAGTGTTGTAAATGATCAAATTGGATCACCAACATATACATATGATCTATCTAAATTAGCAGTAGATATGATTTTAACTGACAAATATGGAACCTATCATGCAACTAATGAGGGATTATGCTCATGGTATGAATTTGCATGTGAAATATTCAAACAAGCAAAAATGGATGTTGAGGTTACTCCAGTAGATTCAAATGCTTTTCCAGCTAAAGCTAAAAGACCAAGCAATAGTAGAATGTCAAAAGAAATGTTAGATAAAAATGGATTTAAACGTTTACCTACATGGCAAGATGCTTTAGGTAGATATTTAGAGAAAATTGAAAAATAAGTATGACTAAAATTAGAAGCAGATATCTTGCTTCTTCTTTTTTATAAAAAAATCACGCAATGCGTGATCAAGTATAATTTTAATTTTTATCGTTGTCTAAAATATATGCTTCAAAATCATGAAATACACGCTCAGATGGTTTAGGTAATTCCATATAGTTTCCATACATATTTGTTAGATATTCGTCATAACCAGCTGGAATAGGAAAAAATTCATCTCCAAATTGGTATTCTAAAGTCTCAGCATAAACTGATTTATCAAATATTTCTCTATATTGATTTGGCCACACTAAATTACCAATATAATTAGAATCATAATTTTTAACAAGTGATAATATTTTTGTAACCCAATATTTATTGTCTTTATTAAAGCAAACAATTGAATAAAATATTTTAGCAAAAAAAGCAATTATTTTTTTTAATGGTGTTGATAAATTCCCTGATACATAGATTTTATTAAAAAATTTATAATTTGAATGTTTTTTTACTACTTTTTTTATTTCAGGACTAGTTTTTGGAAATTCATCTAATGGGAAGATATCAATCCATACTCCTAAACAATATTCTTTTTTTATATCTTTTTCATATACAATAGTATTAGTATCAACAACTTTAATATATGGATAAATATAATTATCATCTAATGGCAGACAGAATTTATAAGAAGTATTTTCAATATATCTATCTTCCTTTACTAATTCTATTAGTTTATCATATGAATTTCTTGGAATACAGATATCAATATCATCATCCCAAGGTATGAAACCTTTGTGACGTATAGCACCTAATAAAGTTCCACCACATAAATAATATATTATATTATTTTCCTGAGCAAAATTTTTAAATGCTTTTAAAATATTTAATTCTAATGATTGTATGTCTTGAGAAGAAATTTGTTTCATTTTATCGTTCCTTTTTATCTTTATTACAAAATATCTTAACATAGGTTGTAGAATTCTTAAAGAATTTATTAATAATTATTAATAAATATTTAAGATATAATTAATAAAAATTTAGATTTAAAATTTAAACACTTAAAAGAAATTGATTATTAAAAATAAAAATGCTAGTATTAGTTATAATTGATACTAGTTTTTTATAAAAAATAAAGTGTGGTGGGATTATGAAAATATCAATAATTATGGCTGTTTATAATGGTGAAAAATATCTAATTAGACAACTTAGATCAATTATTAATCAAACAAAAAAAATAGAAGAAGTTATTTTGATAGATGATTGTTCAAAAGATAAATCAGTTGAAATAATTGAAGAATTTATTAAAAAAAATAAGTTATATAATTGGAAACTAATTATAAATAAAAAAAATTTAGGATATAAAAATAATTTTAAAAAAGGATTATCATTAGTAAATGGAGATATTATATTTTTAGCAGATCAAGATGATATATGGCATACTGATAAAGTTGAAAAGATTCTAGCAGTGATGAATAACGATATATTGGCGATATCATCAAGTTTTAATTTCATAAACCAAAATGATGAGCCATTCACAATTAAACAAAGTAAAAATAAATCAAATAATAATATAATTGATTTTAAAATAACAAAAAAATTAACTGAGATTGATTTAAAGTATCTTTTGAGAAATAATATTGCTCAAGGGTGTACAATGGCAGTTAGAAAAGAATTAGTTAATGAATATTTGCAGGTTACTAAAGGTAAATTGCCACATGATTGGGATTTGAATTTAATTGCTTCAATACATAATGGGTGTTATTTTTATAATGAGAAATTAATTGATTATCGAATTCATGATGCTAATACAATTGGATTGGATGAAGTTGATGAAACTTTTTTAGAAAATAAAGATAAACGAACTAAAGATAGAATCAGCTATTTAGAATCAGAATTAGAAAATATTGAATATGTACTAAATTTAGATTTAACATCTCAGGATCGTGAAATGTGTTTAAGAAATAAGAGATATTTAAAAGATCGAATTAAATATATTAAAAAAGCAAAGATATTTAAATTAGTTAAATATTATATTAGTGGAAAATATCATGAATTTGGAAGATTAAAAACATTTTTAGGTGATATAGTAAGTATAGTAAGAAAAAATGATTTAGGAGAAAAAAATGATTAGTATAATAATACCTGTGTATAATGTCGAACTGTATCTCGATAAATGTTTACAAAGTGTAGTAAACCAAACATATCGAAATATTGAAATAATTCTAATTGATGATGGAGCTAGTGATAATAGTGGGATCATTTGTGATAGGTGGCAAAAAAAAGATAGTAGAATAAAAGTTATTCATAAAACTAATGGTGGCTTGTCGAGTGCAAGAAATGTTGGAATTGAACATGCTAATGGCGAATATTTAATGTTTATTGATAGTGACGATATTGTATCAGATGAATTGTGCAGGATACTTATTGAGATGATGAAAAATAATGATGCTGATATATCAATTTGTAACGCAAAACATATTTTTGATGATGTTGTTAGCTTTAAAAGTACTGGGAAGCTTCATTTCTATAATCGTAATAATGCAATATGTGAGCTTTGGTATCAAAAAAGTTTTTTACCAAGTGCTTGGGGTAAATTGTATAAAAGAGAATTATTTAAAAATATTAGGTTTACAGAAGGAATAATTTTTGAGGATATTGATATAATGCATGAATTATTTTATCAATGTAATAAAATTATTTATGGAGAAATGGAATTATATGGATATGTACATCATGAAAATAGTATAACGACTAAAAAATATTCAAAGAAAGATAATGTTATTTTAAATATATGTGATAAAATATGTGAGTTTGCTAGTGATAAAGATATTAATCTGCAAAATGCTGCTAAATCATATAATGTAGCAGGAGCTTTAAGGGTTTATTTAAATGCACCAAATACTTTTGAATATAAAGATACAATTGAAAAAGCAAAAAAAATAATTAGAAAATATGGAAAAGATGTATTAAAAGATCAAAATATTAGAAAGAAAAATAGATATGCACTGTACATATATATTTATTTACGACCTTTATTAAAAGTTGTATATAAAAGAGTGGATAGGTGGAAATAATGATGCAATACGATTTATCGATAATAATTCCATTTTATAATGGAAATAATGAATTATCAAAGTTATTATCTGCTTTAGAGATAGCAATTAAACAGATAGATAAAATAAAAGTAGAAATAATCATAGTTAATGATAGTCCAAATTGTAAGGTAAATTACCAGGGATTTGAGAGATTAAATATAAAGATAATAACTAATCATAAAAATATAGGGATTCATGGTTCTAGAGTTAATGGTATTTTAAATTCAAGTGGAAATTATATTTTTATGATTGATCAAGATGATCTAATTAAAGAAAATGCACTAGTATCACAGTTTACAAAAATCAAAGATAATGACATGATTATTGCAAATGGTTTTGATGAAAATCCACTCAATTATGGAATGATATATCATAGTAGAAAACATCAAGAGAAAAGCCAAAATTTAAAGTATTATTTTAAAATCGGATGTATGATTGTTTCACCAGGGCAATGTATTATAAAAAAAGATGCAATTGCAAAAGAATGGTTAGAATATAGAGTGAAAACTAACGGTGCTGATGATTTACTCTTATGGATTTTAATGTTAAAAAATAATTGTAAAATAACTATAAATTATGAAAATTTGTATATTCATACTTATTCTGGTAAAAATGTATCAAGTGATTTTGATAAAATGGTAATTTCATCAAATGAAGTTATTGAATTTTTATATGATAAAAATTTTATATCAGAAAGTGAAAAGAAAACATATATACGACGTTTGAATATGCGAAGATTTTATGAAAGTAAATCCAAGATAAAAAAAATTATTGCAATGTTGCTTTATCCAGATATTACCTGGTATTTGATTAAAATGAAGTTAGAATAAAAAAATATTGTCGCAAAATTAAAATTAGTGTAATATATAGATGTGTTATGTGACATGGAGGAAAATAAAATGTTAAAAAAACTATGTACTTTGGTTATTACATCAGGACTTATTTTAGGATTAACTGGATGTAGCAAATTAGATGAAAAAGATGATAAAGCTGATAAAAAAGATAATGATGTTGAGGAAGTAAATGTTGATATTAAAACAGTAGATGATTTTCAAGAGTCACAAGGTTTAATCAAATATTTTACAATTGAAGATAAAAACTTTTCTATTCCTGAAACTGTTGGTGAATATGCTAACTATTTAAGTCAATTAGGAACTGTTACATTGAATGATACTGGAAATTCAGTAGAAGATGAAGAAATAGATGCAAATGGAATATCTGCTATGGTTGCTTATCTTAATGTTGAAACAGAAGATGGAGAATCACAACGTTTTCCAGTTAGATACAAAAATGATTTTGATAAAGAAATTTCAGTAGCACAAGCAAAAGTAACCCAGATTGAAGTAAAATATGATGGTTTATCTTCATTTGATTATGAAAAAGTTTTTAACTCAGTTGAAGTAGTTACTGAAGATTATACATTTAAAATGGATGGAAAAGTAAATCTGCATAAGTTCTATAATATTTTAGGTGATCCAGAACATGCAACAGATGGAAGATTAGATTATAGTGATTCATTAGGATATTCATATACTTTTGATTGTTGTAATGAAAATAGAAAAGGAATTTTTAGAGGTTTTATTATTAAATATCCTCAACCAGTTGAATAAAACATAAATAAAAAGATTGGCTTTTTGCCAAGTCTTTTTATTAAATGGAGGTAAATATGAAAAATGTATTTATAATTGGATCCAAAGGTATTCCAGCAAATTATGGTGGTTTTGAAACATTTGTAGAAAAGTTAACAGAAAATAAGATAAATAAAGAAATAAAGTATCATGTAGCTTGTATGGGGGAGAATAATGAGGAGTTTCAATACAATAATGCAAGATGTTTTAAAGTAAGTGTACCAGATATTGGTCCAGCAAAAGCTGTTTTGTACGATCTTTATGCACTTAAAGAAGTAATGAAGTATATTAAAACAAATAATTTAAATGGATCAATTGTATATATATTGGCATGTAGAATTGGACCATTTATAAATCATTATAAAAAACAATTACATAAGTTAGATTGTTTTTTGTATGTGAATCCAGATGGTCATGAATGGAAAAGAGCTAAATGGAATATTTTTATAAAAAAATATTGGAAATTATCAGAGCGATTAATGATTAAAAACTGTGATCTGGCAATATGTGATTCTGTTGGCATTGAAAATTATATTAAAAAGGATTATAAAAAATATAAGCCAAATACAACCTATATTGCTTATGGTGCTAACATAGATAATAATTTTATGATAAATCAAGAAAAACTAGATGAGTGGTATAAGAGTAATAAAATAGAAAAAAATAATTATTATTTAATCGTAGGAAGATTTGTTCCAGAAAATAATTTTGAAATAATGATTAGGGAATTTATGATTTCCAATTCAAAAAAGGATTTGGTAATTATTACTAATCTTGAAAATAATAAATTTTATGATAATCTTAAAAAAAATACAGATTTTGAAAAAGATTTAAGAATTAAATTTGTAGGAACTGTATATGATCAGGAATTATTAAAGGCAATAAGAATAAATGCTTATGCGTATATTCATGGACATTCAGTTGGTGGAACAAATCCATCATTATTAGAAGCTATGGCAACAACAAAAATTAATTTGTTATTAAATGTTGATTTTAATATTGAAGTTGGTAGTAGTGCAGCAATATATTGGGGAAAACAAATAAATAGTTTAGCAGATATTATAAACAATGTAGAGACATTTTCTAATGAATATATTCAAAAATTAGGAAATGAAGCTAAACAAATAATCCAAGATCGATATTCATGGGATTTAATTATAAATAAATATGAGGCGTTGTTTTTAAATAGAATTTAATAATTTTAAAAGTAGGTTTTATATAGGAAACCTATTTTTTATTAATACATTTTCTGGTAATATTTGACATGTAAAATGTTTATTGTATTTAAATAAAAAAATTTAAAGAGGTTTAAGAAAATGAAGAATAAAAAATATATAATTGGATCAGTGTTATTGTTTATTAGTGTGTTGATAATTATGTCAGTTATTTGGGGGAATAGAACATTTTCAGTAAAAACATTTAGTCAAATTGTTTTTCATTTAAAAGTTCCAATGGAAGGAACAGATAATGGAATATATTTAGATTGGTTCATTACAACAATCCCATTTAGCATATTAATTACTGGAATAATGACATTAATAATTTTTAATTTGCATTGTTGTTTTAAAAAAAGAAAAGAACAAATTTTTTCATTTATGAGAAACAACTATATTAAAATAGGAATATTAGCAGTAGTTGGATCATTAATATTTACAATTAACAACTATAATCTTATAAAGTATATGTTTAACATATTTGAAGAAACAGATATATATGAAAAATATTATGTAGATCCTAAAGAAGTGAATATCAGTTTTAATAATGAAAAACGTAATTTGATTCATTTATATTTAGAATCAGTAGAAAATACTTATTCAAATCTTAAAATAGCAAATGAAAAAGCAACTAATTATATTCCAGAATTAACAACTTTAGCTAAAGAAAATATTAGTTTTTCTAATAATAATGATTTGGGAGGAAGCAAAACTGTTGATGGAACTCAGTGGACAATTGCTTCTCAGGTATCACAAAATATGGGAATTCCATTAACTTTGCCATTAACGAGTCCGGATTATGATGAAGATAGAGCTTTTTTACCAGGAGCGTATTCAATTGGTGAAATTTTAGAGAACAATGGATATGTAAATGAATTTATGTGTGGCTCGAAAGCAGATTTTGGTGGAACTTCAAATTTTTATAAGCAACATGGAAATTATATTATTCGTGATTATGATAGTTTTGTTGAAAGTGGTGAAATATCAAAGGATTATTTTGTGTTTTGGGGTATTGAAGATGCTAAATTATTTGAACTAGCAAAAAAAGATTTATCACTTCTAGCTGATGAAGGGAAACCGTTTAATATGGAGATTGCAACTATCGATACACATACACCTGATGGATATTTATGCGATTTATGTAAAGAAGATCATAAAAGCCAATATGCAAATGTTATTGAATGTCAGTCTAGGCAAGTAAATAATTTTATTGAGTGGTGTAAAAGTCAGCCATGGTATGAAAATACTACAATAGTAATTACTGGGGATCATAATAGTATGTCAGAGAAATTTTTTACTGAACTTGATAAAGATTATATTAGAACACCATATAATTGTATTATAAATAGTACTTTAAAACCAATAAATGATAAAAATAGGGAATTTAGTACAATGGATTTATATCCAACTATTTTGGCATCAATGGGAGCTAAAATTGATGGTGATAAACTGGGTTTAGGAACTAATTTATATTCTAATAAAGCAACTTTAATAGAAGAAATAGGTTTTGAAAAATTAAATGAAGAAGTTCAGAAATCTTCAAAGTTTTATAATCGAAAAATACTAAAATTAAAAAATTAATTGTTTTTTAGAGAAAGTTATTTTACTATTGCACTTATTATTTATAAATGTAAAGTATATATAATATTTTATTTGAGAGAATTATAGAATAGTAAGATTTGAATTATCTGATATTAGAGCGTTTTGAAACAATTAAAGGTAGTGAAATAATGTAAGTAGCTTTTATACTTTTATTAGCTATTCTTGCAGTATTAACTTCTATTTTAACAAAAATTAAGATTGATGGATTAAATTCTAGTCTAATGATAGTACTAGGAACAGTTGCTTTATTGAAAATGACACTGTTACAGTATCAATAAAATCTGTACTTTTTTGTAAATGGTTTCTTTGTTGTAAATAGTGTAGGAGATTTAAGACTTTTTGTTGTTAATTATTCAACTGTAAAGTTATCGGGCGAAAATGTAAAAAATGATTGGTGGAATTTTATTTTGTCATTCTTTATAATTTAACTGTCAATTGATAGGAGGAATGAAGATGAATTTAGGTAATAGTTTATTTCATGCAAGGAAAAAATGTGGTTTATCACAAGAAGAAGTGGCTGAAAAACTTGGAGTAAGTAGGCAGACTATTTCTAAATGGGAAACCAATGAAACAATCCCAGATATTTATCAATCGAAGAAAATGGCAAGACTCTACAATATTTCGTTGGACAGTTTAATCGAATTTGATGTTGAATTAGATGAAATACAAGAAATTATTGAAAAAACAGATGAAAATATTGAAGAAAAGATTAATTGGACATCTGCATGGGGGAAAAAATTTCCAATTTTAGTTCAATATCAGCAGAAAGTGAACACTCTAAACTATGCACGTAGGATAAACATAATGATTGATGAACTAAAACAAGAATATCAGTATAGTGAGCAGGATGCTATGCTGGTATTAAAAGACATTCTATATCAGACTTGGAAAAAACGAAAAAATTTAAAATAGTGAAATATATAACCAATGATTTGTAAAGATTAAGTATCATAAATCATTGGTTATATTATTTTAATGAATAAAAATATTGTCTGCAAAGAGAATATTTTGTTAAAAGGAAATTAAGGATTGGACGGATAAGAAAAATGAATAAAGTAATATGTAGACACATATAACTTGATTGTTATGATGTAAGAATTTCCTGAATAAAAAAGCCAAGAGAAATTTTTCTCCTGACTTTTTATTCTTCTTGTATGATTTTGTTTATATGTGAAAGATTAAAAAATTAATCTTTTAATGATTTACCCTCATCTTTATGAACATCTAAGCAGTAATCAGTTAATTCTTCAATAGAAATATTTAATTTTTTCAAAACTTTTTCAGATGCTTTTTGTGCTTTATCATCTACTTGTGCATCACTTTTTTCATTTGCATAAATATAACCAATTATCATATCATCATAATTTTGTGAATCTTCAGGTAATTGAATAAAAGCAATTGAGCTAATATCATCTTTTTCTACATATGCTATGAATTGACTTTTATCTTTACCGCTTTTAGATTCACTAATAGTTATAGTTGTATAGTCATCTTTGTTGTATTTAACTGTATAACCAGCATCTTTTAATAATTTAGTGATTTCAGCAGTATTTTTTTTGCTACTGCAGCCAATAAATGTAAAACATAATAATAAAACTAATAATAACTTGCTAAACTTTTTCATATATTTACCATCCTTTGTATTTGTTCCAAAATACATTATATCTTAATAGTTGAAAAAAGTAAAATAACTAATGAAATTGTAAAATTTATTAGTTAAATATATAACAGATTTTATAATTATTTTAATTAGTGTTATTATTATTTATGGGTATTTAGAAAAGAGGATGAAGTAATGGATACGGATTTAATTTTTCAAGTTTTAGCTATTGTATCAGAGATCCCTCATGGGAAAGTAGCTAGTTATAAACAAATTGCAATATTAATTGGTCGACCACAAAATGCTCGCTTAGTAGGTAAAATATTAAGTTATGCTTCAATGTATGGAGATTATCCATGTCATCGTGTTGTTAATAGTGCTGGTCGACTAGTACCAGGCTGGTTTGAGCAACGAGATTTATTATTGGAAGAAGGAGTAATTTTTAAAGATAATGGAAATGTAGATTTAAAAAGGTGTAAGTGGCATATAATGGAGTAAAGAAAAAGTGATATCTTTATAGATATCACATAGGTTTAGTAATTTTTATTTATGAATATCTTCAACATATTTAATAAATTCATCAAGACTTAGATCAACTTTTTCTAAAATTGTTTCAGCAGTTTTAACAACATCCTTATTAATTTTAACTACTTCTTTGTCTTTTTCATCAATATTGTCAGATACATAAATAAAACCAATAGTTAAATCGTCATAATTTTTAGAATCAGTAGGTGATGAAAGATATGCTATTGAATGTAGTTTGTTATCTTCAAAATAACTAATAAATTGGTTAGTCATCCCCTTATCATCTTTAATAAAAGAAAGTGTATCAACCCCATCTTCTTTAACCGCTTTTGTTTCATAACCAATTTCTTTAAAAGCCTTAGTTATTTCAGCAGAGTCTTTTGTATCTTTACTTTCTCCACATCCTACAATACTAAAACATAATATTAATGCAAATAATAATTTCCCTAATTTTTTCATAAATAAAATCCTTTCCTTAATATATTCTATCAAAATAAAAAAGAAACTACTATAAATATTATAAAAAAATAATTTTGGTGTATTAGTTTTATATTCCTTATCAATTATATAAAAAAGCCTATATTATATCTAATATGGGTATCAAACAAGATCTTTAATTATAATACTTGTTTTAAAATTAATGTAAAAAAAAATATCTACGAAATAGCTACAAATTTTTAAATATTTATTGTATAATGGGACAAATGAGGTGATTCCATGTATACAGTTTCGGTCGAAAAAGATGCTATTGAACAAGTTGCTAAATTAGTTAGCGATAGTCGAGTTGTAGCTTTTCCAACTGAGACTGTTTTTGGTTTGGGAGTTAAATTTGGCTCTTACCAGGCTTTAGAAGCATTATATGATTTAAAGCATCGTGATAGGGGAAAAGCAATTTCTATGATGATTAGTAAGGCAGAAGATATTGAAAAGTATGCTTATGTAAGTGAAATTTCTAAAAAAATTATTACCGCTTTTATGCCAGGGATGATCACTATCATTTTAAAAAAACGCCCAGAGATTGATGATTATTTTACAGCATCATTAAATACGATTGGAATCAGAATTCCTGATGATCCATTTGTTTTGTCATTATTAGATATGACAGGGCCAATGTTGGTAACTAGTGCTAATCTTTCTGGGGAAGATAGTCTTGTTGATGACAAAGCTGTAATGAAAGTATTTAATGGAAAAATTCCTTTGATAGTTAAAGGTGAAAGTGTCAGCAAAAGGGCAAGTACGATTGTTGATTTAAGTAAGGGTAAAGTGGAAATATTAAGAATAGGTGATATTTCTAAAGAACAAATAGCGGAGGTAATTAAATGAAAATTGCAATTGCATGTGATCATGGTGGTTTAAGATTAAAAGAAGTTTTAAAAAACTATCTAGAAACTAATGGTTATATGGTAGAAGATTTTGGAACATACAGTGAGGATAGTTGTGATTATCCTGATTATGCTGGAAAAGCAGCTAAAGCAGTAGCTAGTGGGATGTGTGACAGGGGGATTGTCGTATGTGGAACTGGTATTGGTGTAAGTATTACTGCAAATAAGGTAAAAGGTATTCGTTGTGCTTTGTGCCATGATGTATTTAGTGCCAAAGCAACTCGGGCTCATAATGATACTAATATGATTGCCATGGGACAACGAGTAATTGGCGAGGGTTTAGCTATAGAAATTTTATCTGCCTGGTTGGAAGGCGAATATGAAGGTGGTCGTCATGATCAGAGAATTGCAAAAATGATGGCTTATGAAAGGGATGAATAAGATGAAAGACATTGCAGTGTTTGAAAGTGTTGAAAGAGAACTAAATCGTCAAAGAAATAATATAGAGCTAATTGCATCTGAGAACTTTGTTTCACCAGAAATATTAGAATTAGCAGGAACAGTATTAACAAATAAATATGCAGAAGGTTATCCAGGAAAAAGATATTATGGTGGATGTAAATTTGTAGATGAAGTCGAAACACTAGCTAAAGAAAGACTTTGTGAAATTTATGGTGCTGAATATGCCAATGTTCAACCTCATAGTGGAGCACAAGCAAATACAGCTGTATATTTGGCTTTGTTGAATCATGGTGACAAAGTATTAGGAATGTCGTTGGCTGATGGGGGACATTTAACTCATGGACACCCATTAAATTATTCAGGAATTAATTATGACTTTTATAGTTATGGAGTAAGTAAAGAAACTGAAACAATCGATTATGAAGATTTTAAGAAAAAATGTCAGGAAATCAAACCAAAATTAGTGGTTGCTGGAGCAAGTGCTTATTCAAGAACAATTGATTTTGAATTTATGGCTAAATGTGCTCATGAAGTTGGTGCTATATTTATGGTTGATATGGCACATATTGCAGGATTAGTAGCAGCAGGATTGCATCCTTCACCTTTTCCACATGCAGATGTAGTAACAACTACAACTCATAAAACCTTACGAGGACCTCGTGGAGGAGTAATTATGTGTAAAGAGAAGTATGCTGCTGATATTGATAGAGCTGTTTTTCCAGGGATGCAGGGTGGACCTTTAATGCATATAATTGCAGCTAAAGCAGCTTGTTTTTATGAAGCAATGCAGCCGGAATTTAAAGAATATGCTATGCAAGTAATAAAAAATGCTAAAACATTAGAAAATGTTTTAAAAGAAGAAGGATTTAGATTAGTAGCAGATGGGACTGATAATCACTTGATTTTAATTGATGTTAAAGCAAGTTGTGGTATTTCTGGTAAAAAAGCGGAACGTTTATTAGATGAAATTAATATTACTGCAAATAAAAACGCTATCCCATTCGACAGCGAAAAACCATTTAAAGCTAGTGGTATTAGGGTTGGAACCCCTGCAATGACTACTAAAGGGTTTATGGAAGAAGATTTTAGAGAAGTTGGTAAGATTATTGCTTATCGTTTAAAAAATGAAGAAACTGATGAAATCAAAGAAGAATGCTTGAAAAGAGTTAAAGCATTAACTGATAAAATAGAAATGTATCATGATATAAAATACATTTAAGGAGTGAAAAATAAATGGCAACGACCATACTTAATCATGCATTAATTGATCATAAATTAACAATTATGCGTGAAAAAGATACTAAAACAATTGTATTTAAAGATAATCTAGATGAAATTGCAATGTTAATGGCTTATGAAGTAACAAAAGAGTTACCTCTAGTAGATAAAGAAATTGTGACACCAATTTGTCCAATGATTGGAAAAGAATTAAAAAAGCAAATAATTTTAGTACCAATTTTAAGAGCAGGAATTGGTTTAGTAGATGGTTTTAGAAGAATTATCCCAACTGCTAAAATTGGTCATATTGGAATGGCACGAAATGAAGATACTTTAATACCAGAAGAATATTATGCTAAATTTCCTAGTGGTTTAGAAGATTCGATTGTAATTATTGTTGATCCAATGCTTGCTACTGGTGGTAGTGCGAGTGCTGCTATTACTAATATTAAAGCTCGTGGGGCAAAAGATATTCGTTTGGTTTGTTTAGTTGGAGCACCAGAAGGTGTGAAGATGATTGAAGAAGATCATCCTGATGTTGAACTTATTTTAGCAACACTTGATGAAAAACTTAATGAGCATGGATATATTGTTCCAGGTCTTGGAGATGCTGGAGATCGGTTATTTGGTACAGATTAATATTTAAGACACATTATTAACATATTATTTATAAGTCAACTTACTATTTGCTTAAAAAATAAATTATTATGATGTAAAGTGATTTTTGTGAGTGGTTATAATAAGTTTACATAATCAAGAGACTATAGTAGAATACAAGAGGTATTATGGATAAAGAAAAAAAGAAATTATTAAAGGATTTATTCTTTTGCTTACAATTAGGGTTTCAAGTAATTGGAATATTTTTGTTTGCTGTAATTGTTGGATTATGGCTAGATAAGCAGTTCAATACCCAACCAGTGATTCTACTAATTTTATTATTTTTAGCCTTTGGCTACGTTATTAAAATACTTTTAGGAGCAGGTAAAGAATGAACGAAAAAGACGTTTTAAAACAATCCGTAAAAGTATTTATTGGCGGATTAATTATTTTTAGTATTTTGGGATTTGTCCTAAAACAGGTTAGTTATCCATTAGGATTTATCTTAGGATATGCAGTTAGTGTTTTATCATTTTACATTATTATAGTAATGAGTGACATGATTCTAAAAATGGGTCAGACAATTCGTTTTGTTGTAATAATGTTTGTAGCAAAAATGTTGTTATATATTGCAGGGTTTATGTTAGCAATTAAATTTGATAATACTTTTAGTTTAATTAGTGTTTTCTTTGGTTATTTTGTAACGAAGATTACAATTAATATTTTAGGATATATAAAACGCTAAATATTTTAAGGAGGTGAAATGAGTGGCAATTCAAGTAGAATTAATTTATTCACTAATCATTATGGTTTGTTTAGGAATCTTCTTTGTTTATGCTGGTAAAAAGGTAGCGTTAGCTGATCCAACCGTCAAGCCAAAAGGAATTGTATTAGTTGTTGAAACTGGTGTTAAAGCAATTGATGATTATATGAAAACAATTATGCCAAAAAAGTTTGCTAAAAATTATTATCCATACTTTGCCATGGTGTTTTGTTATATATTGATCAGTAACTTATCAAGTTTAATTGGTTTTGAAGCACCAACATCTAATTACTCTATTACTTTTGCAATGACATTTATTACGTTTGTATTGATTCAATATAATGCATTGAAGAAAAAAGGATTTTTTAAATATGTGTGGGATACAGTATGGCCCCCAACTAATATTTTAAGTGTGCTATCACCATTAATTTCAATTTCAATGCGTTTATTTGGAAATATTTTAAGTGGTTCAATTTTAATGACCTTGATTTACCAGTTTACAGCATGGATTTCATTTCATGTAATCAACTTTAACTTTTTAGGTCCAATCATTGCCCCTGTATTCCATTGTTATTTTGATATTTTTGCAGGGTGTATCCAAACATTAGTTTTCGTAACCTTATCATCGATCTTGATCATGATGGAAAACGAAGATGATGAATAAGCTCTAATCTAGTGATACTAGTTAGATATAAATTACAAAAAATATATAGAAATATTGGAGGAAATTTAAATTATGACAGATGTAGGTTTAATTGCAATCGGTGCAGGTATTGCAGTATGTGCTGGTTTAGGAACAGGTATCGGAGAAGGGATTTGTGCTAGTAAAGCAGTAGAAGCTTTAGGTAGAAATCCTGAAATGGAAGGTAAAATTAGAACATTAATGATTTTAGGAATCGCATTAACTGAAACTGCAGCTATCTATGGTTTATTAATTTCATTAATATTATTATTCGTATATTAATACAAACTGAGGAGGAATAAATATGCCAGATATAGCATCGAAATTATTCCCTAATGTAACTACAATTATTATTCAATTACTTTCAACAGGGGTTTTACTTTTTGTCTTTAAAAAGTATTTATGGGTTCCTGTACAAAACTATTTTGCAAAACGAGCAGAATTTATTGAAGGAACTGTAAACGAAGCTAAAGATATGAATGAAAAAGCTAGAAAACTGATGGAAGAAAGTGAAGAACAAGCACGCCAAGCTGCAGTTCAATATCGTGAAATTGTTAATTTAGCTAAAGAAGATGCTTTAAAAACTAAAGCGACAATCCAAGAACAAGCTAATCAGGAATATAAAGCTAAACTTGATCAAGCACGTCGTGAGATTGAAGCTGAAAAGGTGCAAGCAAAAGCAGCAATGAAACAAGAAATTGTTGAAGTTGCGATTGATGTAGCTAGTAAAGTTATGAACAAAGAAATGGATACAAAAACAAACAAAGCTTTAGTTGAAGACTTTGTTGAAGAAGTGGTTAACTAATGAATGCAATAGCCATAAGATATGCTGAGTCACTATTTGATTTAGCGAAAGAGATGAATCAAATTGAGGCATATTCTAAAGATATTGATTTAATTAGAAATGTTTTTGAAAGTGATCCAAGTTTTGTTCCGTTCTTTAGTCATGTTTTAATAGAAGATGAAGCTAAATGTGCATTGCTTGATAAAAGTTTTAAAGGACAAGTTAATGATTATGTTGTTAATTTTTTAAAGCTTTTAGTTAGAAAAAGAAGAATGCGTTACGTTATGGAAATTATTGAAGCATTTAAAGCGTTAACTAATGAGCATTTTGGAATCTTAGAAGGTATTTTATATGCTAACTATGATATTAGTGCAAAAGAAGTTAAGGTAGTAGAAAAGGCTTTGAGTAAAAAAGAAAATAAAACGATTCATTTAAGAGTAGTTAAGGATTCATCATTAATTGGTGGAATTAAAGTCGAAATAAATAATCGTGTTTTTGATGGCTCTATCAAAAACAAAGTTGCATTATTGAAAAAAGAACTATTAAGAAAGTAGGTGAAAATAGTGGGGCTTAGACCAGATGAAATTAGTGCTCTAATTAAAGAACAAATTAAGCACTTTGATGATATAATCGAACTTAAAGATGTCGGAACAGTCATGACTGTTGGAGATGGTGTTAGTTTAATTCATGGTTTAGATAATGCCATGCTAGGTGAATTACTTGCCTTCCCTAATGATGTTTATGGGATGGTAATGAACTTAGACGAAGATTGTGTTGGAGCCGTACTACTTGGATCTGAAAGTACGATTAAAGAAGGAGACGAAGTTAAACGTACTGGAAAGATTATGGAAATACCAGTTGGAGATGAGATGTTAGGTCGAGTTGTAAATCCTTTAGGACAAGCAATTGATGGTAATGGAGAAATCATTACAGCACATACTCGCCCAATTGAAAGAGTTGCTAGTGGGGTTATGACAAGAAAGTCAGTTGATCAGCCGCTACAAACTGGAATTACTTCGATTGATGCAATCATTCCAATCGGTCGTGGGCAACGTGAGTTGATTATTGGAGACCGCCAAACAGGGAAGACTGCAATTGCAATTGATACTATTTTAAATCAAAAGGATCAAGATATTTATTGTGTTTATGTAGCAATTGGACAAAAGAATTCAACTGTTGCTCAAATTGTTGAAAAGTTACGTAAAGGTGGTGCGATGGAATATACAACTGTTGTATCAGCATCTGCTAGTGAACTTGCACCAGTGCAATATATTGCACCATATGCAGGATGTGCAATTGCTGAAGAATGGTTAGACCAAGGTAAAGATGTTTTAATTGTTTATGATGATTTATCTAAACATGCCGTAGCCTATCGTACTGTATCATTATTATTAAAAAGACCACCAGGACGTGAAGCATATCCTGGAGATGTTTTCTATTTACATTCAAGATTATTAGAAAGAGCTTGTCGTTTAAACGAAGAAAATGGTGGAGGATCAATTACCGCTTTACCAATTATTGAAACTCAAGCTGGAGATATCTCTGCATATATTCCAACTAACGTAATTTCAATTACAGATGGGCAAATTTTCTTACAACAAGAATTATTTAATGCAGGATTTAGACCAGCAATAGATACTGGGCTTTCAGTAAGCCGAGTTGGTTCAGCTGCCCAAATTAAAGCGATGAAACAAGTTTCAGGTTCATTAAAACTTGAATTAGCACAATATGCAGAAATGCAGGCATTTGCCCAATTTGGTTCTGATTTAGATGCAGCAACTAAAGCTACTTTAGATCATGGGGCTAAAGTGCGTGAAGTCTTAAAGCAGGCACAATATTCGCCTCGTACTGTATCTACACAAGTAATCACATTGTTTGCTTTAAAATATGGATTTACTAAAACTTTAGAAGTAGAGCAAGTAGCTGCTTTTATGGATCAATTAGTTGAACATATCAATATGACTCAAAGGGATATTATTGATGAAATCAATGAACAAAAAGCTATCTCTGCTGATTTAGAAAAACGCATGAAAGATGTTATGAGTGCTTTTGTAACACAATTTGAAAAGACTCAAACAAAGGGGTAGTTTACTATGCCTGGAGGAATGCAAGAAATTAAGCGTAGAATTAAATCAGTTGAATCGACTAAAAAAATTACTAAAGCAATGGAATTAGTCGCAACTTCTAAGCTTCGTAAAACAAGAAATCAGTTAGAACAATCAAAACCTTATTATACTAATGTTGCTCAAATGGTAGCAGAAATCTTAGCTAACTGTAAGGGTAATAATGATAGTGTTTATTTAGTTGAAAATAAAGAGATTGAAAAAGAAGTGTTTATTGTTATTGCTTCAAGTCTAGGACTTTGTGGTGGATATAATGCTAATATTTTTAAAGAAATTAAGGGTGTTATTAAACCAGGTGATTATGTTTATAGTATTGGTTCAAAAGCAACTAGCTATTTATTAAAGAATCATCAAGGGGTAACAGATCATAAATTTGATGATTTAAATACAACTTTTGATTTTAAAGATGTAACTAAGTTAGTTGTAGAATTAACAAATATGTATCGTCAAAAAGAAATTAGTAAAATTAAGATTGTTTATACTGAATTTGTTAATAACTTAACATTTAGACCAAGAATTGTTACGTTATTACCAGTTGATCCAAGTGATTTTGATCATATCGAAATCTCAAAAAAATCAACATTATTTGAACCAAGTCCAGAGGAAGTATTAGATAGTTTAATTCCAATGTATCTTCAAGCAGTAATTTATGGTTATATTATTGAATCGGCTACAAGTGAAAATGCTGCTAGAAGAACATCAATGGAAAATGCTAATGATAATGCCGATGAACTTACAGAACAATTATTATTAAAATACAATCAAGCTCGTCAAACTGCAATTACTAATGAAATTAGTGAAATTGTGGCTGGAGCTAATGCACAATAAGGAGGTGCCGTATGTCACAAAATATTGGTAAAATAATTAGTGCCAAAGGGCCAGTAATTGATATCCAATTTGATGGTGATAAAAACTTACCAGCATTAAATACGGCGATTGAAATTCAAAATGGTGATGAACTTCTAGTGGTTGAAGTTGCTCAACACATCGGGGATGATGTTGTTCGTTGTGTTGCAATGGGACCAACTGATGGGGTAAAAAGAGGAATGGATGCTCTTAATACTGGAAATCCAATTTCTGTACCTGTTGGCAATGACACATTAGGAAGAATGTTCAACGTTTTAGGACAACCAATCGATGGTAAAGAAGCATTAGGTGATAATGCTAAGAAAATGCCAATTCACCGTTCTGCACCAACATATGCTGAACAAAGAACAGAAACTGAAATCCTTGAAACTGGGATTAAAGTGGTTGATTTGATCTGTCCATTTATTAAGGGTGGTAAGATTGGATTATTTGGTGGTGCTGGAGTAGGTAAAACAGTATTAATTCAAGAATTTATTAATAATATCGCTACTGAACATGGTGGTTTATCAGTATTTGCTGGAGTTGGTGAACGTAGCCGTGAAGGAAATGATTTATATTATGAAATGAAAGAAAGTGGGGTTTTATCTAAAACAACACTAGTGTTTGGACAAATGAATGAACCCCCAGGAGCTCGTTTAAGAGTAGCTCTTACTGGTCTTACAATGGCAGAAGAGTTCCGTGATGAACAAGGGCAGGATGTTTTATTATTTATTGATAATATTTTCCGTTTTACTCAAGCTGGTTCTGAAGTATCAGCATTACTTGGTCGGGTGCCATCACAAGCTGGGTATCAGCCGACTTTAGCAACTGAAATGGGAGCTTTACAAGAGCGTATTACATCAACTAAAAAGGGATCTATTACTTCAGTTCAAGCTGTATATGTACCAGCTGATGATTTAACTGATCCTGCTCCAGCAACAACTTTTGCCCATCTTGATGCTAAGGTAGTATTAGATCGTTCAATTGCGGCGCTAGGAATATATCCTGCCGTAGATCCGTTAAATTCTTCATCAAGAGCGTTAGATCCATTAGTTGTAGGAACTGAACATTATGAGGTAGCTCATGGGGTACAACAGATTTTGCAACGTTTCCAGGAATTACAAGATATTATTGCTATTTTAGGAATGGATGAGTTAGGTGAAGAAGATAAATTAACAGTAGCTCGGGCTCGTCGTGTTCGTAACTACTTATCACAACCATTTACAGTTGCTAGTCAGTTTACTGGTATGGATGGTAAATATGTCCGTGTTGCTGATACTATTAAAGGATTCAAAGAAATTCTAGAAGGTAAGCATGATGATTTACCAGAACAAGCATTCCACAATGTAGGTACAATTGAAGAAGCAATTGAAAAAGCGAAGACATTAGCAAATGACTAAATTTAAGCTTAAGATAGTAACACCAGGTGGTATCTACCAGGAAGTGGAAGTTGATCAATTAAATCTTCGTACTACAGCAGGACAAGTGGGAATTTTAGCTCATCATATGCCTCTTGCAAGTGGAGTTGAAATATCACAGATGAGTTATATCATTGATAAACAGCGTTATGAATTTGCTGTTGGTGGTGGATTTATATATGTCAATGATGATGAAACAAAAGTGATTGCTAATTCAATTGAATCTAAAGAAGAGATTGATTTAAATCGTGCTAAAGAAGCTAAACGTAGAGCTGAACAGAGAATTAAAGAAGTAACTGAACAAACAGATTTATTAAGAGCAGAAATTGCTCTTAAAAAAGCGATTACTAGAATAAATGTTAAGGGATTATAAAAAATCTAGCTCATATTTGAGTTGGATTTTTTATTTATATAACATAATAAATTGTTTTATAAAATAAAAAGAGCAAAAAAATCACTAAATAATATAAAGACCTAAAAATAGTAAACTCTATATAATTATATATGAAACCGCTAACAATTAAAGAAGGAGGGCAGTCGAATGAAAGATTAGTGGCTAAAAAACTATATTAGGAGGGAAATTATGCTAAAGAGAAAGGATTTGAAAAGAGTTTTTTCATCAGCGTTGGTTATTTCACTGCTCTTTCAATATATTCCAGAGGGTGTATATGCAAAAAATGGTGTTGAAGTAAATCAAGACAGCGAGAAAATTAGTATTGAAAATGAATATATTTCTAGAGAGTTTTCAATTCATGATGATATTTTACAAACAACCAGTTTAGTAAATAAAAGAATAGGGGAAACATTAATTCCACAAACAGGTTCAGAAGACTTTTTAATTAATACAATTGTGCCTGTAGAAGATACAGATGTAAATCCTGTTAGGGAAATTGATCGTAGTACATGGAAAGGTCATGTAACAGGACAGGGAAGCAGCAAGGAAATAGATGCTAAGAATTTATTTGATGGAGATGATAAAACTGAAACAGAATATTATGATACATCAACTAATTTTCCTTATGTTTTAACAGTTGATTTAGGAAAAGAAGAAACATTTAAATCTTTTTCTTTTCAAAAAAGAGTTGGAAACAGCAATCCTGCCTGGGGAATAAATGGAACCATTGGTGAATACGAGTTACAGGTTAGTACAGATGGAAGCAACTGGTTAGATGCAGGTAGTGGAGAGTTTACAAGAGAAGATTATAATTTACATGTGGTTAATGGAGTATATAATGTAGCAGATCTAGTATATGCAAATTTTGATCAAGAATATACAGCACAGTATGTTAGATTAATAACAAAATCTTGTTCATTAAGCAGTCTAGCAACTTTCTGTGGAGCTGAATTTAGATTATATGAGGATGCGTATGTTAAAGCGCCTGAACAGCAGACAGAAATTAAAACAAGTGATTTAAAAATAGAAAATATTAAAGTAGATGATATTGATGCTGGTAAAAAATTAGTTTTTGAATTTGAACCATATGAGTTCAATGACATAAATTGGGATATTAACTATATCGTAGTTATGGAAAATGAAGATCATTTTATGAGAAGCTATTTAGAAACTAAAGTTGATCAGGAAGAAGAAGCTAAAATAGATTATATTGATCTTGATCATTTTGAGTTATCTGAAGATACTAAAGGAGTATGGTCAAGGCCAGATGATTTCAAAGTAAATGCAGGAGCATATAGTTTTCAAGAGACTGAAATGCTGCTTGGGCAGCCAATATATGCTCAAGGAATGTTTTTTGGATCAGAATTCCCAGCTACTGATACAAAAGTAGATAACAATCAAATGCAAATACGTTATTATTCTGGAAAAACGTTAAAACAATTGAGAGAAGAAAATAAATTAACAACTGATGGTAAGATGGTTACCTGGCCTAATGTTGTAGGGGCAGCTCAGGGAACAGAAATGGATGTTGTCCAAACAGACTTCTTTTCATACATTGATAGTATTGCAACTAAAACTGATTTTAGAAAACAATATAATTCATGGTATGATAATCGAATGGCTATTACTGATGAAAGTATTGAAAAATCTTTCTTTGGTTCAGAAAAAGGATTGGCACAAAATGGTATAGAACCATTAGATTCTTATGTAGTAGATGATGGATGGAATAACTATAATGATCCTACTTATACAGGAATAGATGAAGGACGTTCAGGTTTATCTTATAACCAAACTGGATTCTGGGAATTTAATGATAAATTTCCAAATGAATTTTATACTGCTAAACAAATGGCTGCTAATTTTGATTCAAGTTTTGGAGTTTGGTTAGGGCCACAGGGAGGATATGAATTACAAGGAACATTCTCACAATATATTGAAAGTTCTGATACTGGATATGTACATCCTACTGCTGCATTAGGGAAAGTAATTTGTACAGGTTCAAAAAAATATATTCAAAACTTGACAACTTTATTTACTGACTATCAAGAACGTTTTGATATTGATTATTGGAAACTAGATGGTTTTGCTTCTCGTCCATGTGTTCAAGAAGATCATGATCATATGGTTGGTGGTTATAACAATATGTATTTTACTAGTGATTTATGGGAAAGCTGGACTGATACCTTTGAAGCAATGAGGGCTCAAAGAGTAAAAGAAGGTAAAGGGTTATTTATAAATGCAACTTGTTATGTTAATCCAAGTCCATGGATGCTTCAATGGGTAAATACTGTATGGATGCAAAATGCAGGAGATAATGAATTTGATTCTACAAATGGTGGAACTTCTGCACAAAGAATGATTAGTGGACGTGATAATATTTACTTTACTAATGTAAGAACTGCACAATTACAGTTCCCATTAAAAAATATTTATAATCATGATCCAATTTATGGGGTATCAGCTAATGTTACTATGACAACAGATGAGTTCCGTCAATATTTAATGTCAAACGCAGTACGTGGAACAGCTTTTTGGGAATTGTACTTCTCACCAAGTATTATGGATGAGCAAAAATGGCAAGTAACAGCTGATGTATTAGAGTTTACACAAAATAATTATCATATTTTAAAAAATGCAAAATTATTTGGTAATGCTCCAAAACAAAAGTCTGTATATGGATATTCATCATGGAATAATGATGAGGGAATAGTATCTTTTAGAAATCCAACTAATACAACTAAGACATATACTTTGACTTTAAATAATTTAGTTGGGGTACCAACAAATATGGAAAATTTAAGACAAACTCAAATTTTACCATATACATCAGAAATTAGTAATCAAACAGTAAGTTATGGTGATGAGGTCACTGTTACATTAGAACCTTATCAAACAATTATTTATCAATATGGTTTAAAGGATACAGAAGTACCAGCAATAGAGTATGTAAAGAATATTGATGAAAATACAATTAGAATTAAATTTAATAAAAGAATTGAAGATGCAAATAAATTCACTGTTAATGGTAAAAAAGCAGATGAAGCAAATATTTTAGCTGATTATCACACAATTGAGATTAAAACTAGTGAAGAATTAATAAAAGATAGTAATATTGATTTGGAAATTGATAATTTAAAAGGATTAAATGGAGTAGGTATAAGTAAGACTGTTTCTTTTAAAGCTTACCAAGATTATATTATTTCAAAAGTAGAAAATAATGATGATCTAGTTGATGGAGCTAAAGTAGAAACTCAAACATTTAATCGAAATGAACAACAGTTATTAAAATTAGATAATAGCTATAAATTAAATACAAGCAATGTATTTGATTCAAATACTAAAGATTACAGTATTTCAATGCTTATTCAAACATCTGATAAAAATAGTAATATTTTAAAACAAGATAATGGTTACACATTAAGCATTGATAAAGAAGGTTATGTAGTTTATCAAGATGCAACAACAACATTGTCTTCTAAACAAAATATTACTACAGTAGTAGAAAAAGCAAATGGTAGATTCGGTACAGAAAGTTATGTTCCTACATCTACTGTAACTGAAGAAACTGGAAAAGTTAATGATGGAAATTTACATTATATTACTGTTACTAGAGAACTAAATGGAATGGTAAAAATGTATATAGATGGTGAACTTGCAACAACTTCTTATCAACAAAATGAACAAATACAATTCAATTATGGTGAAGTATTATTAGGGGATAGTAATTTCAATGCTAATGTTGGAGATATTCAAGTTCTTAATCGAGCACTTGGTTATGATGAAATTAAACAACAATATAATCAATATCAATTAGCTGATGGTGATATTAAACTTGATAAGACAGCCTGGCAGGCAACTGCGGATTCAGTTGAAACTGGTGGACCATCTAATGAAGGTCCAGCTCAATATGCAATAGATGATAATCCTTCAACTTTCTGGCATACTCAATATTTAGGTGGTAAACCAGAGTGTCCACACTGGTTAAAAATAGATTTAAATGACAGTGTGAAATTTGATAAATTAGAATATATAAGTCGTAATGGTAATGGAAGTATTAGAGATTATACTATTGAGATAAGTGATGATAGTGAAAACTGGCATGAAATTAATAGCGGTACAATGAAAAAAGATGGTACAACTATGATTGAATTTGAAAATACTATAACTGCCCGTTATTTAAGAATAAATATTAACAGTTCTTATGGAACAAGTGCAGCAAATGAAAATATATTTGGTGCAATAGCTGAAATAAGTTTATATAAGAACAAAGAAGCATTAACTGATTATAGTAATTTATCTATAGAGTTGCAAAAAGCAAAAGAATTAAATGAAAATGAATATACAAGTGCCAGCTATAAAGAATTATTAAAAGCAATGAATGAAGCAAAGGATGTCTTGTATAATGTAAATGCAACACAAGAAGAAGTAGATAATGCTATAACAGTATTACAAGAAGCTAAAGAAGCTTTAGTAAAAGCAGAAGAAACAGCAGTAAGTAAAACAGCATTACAAATTGCAGTTGAAATGGCAGGTAATGTAACAGAAGAACAATTAGATAAAGTAGTACCAGCAGTAGTAACTGAATTCAATGC